>JAYUMV010000210.1:0-26295 GCA_043762265.1 Chthonomonadaceae bacterium | reverse complement strand
GTCTTCGGTATTCGCATCATTCGCACCGACCTGCCACGCTAAACAGTGTTCGCATGCCCCTGTCCAGACGATAAAGGACGAACATCCTTTATTATATTGAATAAATCCATTTATTGACTTTTTCTAGGTAATAGGATATACTGCCCTTATGGAAACTATTGAATTGAACTGGCCGGATCGTATTCGCAAAGCCGGACTCCGTGTGACCGCCCCACGGCTCGCTGTGATCGCCGCCGTCGAAGCGGGCAGTCAGCATCATGATGCGGAGACCATTGCGGTCGCGGCGCGTACCCGCTTGGGGACGCTCTCCACCCAGGCCGTCTATGACAACCTGAATGCGCTGGTGGATGTCGGACTGGTGCGCCGGATTCAGCCCGCCAACAGCCCGGCACGCTATGAGACACGCATCCGCGACAACCATCACCACATCGTCTGTCGGCAGTGCGGAGCGACTGCCGACGTCGATTGCGTCGTGGGCGCCGCCCCCTGTCTCGCCCCATCTTCGACCCATGACTTCCAGATCGACGAAGCGGAAGTCATTTTCTGGGGCTTATGTCCCCGGTGCCAACCCTCGAATCACACGGAAGAATCAAAGGAGCAACTCCCATGAGTGACACGACCAACCACCCGATCTTAACGACCCCGCAGGTGCCTGTGGCCTCCGATTCCCCGGACATTATCTCCGCCCTCAATCATGAGGGAAGCACAAATGAGGGAAGCAAATGCCCGTTTTCCGGGGGAGCGCTCAAACAGAGTGCGGGCGGTGGAACCCGAAATCGCGATTGGTGGCCCAATCAACTGCGGTTGAACATTCTTCGCCAACACTCTTCCCTCTCCAATCCGATGGGCAAGGCGTTCGATTACGCAGCAGAATTCAAGTCTCTCGATCTGAATGCCGTGAAGCAAGACATCTTCGATCTGATGACGAACTCCCAGGACTGGTGGCCCGCCGACTACGGTCACTATGGACCCTTCTTCATCCGGATGGCCTGGCACAGCGCAGGGACGTACCGCATCACGGACGGTCGCGGTGGCGCAGGCTCCGGCACACAGCGATTTGCGCCCCTCAACAGTTGGCCCGACAACGCCAACCTCGACAAGGCGCGCATGCTGCTCTGGCCGATCAAAAAGAAATACGGCAAGAAAATCTCCTGGGCCGACCTGATGGTTCTCACCGGTAACTGCGCCTTAGAGTCGATGGGCTTCCAGACCTTCGGGTTTGCTGGCGGACGCGAAGATGTCTGGGAACCCCAGGAAGACGTCTACTGGGGTTCTGAAACCGAGTGGTTGGGAGACAACCGCTATACCGGCGACCGCGAACTGGAAAATCCCCTGGCTGCGGTGCAGATGGGCCTGATCTACGTGAATCCGGAAGGGCCGAACGGCAGACCGGATCCGCTCGGGTCTGCCCGCGACATCCGCGAGACCTTTGGCCGGATGGCGATGAATGACGAAGAGACGGTCGCGCTTATCGCCGGTGGACATACTTTCGGCAAAACTCATGGCGCTGCCGATCCCAGCAAGTATATCGGCCCGGAACCTGCGGTGGCAAGCATCGAGGAGCTCAGTCTCGGCTGGAAAAATACGTTCGGCAGCGGCAATGCAGGCCACACGATTACCAGCGGCCTGGAAGGAGCGTGGACGACAACGCCCGCGCAGTGGAGCAACAACTATTTCGAAAACCTCTTCGGTTTCGAATGGGAGCTTACGAAGAGCCCGGCCGGCGCGAATCAATGGAAACCGAAGCAGGGCGCTGGGAGCGGCACGGTCCCGGATGCCCACGACCCCTCCCAGCGTCACGCGCCCACGATGCTTACGACGGACATCGCCTTGCGGGTAGATCCTATCTACGAGCAGATTTCCAGACGCTTCTACGAGAATCCAGGTCAGTTTGCGGATGCCTTCGCCCGCGCGTGGTTTAAACTGACGCACCGCGATATGGGGCCACGCGCCCGCTATCTTGGCCCCGAAGTTCCTGAGGAAGTGTTGATCTGGCAAGACCCGATCCCGGCGATCACGCATCCGCTCGTGGACGATCAGGACATCGCCTCCCTGAAGAGCTCGATCCTCGCCTCCGGACTTTCTGTGTCTCAACTGGTATCGACCGCCTGGGCCTCTGCCTCCACCTTCCGTGGCTCTGACAAACGCGGCGGCGCCAACGGAGCACGCCTTCGCCTGGCCCCACAGAAGGACTGGGAAGTCAACCGTCCTGCTCAACTGGAGACCGTGCTCAAGACATTGGAGGGTATCCAGCACGAGTTCAACGGCCCTCAAGCCGGGGGGAAGCAGGTTTCGCTTGCAGACCTCATCGTGCTCGGCGGATGCGTAGGCATTGAAGAGGCGGCAAAGCATGCCGGTCACGCGATCACGGTACCCTTCGTGCCGGGACGCGCCGATGCCTCGCAAGAGGAGACCGACGTGGAATCGTTCGATGCGCTCGAACCGGCGGCAGATGGGTTCCGCAACTATCTCAAAAGCATACACACCGCTCCGGCAGAGGAACTGCTCATCGACCGCGCACAACTGCTCACCCTGACAGCGCCGGAGTTGACGGTTCTCGTGGGCGGTATGCGTGTCCTGAACACAAACTTCGATCGGTCCCAATACGGTGTCTTCACGCAGCAGCCGGAGGCGCTTACCAACGACTTCTTCGTCAACCTGCTCGATATCGACACGACCTGGAAGCCGTCTTCGGAGTCCGCAACAGTGTTTGAGGGAAGTGATCGCGCAACAGGCGAACGGAAGTGGACTGCTACCCGAGCGGACCTGATTTTCGGCTCCAACTCGGAGTTACGCGCCATCGCAGAAGTCTATGCCTGTGAAGACGCTCAAGATCAGTTCGTGCAGGACTTCGTCGCTGCATGGACCAAGGTGATGAACCTCGACCGCTTCGATCTGGTCTGACAGGCTCTCTTCAAAACTTCCGGCAGATGTCTCTGCGCGACCTAACCCCCCGGCCCCCCTTCCCGACTTCGTTCGCTCACCGGGAAGGGGGGTGCCCCAACAAGTAATGACCTGGCTGCACCCAACTGTGTCAAAGGCGAAAGAGAAGGAATGTGCATTGCATTTTGGCTTACACAACAGACGTGTGGCCCTTCTCCTCCGGGCGACTGTCTCCCTGCTCTGGCACCTGCGCCTCCTCTGGCGGAGGAAGACGGCGGTAGACGCTGTTACTTCGAGCCATGAGGCGATTGTCTACCATCTGCCGACGCAGGGTAGCGCAGTCCGGATGGAACTGCTTTAGAATCTCGTTGACCTGTTTTTCCGAGTAGAGTACGCCAAAATCGAACTGCTTGACGAGATGGTTCAGAATCACGAGCTGCTTTTTAAGCTGAACGGGAATCTGTAAAAGTTTGTCGTCTCGAAAAAAATGACTTAAAACCTGACGCTCGAATTCGCTGCTATCGGCAAACTCGGCATTTTCGACGAACGAGCGTGGTTTGAAAGATTTGAGCAGACCATGGACCTCTTCCATTCGCATCCGATAGTAGTGCGCCGTCCCTTCCTGGCGCATCTCTACCACACCGTTCGCTCGCATCATCGTCAGATGTTCGGAGACCGTCGGCTCCTTCAGCCCGAGCACGGAGGCAAGTTCTTTGACCGTATATTCTCGCTCCGCCAGATGCCCGACGATCTTCAGACGACTCCTATCGGCCAGGATCTTTAGAAACGTCAGCATCTGGTCGAACTCCTGATCCGTTAACTGCATGTTCGCAACCCTCCTTCCTTCGACAGTGCAGACAGCACCTCTTATCCCTCGGCTTTCACCTAATTAGGTATACTCCTAATTAGATACATGCCTAATTAGGAGTATACCGAACAAAGGAAGGGTTGTCAAATATTCCCCCCGTCCTTCGGTTCAGCCCGAAGTTTACGCCTGGAAAGCAGAAGTCACTACTTTCGCTCGGTGGGATGAGGGTTGCGGTAGGAGAATCCGGCCTGATGCCAGTAAGGATAGGGGCTAGGCACGGCGCTGGCGGCATCCAGGGCGGCGACCTGTTCCTTCGTCAGATTCCAGCCGACTGCGCCCAGGTTCTGCCGTAACTGCTCTTCGTTGCGGGCGCCGATGATGATATTGGCGACCGTTGGGCGCTCAGCAGCCAGTTGAGTGCGATCTGGGGCACGGTTTTGCCGGTTTCCTTGGCGACCTCGTCCAGGGCATCGACCACCTTGAACACGTACTCATCGGCGACGAGCGGCCCCGCATCGACGACGGTCTGGGAGCGCAAGCGACTGGATTCCGGGATCGGTGCGCCGCGTCGAATCTTGCCGGTGAGGCGTCCCCAGCCCAGCGGGCTCCAGACAACGGCCCCAACCCCCTGATCGTCGCCCAACGGCATCAGTTCCCACTCGTAGTCGCGCCCGATCAGCGAGTAGTAGGCCTGATGCGCCACATAACGCGACCAGCCGTACTTCTCCGATACCGACAGTGCTTTCATAAGATGCCAGCCCGAAAAGTTCGAGCAGCCGATATAGCGGATCTTGCCTTCGCGGACCATCTGGTCCAGGGTAGACAGCACCTCTTCCGCAGGCGTGATGCCGTCATAGCCGTGCAACTGATAGAGATCGATATAGTCCGTGCCGAGTCGCTTCAGACTCTTCTCAACCGCCTGAATCAGGTGGAATCGGGACGAACCTACATCGTTCGGTCCGGGTCCGGCACGAAAGGTGCCCTTGGTAGAGATCAGCACCTGATCGCGTCGCCCTTTGATCGCCTGTCCCAGAATCTCTTCCGCAGCGCCCCCGGAGTAGACATCGGCAGAATCGAACATATTGAGGCCGGACTCCAGGCATACATCCACGAGGCGTGTCGCCTCCGTCACATCGGTCTGTCCCCAGGCCTTGAAGAAATCCCCACTGCCCCCAAAGGTGCCCGTGCCCAGACTCAGTACCGGAACCTTCAGCCCTGATCGGCCCAACGTCCTATATTCCATGCGTTCTGTTCCTCCATTTGATCCCGAGAACGGGAGATTAAAGCTCGGCTTCCGTTTTTACTACGCACGGAACCCGTTGGTGGTGCGCGGGCGGGAGAGATACCAGGCGCCTCCCCAGAGAATCGCATAGGCAGCGACCACAAAGAGAGGAGAAAACTCGCCGACAGAGATAACGGCCCAGTCCGGCGAAGAGAGAAAGTGGGTCATGGTAACAATATAGGCGAGCAGATAGTCCAGCGCTTTGTCGAGTGGAACGGCCAGTACAGGGACTACTATTCCCAGAATGGTGGTGAGGAATCCGAGGCCGAGGAGCGGCAGGACGACCGGTACGATCAACAGGTTGGCGACGACACCGACTACCGGGATCGCGTGAAAATAGTAGGCGACCAGAGGCAGCGCCCCGATCTGAGCGGCGAGCGCGATAAAGAAAATATCTCCTACAAACTTTCCGGCCTTTCCTAATGGTGGGGGAGGAAGGGGCGAGTCCGATACGGTTTTGCGCAGGCGATGAAGCAGTGGAGCGAGCGCTGCCACGGTGATGACGATGGCAAACGAAAGCTGAAACCCAGCGTCGAAAAGACTCAGGGGATTGCCGACCAGGAGAATGAGCGCCGATAGGGCCAGGGTGTTAGGCAGGTAGGGTTCGCGTTCCAGGAGGATGCCGCCGAGATAGACGGCGGCCATAATCGCGGCGCGAGTCATGGCGACACGTTCCCCGGTCATCGGGATATAGACCGCCAGACACAGGAGCGTGACGAGAAGGGCCGGACGACGGGACAGGCGCAGACCCCGCAATAGACCAATCAGCAAGGCCAGGACCAGCCCGACATGCAGACCGGCGGTCGCCAGAATGTGGGTGGTGCCGGTGCGTTCGAAATCTTCGCGTAGGCCGGAGGGCAGATTCGCGCGATCTCCCAGCAGAATCCCACTCAAAACAGCGGCGCGTTCCGGGGCAAATCCGGCGCGTGCATGACGCAGAACGGCCAATCGCAAGGTATAGGCAAGGGCCAAAAAGGGATTGCTCTGTGTTCCTGCTTCGGTGACCACGCGCCAATCTTCGGGGCGTTTCGCAAGCAGCGTCGCATAGATTCCCTGATGGGCGAGGTAGGTTCGAGAGTCGAATGCACCGGGATTGCGTGGTCCGGTCGGCTGTTCCAGCAGGCCGTGTATCAGGATCGTGTCACCGTACCGAGGAGCATTACGGGACACAGACGTCTCCTGAAAAGAGGAGCTTAATCGTATCAGTATGCCGACATTGCCGCTTACGACGCCTGCACGTACTTGCGGATTCCCCGTGGAATCCGCCCGTTCCACCTGGATCGCTCGCAGCGTGAGACGCGCCAGGGAAGATCCGGAATCAGGGTCGCGTTGTAAGAGTTCGACATCCGATTCTACGACGCCTGTCAACGTGATCGTACAGGGAGCCCGTACGGACACATCGTTTGTCGCCCTCTGGAGATGCAGGCTATAGTCAAGACTTCCTACCAGGGCGATGGCGGTGAAGAGCGCGTAGGGCAGCCAGACGATACGACGCGTCACCAGCAGCATTACGCTCATGCCCGCCAGCATGGCGACGCCGATCCAGACAAGCCAGAGAGAGTACGCCGCCGCCAGCACGCCTGTTATAAACGCCAGGGTAAACAGTACCAGGGGACGCAGTGTCACAGAGCTCTCCTCCCACCGCCGGGCGTAGAAATATAACGGCCGCGTCGAGGAGATTATAGGGCAGCAGGCAGGCGGAGTCAAGCCCGCCTTTTCGAGGTCGCGCTTTCTGGGGCGTCGATTAGCTCAGGCGGCAGAGGGGGCAGATCCGGTAAGGCGTGTTGTGGAGAGAGTCACAGCGAGGGCAGACCTTCCAGCCGTGTTCCAGACGCCAGTGGCGCAGGCGGGCTTCGTAGGTGATTCGGCGGGCGATACTCTCGCGGGCATGGTCGTCCGTGATCGAAATGAGGGCTTCCAGACTGGCACGCAGGCGGTCTCTTTCGTGCGGTTCCAGAAGCAGCGTGACCAGCTCTTCTTCGGTCGGATGGTCGGGATCGGCGGGCGGCTCAGGCGGCGCGATGCCCTGGGCGCGGAAGATGATCTCCGAGATCACCTGCGCTCCGAGCAGGCGATTGAGGCTCTGGAGCAGGCGCGCCTTGTGCAGCATGAGCTCGTGGGACCAGACGGAGCTTTTAGTGCGCACGAACAGCACCCCATCCCGCACCGATTCGGCCTGCGTGGCGGCAGCCGCCTGCGCCCCGACCACACGCGGCCAGTAGGCCAGCGCCAAACTTTCGCGAATCTGGGTGGAGCTGTCCATGCGGTTGATGGCGTTGGCGAGCGCGGCGGCGATCGGACTGTTGCGGAGCGCAGGAGGCGTGAACTCAGTCCGAGCTTCCGCCGAGGCTTTGCGGTTCTGCCAGGTGGGTCGTTTCTCCGGGGAGCGCTTCCGGTCGGGGAAGCGCGGATTTTGAGGCTCGGGTTCTTCGACTGACATCAGGGATTACCGTTCCGGCGACGACTCGAAAGGTCGTCGCCTCCTCCAGGATCTCCTTCGGAAAGGAGCGTAGGTTGGTGCAGGTCAAAAAGGTCTGGCAGCGTCGCCGCACCCAGGCCAGCAGGTGCTTGCGACGGGCATCGTCCAGGTCGCTCATCACATCGTCGAGCAGCATCACCGGCGGCTCTCCGACATAGTCCTCAATGAGTTGGAACTCCGCCAGTTTGAGGGCCAGAACGACGGTGCGCTGCTGCCCCTGCGACCCGTAGATGCGGGCGTCGTTGCCATTGATGAGAAAAGCCAGGTCGTCCCGTTGCGGGCCGAGCAGGGTAGTGCCTCTACGGGCCTCATCGAACCCTACCCCCTCCAAGGCTCGGCGAAACGCATTTGCAATCGACTCCGTGGCGCTGAGGGGCGATTCCGGGCGAGTCTGGGGCAGAGTCGGCGCTTCCGACTCTGCGCTGGTCTGCGCTTCCGCCAGATAGCGGTCTTCCGGCGAAGATTCGCGCAATCGGTCGGGCTCTCCACAGCGCGGCAACGGGATGCTCGGCAGATAACGCACTTCCAGACCCTCTTTGCCGTCGGTCAGTTCGCGATGGATCTGATCCGCCAGCGGCGCCAGGCGCTCGATGTAGAATCTGCGCTTTTCGAAGAGCGGCGCGCCGAACTGGATCAACTGCGCGTTCCAGACATCCAGCCCGACCTCGGCCGGAGGGCGGGGTCGCTCCCGCAGATCCCGCAACAGCCGATTCCTCTGCTCCAGCACCCGCTTGTAGTGGCCGAGATCGTAGACATAGCGCGGACTGATCTGCGAGATCTCGACGTTCAGATAGTGCCTCCGGGTCGAAGGCTCTCCCGTCACGATCGGCAGGTCCAGAGAGCCGAAAAAGACCGCATTGAACTGTCCTAGAATATCTACGACCCGGGTGCGCTTCAGACCGTTGACCCGCACCGCCTTTTTGTCGCTCTGAAACACGGAGACCTGAATTTCGGCATCGCCTTCCCGCTCCCGCTTAATCTCCGCCGTGACATGCGCCATCTCCGAATCGCGAAAGATCATTTCGGATTCGCGGCCTGCCCGGAAAGAGCGGGTCGTCGCCAGCAGGGAGAGCGCTTCCAGAACATTGCTTTTCCCCTGAGCATTGGCGCCGTGCAGAATATTCAGTCCCTCTCCCGGCGTCAGATCCAGGGTGTTGTAGTTCCGAAATCCACTCAGTTTCAGTTGGCAGACACGCATGGCGTTTGCAATGCTCCGTTCCGTATTTCACTCGGTTCTTCCCAGCAGTCAATTCAGAAGAGTTATTAACAGGTTATCAACAATACCAACAGAACGAGCAGACATTGGGAGGTCTTTTCCGAAGCCGTGTAGAGAGCCTTATGGATTCTACGTTCCGCCTCAAGAGGAGGTTCAAATCGAATCTTCATTCCTTCTCTCCTCCTCCCAGGATTCAAAATCAGGAAACAAATCTTGAAGATCAAGAGTCAATCTTCCACGTCCCAGGATTCAAGAATCAAAGATATATGATCTATATAAAGACTCTGTGATTCTGATTCAATGGTGAATAAGACTCATAACTCGGGAGATAGTAGACGGGCGAATCGTATTTTACAAACCGTAGAATCCAATCGTTCACCGACTCTGATAGATTCTGCTAGTTGCCGATAACGCAATTGAGTCTACATCCTCTCTGTCGAGAGGGGAAAAGTTATTAACAATGCCCCGGATTCTCTGTTAATAACTCGACTCATAACTGCCCACTTATTAACCAGGAACTGTTGACAGATTCGTTGACAGGCAGTTATGAGTCTCTCTGTTAATAACTTGGCCCGGATTCGGTTGGTAATGTTAATAACTCTTTCAGGAGGGGGGGGGAACCCACTATCAGATGCAACTTGTATGGTTGAAACTTATACTTTACTTCCCCTAAAAGCGTGCCTGCTCCCACTCTCCTCTGTTAATAACTTTTCCGAATCCCTGTATAAGTTTGCGACTCAGAGTTTAACCTGACAGACTCTTAATCAACTGATTCACCAGGGTCTTCAGTTCTGGATCGGCCTGGAGCAGGTTGCGAATCCGCTGGCAGGCGTAGACGATGGTGGCATGATCGCGTCCGCCGAATGCCGCTCCCGTGTGGGACGTATTCAATTCGGGCATGAGTTCCCGGCAAAGATGCATCGCGACATGACGCGCCAGTGCGATGTCTTTATGGCGGCCCGGTCCCTTGATTTGAGCGGAGGTCGTCTGGAACTGCTCGGCGACCGCCTCCACGATCTCATCGACGGTGACCCTACGTATCCGAATCGGTTTGCCGATGAAATACTCGCTCAACACGCCCTGAGCGACCTCCTGCGTGGGCGGCTGGTTCATGATCGAGCAGTAGGCGATCAGGCGGGTTAGGGCGCCTTCCAGCGTGCGCATATTCGACTGGATAGCATCCGCGATATAGAGCAGCACATCGTCCGGGACGGCGACTCCCTCCCTTTCGCGGCATTTTTGAAGGAAGGCAATGCGGGTCTCCAGCTCCGGCGCGCTTATGTCTGCGATCAAACCGCTCTGGAAGCGCGAGCGCAAACGTTCGTCCATGGTGTTCAACTCACGCGGGCTGCGGTCGCTGGCGAGTACGATCTGTTTTCCGGTCTGATAGAGTGCGCTGAAGATATGGAAGAACTCTTCCTTCGTCTGCTCTTTGCCCGCGATAAACTGGATGTCATCGACCAGCCAGACATCGATGGCGCGGTATTGGCGGCGGAACTCTTCGGTAACACGCGCTAAAAATGCCGAGACGAAGTGCTGCGTAAAATACTCTCCGGAGACGTAGGCGATACGCATTTTCGGATGTTTGCTGTGGATTTCATGGGCGATCGACTGCAGCAGATGCGTTTTGCCCAGGCCGGGGCCGCCATAGAGAAACAGGGGATTGTAGACATCGCCGGGGCGCTCGGCGACGGCGCTCGCGCTCGCAAAGGCGAGTCGGTTGGAGCGCCCGCCGCCCAGGAAGTTTTCAAAGGTAAAACGGTCGTTGAGAGCAATGGAAGGAATGTCGGGCAGGTCGGGCGCACCCCGTTTGCCCTCGTTTTTACGCCCGCCGGATTTCGGAGCGGGGCGGGGCTGAACCGGAGGCGTCTCGTGGGTCGTTTCGGGGCGGGAAGCCACATGGGGGGTGTCGGTCTCTTCCTCCAAGTCGGCGTCGAGGGGCAGAGCGGTCTGCACCGAACTGCCGCCGGCAGTCGGCTTACGCGCACTCTCCGCCTGCTGTTCCCGCGAGGAGACGACGAACCGAACTTGCAGGCCTGTCGTATCGAGATGGAACTCCAGAGAACTCCGGATCGCGTTCAGATGGTTGTGTTCCAGCCGATCCTTCGCGAAGGCGCTGCTGACCCCAAGGGTGACCACATTGTCCTCGTAACTCAGGGGATGGATCGGGACGATGAAGCCCTGGAACATGGACGTGCTGACTTTGGAGGCAAGAAGATGCAGTGCCAGTTTCCACGCGTTACGCAGTGTGGCTGAGCGGTCCTCCTCTCCAAACTCCAGCTGTCCGCTCACCCTGGCCTCCTAATCTACGTCCGCTTGTCCGGTCATTCCGAAACGCGGCTCTCGTTGCGCTCTCCGGACTCATCGCCCGTCGAACCGGGCTGATTATAGCAAATATCGTGCTGCTTCCGCAAGGGCGATTTTAACCTTCGAACGGGACCTTCCCTTAGATTTTTTTGTCAGCATCGGGCCTCTGTGAGAAGGAGTTCGCCTCCCTTCCCGCGAACCACAGAAGTGTGTCGTACGGATATCTGTCTCAACTTGCAAAGAGGCTATCGAGGGCGGAAACGGCGGCGTCAAAAAGGAGAAAATAGGCATGTCCCTGCATCATAATCGTATCGTATCGTCTGCCGGAGGAATCGGGATTTCGGTTCTCGCGGCCTTGTTGTTGACCTGTGCGCCGGTCTCCAGTCGGGCGGAAGAGACGCCCCCAAACGCGCTCGACGCGGCGGATGCGTTTACGCGCGTCGTGCCGCTGACTCTGGCGACGATGGAGAGTAAACGCGGCCAGCTTGGCCTGATTCCCAAACCGTTTCCCTTGCATCTGCGACTCGGACTGATGCTCTCTCCGCGCACCAAATTCGATGGCGGTATCGACGCCACACTGGGACGGGGGATCCTGCCGAGTCTCACCACGCGTGTCGATGCGGAGGCGATCGTCTCCGCCAACTTCCACGGGATCTCAACCCTGGTGCCGATCACCCTGGACCAGGTCTACGCCAAGGGACTGTTCGGCGGCAATCGTCTCTATATCGGAGCGGGCGTCGGGCCGTATATCGCGGAGAAGACACGCTTCGGGGGCAAACTGTTTATTGGAGCCGACCTCGCCGTGCGGATCGGCGTCGAGGGCGCCGTTCATTTTTCGGGGTCCGGGGATCCGCTCCTGACGCTGCAGGCGCGCGTCGGATTGTAGTATGCCACATCGGGTGGAAAAACATTTGAGTTGCCGAAACGCCTCCGGGACATAATCCCGGAGGCGTGTTTGGTAAGAGGTTGAACCCGGGAGCTTCCCCGGCGCGGACAGACTACTTGTCGTCTTTGTCGCCGCGATCCTTGAAGAGGAAACTGATAATGCCGCTGAGAACGCCCATCGCGACCGAGCCGATCAGCGCCGGCATCGGACCTTCTACCCGATATCCGGGAACTACTCCGCTGCCCGCGATCCAAAAGAACGCAATATTCAGGGCAAATCCGAACAGCCCGAAGGTCAGGCAGTTGATGGGCCAGGCAAAGAACATGATGATAGGGCGAATCACCGCATTGGCCAGCGCCATACCGCCGACGACGATCATCAACGATAGATAGTGTAAGCCATCGAAATCGATTCCCTTAACGAGCTTTGTCACCGCAAAAAGAGCGATGCAATTGGCGATCCAGCGCACGATCCAGTTCTTCACGCTTATGTTCTCCCCACTCTTTCGGTACTACAATGCGATGTTTCAGGTAGACCGATGTAGCACAAATTTTTCGATTGCCCGCGCAACTCCGTCTTCTTTGTGGCTGGCGGTCACATAATCGGCAGCCTCGCACACTTCCGGCAGAGCGTTGCCCATCGCCACCCCGATCCCGGCCCAACGCAGCATCTCGAGGTCGTTGAGGTGGTCTCCGATCGCCATGGTCTCCTCTTGTTTGACGCCCAGATGGTTCGCTACATAGGCGAGCCCGACCTGTTTGCTGATGCCCGGCACATAGATCTCGATGCCCCAGTTCCATTCCGAACCCGAGCGAACGATGCTGACGGCTCCGGCCAGGCGCTTTTCCAGTTGTTCCACCAGAGGCCGGATGCGCTCTGCGGGGCCGAAGGCGCTGACGGAGACCGGCTCGAACGGCAGCTCTTCCAGGATGCGGGCATACGGTCGGTAGCGCGGCACGTCCGCCCAGCGGCCCACCGGCTTATCCGGATGGTAGAGTACCCGGTTCCCCTCCATGCCCGGCCTATCCGAGTCTTCGAATACATAGGGTTCTGAACCGACCGCGACAATCGCCCGCACGACCTCCAGCGCCAGCGGAATCGGCATCAGATGACGATAGAGGATCTCGCCCCGGCCTGCATGCGCTGCAACGCTGCCGTTGGAGGTGACAAAGTAACCGTACGGTTCGCCTAACGACTCCACGATAGGAAGGGCACGATACCGGGTTCGCCCCGTGCAGAGAACGACATGGCAACCCTGTGCCCGCGCCGCTGCCAGAGCCGTTGCCACCCCCGGCGAGACCTGCTCCTCCATACCGATAAGCGTGCCGTCGATATCCAGAAACACTGCCCGAATCTGCGGCGCTTGCGAAACTTGCTTTTCCATCATATAACCATTATACCTGTCGGCGCTGTGACGGGTTTCGTGATCCGGGTATTCTCCGCCCGCATCCTGCAGGAAATCGCTTGTCGGAAAGGCAAATAATGGGTGAGGATTTTGACAGACCTGAAGCGACAGCAAAGGAGCAACCTATGGCGAGAGGCACATCGCGCCGCGACTTTCTAACGGGGGCGTTGGGAGGTGCGGCAACGCTCGGCGTAGCGGCGAACGCAGCCGTCGCGCAGGAAGCAAAGCCCCCTCCGAAAGCCCGCATGAAACTCGGGCACCAGCACCACGACAGCGAAGCCGACCTGAAGATTCTGGCGGCTCTCGGCGTCAACCATATCTGTAGTGGCCTACCGCCTCGTACGTTGGATGCGAGTTGGAGCGTTGCAGGGCTGACGAGCCTGCGCGAGCGTGTGGAGAAACACGGGATTACTCTGGCGGCAGTGCCGTTGCCGATGAGTTCGGTCACCATCGATACGGCAGAGATGCCAAATATTCTGCTCGGTAAGGATCCGGAGCGGGACCGTGAAATAGACCAGATCTGCGCCATGATCGCCAACGCCGCCAAGGCCGGGATCTTTCTGCTCAAGTACAATCTCACTCTGCTTGGGGTGCCGCGTACGGCTCCAAAACCGGGGCGTGGAGGCGCACTCTATAGCGCTTTCAACTATGCGGAGGCCGCTAACTCTCCTAAACTCCATGCCGATATGCCGACGCTGGCCGGACATATCACCGCTGATCTCTACTGGGAGCGTGTCACCTATTTCCTGAAGCGAGTGATTCCGGTCGCGGAGGCGAACAACGTCCGTCTCGCCTGTCATCCCAACGATCCCTCGATAGGTAAAAACCGATTTCGGGATGTGGTCTGCCCGCTTGGCACGATCGAGGGACTGAAGCGCTTTATCGAGATCGCGCCCAGTCGCAGTCATGGGTTGAACTTCTGCCAGGGCACCGTCTGCGAGATGCTGGAAGACCCGAATCGCGAAATCTTCGACATCATCCGCTATTTCGGCAGTCGGGGCAAGATCTTCAACGTCCATTTTCGCAATATCAAGGGCCATATGCTCGATTTCGCGGAGACCCTCCCCGACAACGGCGATGTCGATATGCCCCGCGCATTGCGAACCTATCAGGAAGTGGGCTACGATGGCATGATTATGCCCGACCACGTTCCTAGCATCGAAGGCGATACGAGAGGCGCGCTCGCCTACGCCTATTCCTTCGGCTATATCCAGGCTTTATTGCAGACAGTGCAGGGCACCGTCTGAGAGGAGAGAGGACAACGTATTGAAGTATCTACGTGAGCGCGCATTGCAGCGCGAGGTGCTGGCAGGCACCTGGCTGAACCTGGGTTCCAGTGTGACCGCCGAGATAGCAGGTCGTGCCGGCTTCGACTGGCTCTTGATCGACCTGGAGCACGGCTCGGGCGACGAGGCGCATCTGCTGGGCCAGCTGCAGGCTATCAGCGCGACCGAGGCTGCCGCCATTGTGCGCATCGCCTGGAACGAAGCGCCACGCGTCAAGCGCACCCTCGATCTGGGGCCAAGCGGGATCATGATCCCCTATGTGAACACGGTGGAGGAGGCGCAGCGCGCGGTCGCCGCCATGCGCTACCCGCCCCAGGGGGTGCGCGGCGCGGCGCGCTTCACCCGCGCCGCCGGTTTCAGCCTGGAGTTCGACCAGTATTTTGCCGAGGCCAACGCCAATCTCCTGACCATCGTGCAGATCGAAACCCCGCAAGCCGTCGCGCAGGTCGAGGAGATCGCCGCCATCGAGGGCGTGGATGTGTTGTTCGTCGGGCCGCTCGATCTGAGCGTCGGTCTCGGCATCCCGCAACAGTACACCCATCCGGACTTTCGCGCCGCCCTGCTTCGCGTCTCCGAAGCCGCGAAACGGAACCACAAAGCGGCCGGTATTCTGCTCGCCTCCGCCGATCAGATCGCCCCCACCGTCGCCGACGGATTCACCTTCCTGGCAGTAGGATCGGATGGCGGCATGGTCGCGGCGGGTATGAAAAGTTTGAGAGCTGCCTTCCAAACTGTACAAAATGGTTTGTAAGCGGGGCTGAGCAAAGGCATGGGAAGCAACGAGAGGCAAAGGGTTGTTACCCTGCATCATTGAACATTCGTGGTATGTGGGGCCGCTTGTTGTGCTGAAAGAAAACGGAATACTCTACGATACGGATTTCGCCCATATCGACATATCCTTCGCGTGGGTAAGTTGGGCGACATACATGCGGGCTTTTGAAGCGTTGGAACTTGATCCTCGGTTTTGGAAGGAGGAGGATCGGCACTCAAACCTGGGTATCCGGTTGGCCCTGGCAGCACGCCAAGGGGATCTTGCTATTGTGGAACGTCTTTGCGAGCAAGGCGTTTCTGTGGATTCGCTTGATCCTCTTGGCCGTAGCGCGCTTATGAATGCAACTGAAGAACAATACATTACAATTGTCCGCTTTCTATTACATCATGGGGCAGACGTCAACTTACCCTGGCCTTCTGGAACGACCGCCTCGCCGTCTCAGTATGGGGTGACAATAATAACCCTTCTCCGGTTAAGATGTTGCTGAGGGCAGGCGCATCTGTGCATCGTAGAAACGATAAAGGTTGGACGGTCTTATATTGGGCAGTCTCTTCTCGAAGCCCGGTTTCGATACTGCGTCCCTTGACAACCCCAAGTCGGACCAGCAGGCTTATTTCAAAGCTAGTGAACGTAGCCCCTGCATGGGAATACAGGTCTTCGCCTCAACTCCGGCGTTTTGACGACATAATAAATTGTGAATCAAGATTGACCTTGGCGAGAGGTATTAAGACTCCATGAAGTTTCGTTCTCAAAGAACGCACACAATGTGGCGCGGAGTGATGATAGCGAGCAGTATCATGCTGCTCGGTGTTGCAGGATTCGTTGGGGCGCAGCAGAAGCATGCTCTGGTGGCAAAATCGGTGGTCGCGAAAGTGGAGTATAACCGCGACATTCGGCCGATTCTCTCCGGGAAGTGTTTTGCGTGTCATGGGCAGGATCCGAAGCAGGTGCAGGCGGGGCTGCGACTCGATCTGCGCGACAGTGCGTTGGGGAAACTGGCGAGTGGAAAGTTCGCGATTGTGCCCGGCAAGCCCGGTGCGAGCGAACTGATCGATCGGGTGATGCGTAAAGGGGGGCCGTTGCAGATGCCTCCTGTCGGCTCGCATAAGGTGTTGAGCGAGGAGGAGAGGCAGCTGCTGCAGCGCTGGATCGCGCAGGGCGCGGAGTATAAACCACATTGGGCATTCGTGCCACCAGCACGGCCTGCGATTCCTGTGGTACGGCAGAAGGCGTGGCCGCGAAGCCCGATCGATTCTTTTGTGCTGGCACGGTTGGAGCAGGAGGAACTGCATCCCTCCTCTTATGCCGACCGCGTAACGCTGCTGCGGCGTGTCTCGCTGGATCTGACGGGGATTCCGCCCACACCGGAAGAGATCGATGCGTTTGCGCAGGACAGCAGCCCAAAGGCCTACGAGAAGGTGGTGGATCGCCTGCTGGCTTCGCCGCGCTATGGGGAGCGGATGGCGATGGCCTGGCTGGACGGGGCGCGCTATGCCGACAGCAACGGTTTTCAGGCGGACTACGAGCGCTATCAGTGGCGCTGGCGCGACTGGGTGATCGACGCCTTCAACAAGAATATGCCGTACGACGCGTTCACGGTCGAGCAGATCGCGGGCGACATGATCCCCGGTGCGACGATGGATCAGAAACTCGCCACGGGTTTCAACCGCAACCACCGCATCAATACGGAAGGCGGAGTCATTCCCGAAGAGTGGCGCGTCGAGACCGTGATCGATCGTGTCGAGACGACCTCTCAGGTCTGGCTCGGCCTGACGACCGGCTGCGCCCGCTGCCACGACCACAAATACGATCCCCTCTCCCAAAAAGAGTTCTATCAGTTCTACGCCTTCTTCAACAACGTCCCGGAGAGCGGCACCGGGGTCGAGACGCCGGTCAACCATCCGCCGATCATGCGAGCGCCCACATCGGAGCAGCAGCAGAAACTGGCGGCATTTGAGGCGCAAATCAAAGATCTCGATGTGCAGGGGGGCGCGCGGCTGGCGGCGAACAGGCAGGCCGCCGACACCTGGAAGCCCGATACTACAGCAGATTCCGAGGCGGTTTTCGCCACTGGTTTAGTGGCACGATATGCCCTTGGGACAACGTCTTTAGCCTCCATGGGCAGCGTCCCGAAGCCGAAGGCGGTGGGCGCTTTGGGGGCGGATGCGGGGCGGGCGACGGGCGGTGTGGTCCTGGACGGCAAGAGCTATATCGACCTCGGAAATGTCGGGGATTTTGATCGCACCGACAGGTTCTCCTATGGGGCCTGGGTCAATCCTGCGAATGGGAACGGCGCAGTCTACGCGCACATGGACGCCCCTGCCAGCGGCTATCGCGGCTACGACCTCTATCTGATCGGCGGGCGACCCGCCATCCATATCATCAGCCACTGGCCCGACAACGCTCTAAAGGTGAACGCGAAGGAGACGCTGCCCAACAACCAGTGGAGCCATCTCTTCGTCACCTACGACGGCTCCGCGAAGCCCGAGGGCGTCAAGGTCTATATCAACGGCAAACCGGTCGGGACCGATACCGAAGTGAACGCCCTATCCGGTACACTCCGATCTCTGGCGACCGCTAAAATCGGCACCCGTACCGAGAACGGCCTCTTTATGGGAAAGGTGGACGACCTGGCCGTATTTCAGCGGGTGCTGACACCGGCCGAGGTCGCGATGGTGGCGACAGCAGATCCTGTGCGGGCGCTCTTGAAGATCCCGGCGGAGCAGCGCACCGAAGCGCAGCAGCAGGCGATTACACGGGCCTGGTCGTTGAAGTTCGATCCGGGGTATGCCGCGCTTACGGCGAAGCGCGATAGCACCGAGGCCGAACGGGTGAAACTGGATGCGCAGGTCTCTACCGTCATGGTGATGGACGAGATGCCGAAGCCGCGCGTCTGCAATATCCTGCTTCGCGGGCAGTACGATCATCCCGGCGAGGCAGTCACGTCGGGACTGCCTGCCGCCTTCGGCGCGCTGCCTGCCGGATACACGAACAACCGCCTGGGGCTGGCGAAATGGATCGCTAGTCCCGACAACCCGCTCACGGCCCGCGTCTTCGTCAACCGGCTCTGGGAGAAGTTTTTCGGTGTCGGCATTGTCGCAACGAGTGAGGACTTCGGAGTGCGGGCCGAGTATCCCAGCCATCCGGAACTGCTGGACTGGTTGGCGACGGAGTTTGTAAAGGATGGTTGGGACATGAAGGCTATCCAGAAAACGATCGTGATGAGTGCGACCTACTGCCAGTCTTCGCATGTCAAACCCGAAATCGCGCAGCGCGACCCCGACAATCGCCTGCTTTCGCACGGCCCCCGTTTCCGACTGCCTGCGGAGTTGATCCGGGATCAGGCGCTGGCCGTCAGCGGGCTGCTGACAGAGCAGATCGGCGGCCCCTCGGTGCGGCCCTATCAGCCCGACGGCATCTGGGACGAGGTGAGCAGCTACGGCAATCTGCACAACTATAAACACGATAAGGGCGCGAATCTCTATCGGCGCAGCTTCTACACGATCTGGAAGCGGACCGCTGCGCCGCCGCTCATGAGCCTGCTGGATGTGCCGGGGCGGGAGGTCTGCCGGGTGCGCCGTTCGCGCACGGATACGCCCCTTCAGGCGCTGGCGCTGCTCAACGACGTCACTTTCATCGAGGCGTCCCGCGCACTGGCGCAGCGCATGCTGGCCGAGGGCGGAGCCACTCCCGCGACGCGCCTCCTCTACGCCTTTCGTCGCACCGTGGGCCGCGCTCCTACTGCCGCCGAGACACAGATCCTCACCGCCGGGATCCAGAAGCGACTGGCCCACTACCGGGCAGACCCGGAGGCGGCCCTGAAACTGGTTTCGATCGGCGACACTCCGCGCGATCCGAAACAGGATGTCCCCGAACTCGCGGCCTACACCATGACCTGCAGCATCCTCTTGAATATGGACGA
This sequence comes from Chthonomonadaceae bacterium, assembly GCA_043762265.1. Lineage (GTDB taxonomy): Bacteria > Armatimonadota > Chthonomonadetes > Chthonomonadales > Chthonomonadaceae > JANXLO01. Next base: position 7,049 of record JAYUMV010000210.1, on the reverse strand, counting down.
GACACTTACCAAAGAGTAGAAGAGTAGAGTAGAGCAAGGAAACTGTCATGACGAATCGAATTCTACAGATGCAGGATGCGATCAACCGCCGCACTTTTCTCTCCCAGTCGGCATCCGGTATCGGGCTCGCCGCGCTGGCGGCTCTGCTGGGGCAGGAGGGGGTCGCAGGAGCGAGCGGCACGAAGCAGGCGACCGGCGGATTACCGGGGATTCCGCACTTTGCGCCGAAAGCGAAGCGGGTCATCTACCTGTTTCAGTCCGGGGCGCCTTCGCAGATGGATCTGTTCGATCCAAAGCCGAACCTGGACGCCTCTCGGGGCCAGGATCTGCCCGCTTCCATCCGCAACGGTCAGCGCCTGACGGGCATGACCTCCGGACAGCGCACCTTTCCGGTCGCGCCCTCGATCTTCAAGTTCGCACAGCACGGCAAATCCGGACTCTGGCTCAGCGAACTCCTGCCGCACATGGCCACCATCGCCGACGAGATGTGCGTCATCAAGTCGATGTATACCGAGGCGATCAATCACGACCCCGCCATTACCTTCTTTCAGACCGGTTCGCAACTCGCGGGCCGACCGAGTCTGGGCTCCTGGCTCTCCTACGGCCTGGGCACCGAGAATCACGACCTGCCCGCTTTTGTGGTGCTGACTTCGAAAGGCACGGGGCGCCCGGACGATCAGCCGCTCTACGACCGACTCTGGGGCAGCGGCTTTGTGCCCACGCAGCATCAGGGGGTGAAGTTCCGCAACGCCGGAGATCCGGTGCTCTACCTCTCCAACCCGGACGGCGTCGATCGCGAGACGCGGCGAGAGATGCTCGACGAACTGGGGCAGATCAACCATCTCAAACACGCTTCCGTCGGCGATCCGGAGATCGACACCCGTATCGCGCAGTACGAGTTGGCGTTCCGCATGCAGGCTTCGGTTCCCGACCTGACCGACGTGTCCAAAGAGCCGAGCAACATTCTGGAAATGTATGGGCCGGATGTCAAGCGTCCCGGCACGTATGCGGCGAACTGTCTGCTGGCGCGGCGGCTGGCGGAGCGTGGCGTACGGTGCGTGCAGTTGTTCCACATGGGCTGGGACCATCATGGCGGGCTGCCCAACGCCATCAAAGGCCAGTGCCGTGACACCGACCAGCCGACGACCGCTCTGATTACCGATCTGAAGCAGCGCGGCCTGCTGGACGATACGCTGGTCGTGTGGGGCGGCGAGTTCGGCCGCACGGTCTACTCGCAGGGCGCCCTCACAGCGACCGACTACGGCCGCGATCACCATCCTCGCTGTTTCACGCTCTGGATGACCGGAGGCGGCATCAAACGCGGCATGACCCTGGGCGAGACCGACGACTACTCCTACAACATCACCAAAGACCCCGTCAGCGTCCACGACCTGCATGCCACCATGCTCGCGCTGCTCGGCATCGACCACAAACGCCTGACCTATCGGTTTCAGGGCCGCGACTTCCGCCTTACCGACGTCTTCGGCGACGTCATCAAACCCATTCTCGCCTAAAACTTTAAGGGAGAATCGTCAGGAGAATCATGCACAAGGAATCAGAGAGAGCGAAAGAATGGATGGTCTCGTTGCATGGGGGACATAGCGGGGAGTTCTGCGACCATGCGGAGGGAACACTGCGAGAGATTTTAGAGGCGGCGGTTGCGGCAGGATATCATACCTTCGGTGTGAGCGAGCATGTGCCGCGCAGCGCGGAAAAGTTCCTCTATACGGAGGAGCGTGACCGTGGCTGGGATTTACCGAAGATCACCGCCGATTTTGAACGCTACGCGGAGGTTCTGACTCCGATGGCGGAAGAGTTCGCGGATCGTCTGACGGTTCTGCGGGGATTCGAGGCAGAGGTGATTCCGACCGATTCCTACGTGGAGCAGGTGCGCGGTTATCGGGAACGGAAACTGCCGGACGGTCGGCCTGTGTTCGACTACTGCGTCGGCTCGGTGCACTATGTCCGGGAGCATCAGATCGATGGACCGCCGCAGAACTGGGTTAAAGCAGCGGAAGCGCTGGGGGGGCCAGAGATGCTGGCTGTGTGCTACTACGAGACGGTCGCGGAGATGGTCACGGCACTGCATCCGGAGGTGGTAGGGCATCTGGATCTGATCAAGAGGAACGCCGCCCTCGCAGGGTATGGAGATTTCCCACTCGATACGCCTCGAATTCGTCAGGCGGCGACAGAGGCATTGGAAGCGGTGCGCGCTCACAGCGGTATCCTCGACCTGAATACCGCCGGGTGGCGTAAAGGACTGGGCGAACCCTATCCGGCCCCCTGGCTGGTCGAGCAGGCCCAGGCGATGGGTGTCCCTTTCTGTTTTGGCGACGACAGTCACAATACCAGGCAGGTGGGAGCCGGGTTAGAAGAAGCCCGTCTCTATCTGCTCCGCTACGGCGTCCCGAACATCACGGCGCTTGCCCGTGAAGCCGGATCCGCAATCGGCAGCGCCCTGATCCGGCAGACGATACCGCTTTGAGGAATACAAACGATGCCCTTCCAGAGGAGGCACAATGCCGAGCAATCGTACTTTTTTCAAGCATGCCCTTGTTTTTTAACGTAGAGTCGCTCACTTGGCACGATTCTTGCAGTAAGGTAAGTAGTGCATAATGTCACAGCCACGGTTTCCCGCCAGGTTAGCACCGGCGAGGAGTATATATAACAATCGGGAAGGCTGGCACTTCTCCGACATCACTCGTTTCGAAAGGTGTACTCAATGCTCAAGATCTCTAAGAAATTCGCCTGCGTCGCTCTGTTGGGCGCCGGACTGGTGATGGGGAAGACGGCTAGCGCGGATACGATCACGCAGCCGTTTACAATTCCTAATCAGACAGTTCCGTTCAGCAATCCGTTCACGTTCAACCTGTTCGACACGACCCTGGGAACGCTCAATTCGGTCACGATCTTCCTGGGCACGTCCGCCACGGCGGAAGTCGATATCCACAATGGTAACGCCACTCCCAGAGCATTTACAAATGCGAAGGCGACTATTCCGATTACGGCAACTGGACCGGCTTCTATAACCGTCACAAACTCACTTATTGCGGGACCCTTTTCTGGTACTGCAGCTCCTGGCGACAGTGCTTTCCCCGGAGTTACCGGTAGCACCAGTGCCAGTGTGTCCGTTCCTGTTTCAAACTTCGGCAGTTACGAGGGCTCGGGCGGCGGAGCATCTACTATAACGGCTGCCTCCTCTGATGGTGTTTATTCCGGTAGCGGTGGCACAGGCGTCTTTTTTGGTGGGTCCGCCAGCGCGAGTGGTAATGTCATTATTACCTACAACTACACACCCACCTCCACCTCTTCCACTCCAGAGCCTGGTACCTGGGGACTGCTGGTTGCGGGCGCTTCCACCGGCCTGGTGCTCGTTCGCCGCCGTCGCCGGAAGTAAGACCTCTGTTTGTCAGCATGCACCCTCTAGGAATACATGCGTATGACTGGTTCGTGCGTTTAAAGGACACCCTCTACTTAGGGTGTCCTCTTTTTTCATCTTGTGAAGTAGAGGGCAAGAACCCGATGCCCGTCAATTCCTATTCTGGAATGGATGAATCGGGAAGAGCAGGGCCGTTTGATCGGAAACCGGACTGACCGCCCTCACTGTCCAGGGCAGTCTCTCCGTTGCCTTTTAGAAGGAGCGAAATGGTACCGCGAGGATTGGTCTGAGGAAGAACTGAGTGACGAATGTCGCTGGCTGTCGCCAGATGTCTCTTGGCCGCAGTGTCCGGATCTTCATCCAGCCAGGAACTAGCAGGGAGCAACACATTGTCAAAATAAAAAAATTCCGTGCTCGGAAGAAGCGGTTTGAAAGCGCCCAACGACGCCTGAAACTGATTGAAATCCAAGAGACGACTCGCAGGAGTGAGATGCACGATCTCGTCATTACTATAGGCGAACATCTGTTCCTGCCCTCCTATCGGCGCCGCAATACAGAGCATCAAGCCGAGCGTCACCGCTCTGTTTCGGATCTGCAAGCTCGGGTGCTCACCGGAAAAGCAGGTGCCCTGGCCCTTTTTTGTTCTTAAAACGTTCATATACGGAGCACTCCTCACGCAACATAGCCCTGACTTGACCAAGAGAGATATTTAGATTACAGTGTGACATACTTTTGATGAAACGCACTCCAGAACCAATCACCGCCACTACTGAACGGCGAAGAGAAGAAAGAGAACCCACATGCCCGATCGGAAAATCGATGCTACTTGGACAGACACGCTGAAAGGGAAGCCAGCCCTTTACTTTTCTATCCTTCTGGCCGTCGGCGTGCTCGTACCTTTTAGAGCACAGTCACAGTCTGCAAGCGAAATTTACAAGAGGATGTCGGACATGTACGCTTATGCGAAATCGTATCAGGGAACGGTTGTTCGTATCCAAAAAGGCGAGACGTCCGATGGCAAATCGGCTAGCCAGACTGTGACCATCAAAATCGCTTTTAAGGCCCCGAACAAATATTTCGTGAACACCATGACTTCGGTAAACGTTAGCGGCAAGGCCCAGAGTTTCGATCAGACAATGGTCTGCAATGGAAAGGCGTCATTTACCTTCTCTACGAGCAGGAAACTCTATCAGCGCGAACAGATTCCCAATGAGAATATGCTGTCGCATTTTTTCGCACTGCTGACTCTTGAAAACGGCTTCGAAGTGCTGCCCGATTCGAAGTTGGATGGTCGCCCGGTGTTCGTCCTGAAGCCCAGACTGCCACTCAAGGGCTCGGCAACCGACCTCGCGAACGCCAAAAAAATTAAAATCAACATGTTGATCGACAAGCAGAGCTACCAGTTGCTAAAGATAACGATGGAAAGCCCCACGGGTAATCTGGTCCAGACGGTGAGCGGACAGACGGTGAACGGTATCGTGCCGGAGAGTATGTTTGCCTGGACCCCACCCGCCAACTACAAAGAATTCAAGTCTCCTGCTGGGCCAATCATAGGCCCCAAAGTGCCTCATTGATCTTTCCGCGGTGGGCGTCGGGGCCGGAGGCCCTTCCTTGTCACAATCGGAAAGGCCAGGAGGCTTTAGAAAAGCTCCTGGGGTTCAGACAGGCTCTTCGATCTCCTCGATGTTGAAGAGTTTGGCGGCATTGTCGTGGAGGATGCGGCGGCGTTCCAACGCGGAGAGTTCTGAATCTTCGAGTAGGCCCAGGGCGGCAGCAGGGTCGATTTGGGGAAAACCGCTGCCGAACAGCACGCGATGTCCGCCGATGGCTTCGACTGCCGCCGGAATACGCGCGCGATCCAGCGCGCCGGAAGTCTCCAGGAAGATGTTGACGGACTGCTGCGCGGCAGCGATGGCGGTGCGCCAGTCCGCGCCGCCCATGCCCAGAAAGATGAACTTGTGCATGCTGTAGGTCTTCGCCAACTCCAGGGCGGTCTCCACGCAGGCGGCGTTCGGGGTCAGCAGAAAGATGGGCTTCTGATAGCGACGGCAGGCGTTGAGGGTCTCGTCGGCGACCAGGGGATGCAGCGGCTCATTCGGATGCGTGGAGGTCAGCAGAACACCGAGAAAGCGCCGGTTGCCGAGGAGGTCGCGAATGGACTGCAGAGAGGCATCGACGCGATTCAGATGCGCCACCAGGCAGCCGTATAGACCCGGCCCCTGATCGAGCATGACGCGCAGAATACGGTTCCCGGAGAGCGGATCGGCCTGCGCGGCCCGCGCCGACATGAGAATCGTCCGCTCGATTCCCCGCGCCTGCATACTCTGTACGACCTGACCCGCGTTCTGGTTGATACCGGGCAGAACATACCCCTCTAACGAAGCATGAATATCGAAAATTGCCAAGAGCGCGACTCCCTAAGAACGGTGTTGAAAACGATCAATTTGCCTATCCTGCCAGCGAAAGAACCCGGCGCGCATTCGCGGCAAGGATCTGACGGTTCTCTGCTTCAGAGAGACCGGCGTAGCGCAAGGTGTGCAGGGCCGTGGCAATGGGATAGGCAGGAGCGCCGGTGCCGAAGAGAAGCCGCTCCACTCCGACCGTGGCTACTACCTGCGCGATACAGCCTGGCGCCAACAACTGCGACGTGTCGAGATGCCAGTGCTCGAAACGCCGCAACGCCGCAATCGCCTCCGCCAGCAGCTTGTAGTCTACCCCGGAGAGAACGACCGGAGCCGGATAGTCGCCTAGAAACTCCTGTAGCGCCGTGATCTCGCCCATGGCATGTACGCCGACCATCACCGGCATACCAGTGGGTTTCAGGGCTGACAACAGGGAACCGAAGGGCGCGAAAGCGATGGGCCAGTTCTGCTCACGGGGAAAGAAGCGTACTAAGCGGAAGCCGTCTGCCCGCAGAGTTTGAAGCGGCGTCGAATCCCCGAAAAAAGTGGTGGGATTGAAAGTTGCCACCGGTAATAGAGCGGGGTGTTCGGCGGCGGCGGCGCGTGTCGCGCCATTGCCGCCGGTGGCGTCGAGCAGCACTCCAAGGGTAGAAAGCACGCAAGCATGCCCCACATTGTGTTTTTGCATCAGGGTCAGCAGCGCATCCACCGTCATATCGGCGCTGGCAAATGGCATCGGTCCGAACAGCGTATTGATATCAACGATCTCGTCCATAGAAAACATTACAAGGGGACTATCGCCTAAAGGCGACATGGGAAGGAACGCAAGGGCTGAAGGCGGAAGGAGGAGGATTGGTTCATCCTTCCGCCTTTAGCCTTTGCGTTGCGCCTTTTTCCCCCTTGCTCTCTCCTTTCGTTTGTGTAATCACCGCTTAGTATGGTAGAATATTGTCATGGATCGAGCGGTCAGACTGCGTCTCAAACCTACTCCAGAGCAGGCTCAGGCTCTTGCCGAAACCACCGCTCAGTTCACCGCATCTTTCAATGCGGTCTGCGCCGAAGGCTGGCGACTTCAAGACGGCAACGCCTTCAATCTGCACCGCTTCACCTATCGTGATGTCAAAGACGCCCTCCCTGCTCTGGTTTCCGATCTTCATATCCAAGCCAGGCAGAAAGCCTCCGAAGCCGTGAAGTCGGCGCTCACCCGCCAGAAGCACGGACGAAAGACGGGTTGCCCCTCTTCCCACTCCTGTCCGCCCCGCTACAAC
>JAYUMV010000209.1:0-25390 GCA_043762265.1 Chthonomonadaceae bacterium | reverse complement strand
CCGAACGCGACCGTGATCATTATCGAGGATGCGGATCGTTTCGGGTTGGCGCAGTTGCATCAGTTGCGTGGGCGCGTCGGGCGCGGACAAAATGCTTCGTTCTGCGTGCTGCTCGCGGAGCCCAAGACCGAAGTCGGCCGCGCCCGTATGGAAGTGATGACGCAGACGCGGGACGGCTTCGTCATCGCGGAAGAAGACTTGAAATTGCGCGGCCCCGGCGAGTTCTGCGGTACGCGCCAGAGCGGACTGCCGGAGTTTTTGATCGCGGATATCCTGCACGATATAGACATTCTGACCGAGACCCGCGCAACCGCATTTCAACTGGTCGAAGACGACCCGACACTGAAGAAGCCCGCCAATGCACCTCTGCGGCGCGCCCTGGAGCGCACTCGCCTGGGCTTCGAACTGATTACGGTGGGTTGAGGAGAGAGCGACATGGCACGAGCGCTGGTTCCCGGTAGTTTCGATCCCGTCACGAACGGGCATCTCGATATTATCGCGCGCGCCGCCCGCATGTTCGAAACGGTGTTGGTCGCCGTCGCGCCCAACTCCTCGAAGACGCCGCTTTTTACGCTGGACGAACGCGTCGAGATGATCCAGAAGGCCTGTGCGCACCTGCCGAATGTCAGTGTGGACGCTTTCGAGGGCCTGCTGGTGGAGTATGCCGTGAAGCACGGTGCGAGCGTGATCGTCAAAGGACTGCGCGCTGTCTCCGATTTCGAATATGAACTTCAGATGGCGATGATGAATCGCCGCTTGAACAGCGCTGTTGAAACCGTCTTCCTGATGACTGAGGCCGAGCATTCCTACCTCAGTTCGAGCATCGTCAAAGAGATCGCCCGCCTCGGCGGATCGGTGGAAGGGTTGGTCCCCAGCCATGTTGAAACACGACTCCGGCAAAAAGTCGGAAACTCAAAATCCTGAACTTAATTCCGGCCCTAGCGCCGATAAGAATAACAACATCATTCCGGAAGCCCCGCGCTTCGTTGCTCCCACGCACGAAGGGGTGGACATTCTCAAACTGCTCACGGAACTGGAAGACCTCGTGGAACGTTCGCCCAAGATGATGGGAGCGCTGCTGCGATTCGACGAGGACAAGTTCCATATGACCATCATGAAGATCCGGGCAAACCTGCCCGAAGAGATGAAACGCGCCTCGAAACTGGCCCGTGACTCGGAACGGATCGTGGAAGAGACCCGCGATAACGCCGACCGTGTGGTGAGCGAAGCCCGGCGCGCGGCCCTGCAAGAGCTGGAACGTGGGCGGGCGGAAGCCACGCACCTGAAAGAGGACGCGCGGGAAGAGGCGCGCCGGCAGAATGCGGAGGCACAGGCGGAAGCCAATCGCGTTCGCCAAAATGCCGACGCCGAGGCCCGCCAGAAGCTGGCCGAAGCCCAGCGGAATGCCGCCGAACTGATCGCGGAAGCGCAGGCACAGGCAGCACAACTCGTCGCCGACGACCAGATCGTTCAGCAGGCGATGGTGCAGGCGCAGGAGTGGAAACAGCGGGCCGAACAGGAGGCCGACGCGGTCCGGCGCGGTTCCGACGACTATGCCCGCGATGTCCTGACCAATCTGGAAAACGTGCTCGGCAAAACCGTCACGCAGATCCAGCGCGGCCGCGACATGCTGGAACGCAAGTAGCCCGGCAATTTCATTCCGTTGCTGAGGAGAGAAAACTATGCGGCTCGATATTACTGAATTGCTCCGTGAAACGGGCAAACATGAAGTGTATGACATTGAAGAGCCGCCGCTCGTAGATGAAGATGTCGAGTGTACCCAGCCGGTCAAGGGCAACATCACCTTTACCAATGCGGGCGGCGCTTTACTCATCAGGGGCAAGGTGAACACGCAGGTTGCGCTGCCGTGCAGTCGGTGCGGAGACTATTTCGAACAGCCCGTCGAACTTTTGATCGACGAGACGTTCGAACTCAAGCAGGTCTCGGCCGGACCACGGACCATGGCGACCATCGCGGTCGTGGAAGAGGATGAAAATCCGATCGCCGCACCGCTGTTCGCTGGCTCGATCTTTGAATTAACGGAGATGTTACGCCAGTATATTCTGCTGGACGAACCCACGCGGCCTCTGCCTCCGGCTCTGCCGGATGGCCGCTGCGCTCACTGTCTTCGCCACGCCGCCGAAGTGTTGCGCGTGCTGGCGGATGCCGCCGCGATGCCGGAAGAAAAGCCCGTCAATCCGGCGCTTGCCAAACTCGGCGCTCTGCTGGAAGAGAACACCGAACCCGAATGACGGTCGGCTCACAAGCCTGCCGCTTCGATATATCAGAAAGGTAGAAAACCAATGCCGCTCCCGAAACGCCGCCACTCCAATCAGCGCACCCGCAAACGCCGGACGCACTACAAACTGACCCATCATCCCGCGATGGTTCCGAGCTTCGAGCAGCCCGGCGAATACACCCTCATGCACCATGTCGACCCGAGCACGGGCAAATACAAGGGCCGTCAGGTCTTCCAACTTGTGGAAGATACGCAGTAGGATCAGAAATAGCCCTTGAGTTCGACAACGACTATCCGGATCGCCATCGATGCGATGGGAGGCGACAAAGGCCCCGCAGAGGTGGCGCTTGGCGCCTACGAGGCGGCGTGTGCTTCCCCGAAGGCACACTTCCTCCTCGTAGGCGATCCCGGCATTCTGCAGCCCGAGGTTGCTCGCCTCAATCCTGCCTGCGCTAATTTGGAAATCGTTCCTGCCACGCAGGTGATCGAGATGGAGGACGCGCCCGCCACAGCTCTCAAACGCAAGCCCGACGCCTCTCTGGTAGTGGGCGCTCGGCTTGTCAAAGAGCAGAAGGCGGACGCCCTTGTCACCATCGCCAATAGCGGGGCGGCGATGACGGTTTCGCTCCTGAGTTGGGGCCGGATCAAGGGTGTGAATCGGCCGGCGATCGCCGTGCCATTACCCTCCCTGAAAGGCCCCGTCGTTCTCATCGATGCTGGCGCGAATGTGGACTGCGATCCGAACAACCTGTTCGAGTTTGCGGTCATGGGCAGCATCTATGCACAGCAGGTGCTGGGAATCGACAAGCCGCGTGTCGGCCTGGTCTCCAACGGTGAAGAGGAAGTCAAAGGCAACTCTCTGGTCAAACGGACGCATGCGCTGTTTCAGCAGAGTTTGCGGGGCGACGTTCCGTTCCACTTTATCGGCAATGTCGAGGGCCGCGATATCTTTCGGGGCGATGTCGATGTGGCGGTCTGCGATGGTTTCGTCGGCAACGTCATTCTGAAGACCGCCGAGGGCACCGCCGAGATGATTCAGAGCATGCTGAAAGAGGAACTGACCAGCCAGGCCTGGAAAAAGGTCTTTGCAGCTCCGCTGGCGCCTTCGATACGCGGCCTGGGCCAGCGCCTGCACTACTCTGCATTCGGCGGCGCACCGATGCTGGGCGTCAACGGCATCTGTATCATCGGACACGGTCGCTCCGACCATGTCGCTGTCGCCAATGCCTGCCGTGCTGCCGAACGCGCCGCACAGCATACCCTTGTCGATACCATTCGTCAGCGTATCTGCGATCCGCCCCCGTCTCCCCCCGTCGTCTAAATTAGGGGCGGTCGCACTCCTGAATTTTGGAGCGCCATCGCGCGCGGACCGCTGATAAGAACCGAGGCTGGTTTTATGACTGCACAACCGAACGCACTGCCTTTGCAGGAGGGCGTGGCCCCCACCATCGCGCCTGCCGAAGGCTTTCGTGCCGGGATCGTAGGATTGGGAATGTGCGTTCCCGACCGCATTTTAACGAACGAGGATCTGGCGAAACTGGTCGATACCACCGATGAGTGGATCACCAAACGCACCGGTATTCGCGAACGCCGTGTCTCCGATCCAGACACCGCGACCTCCGATCTAGCGACGATCGCCGCAGTGCGCGCCCTCGCCGATGCCGGAATTGCCGCCGCCGACCTCGATCTGGTCCTCTGCGCCACGGCGACTGGCGACTTTCTCTGGCCCGCGACCGCCTGTATCATCCAGAACCGACTGGGTGCGACCCGCGCCGCCGCCTTCGATCTGAGCGCTGCCTGCTCCGGCTTCTGCTACGGCTTGGCGACCGCCGCAGGCTTCCTTCAGAGCGGTGCGATGCGCCGTATCCTGGTCATCGGCGCGGACACACTCACCAAACAGGTCAACTGGGAGGATCGTTCGACCTGCATCCTGTTCGGCGATGGAGCGGGCGCCGCCGTGATGACACCCTGCGCCGCCGATGAGGGCGTATTGGCCTCCGTTCTCGGATCGGATGGCGGCGAAGTCGAGTCGGTCTGGATGCCTGCGGGAGGCACCCGCACTCCCCTCACCGAGGCCGAAATCGCGCTGAAGCATAATACGATCCACATGAAGGGCCGTGAGGTCTATGAGTTCGTGATGAAGGTCATTCCAGACGTGATCGAAGAGGCGCTGCGCCGCGCTTGCCTCCGAACAGAAGACGTGAGTCTCCTGGTTCTGCATCAGGCCAACCTGCGTATCATCGAAGGCGTGGGCAAACGCCTCAAAATCTCGGATGACCGGCTGTTCGTGAACGTTGATCGCTACGGTAACACCTCGGCGGCATCGATTCCGATCGCGCTCACGGAAGCCGTGCAGCAGGGTCGCCTCAAACGGGGCGATATTGTCGTGACCGTCGGATTCGGAGCCGGGTTGACCTGGGCCGCAAACGTGATCCGCTGGAGTCGAGACGAGGTCCGCCGTTAAGATGAGTAAACTCGCCTTTCTTTTTCCAGGACAAGGTTCGCAGAAGATCGGCATGGGCCGCTCCTTCTGCGAAAACTATACTGTCGCGCAGGACCTGTTCGCGCTGGCCAATCAGATTTTAGGTTTCGATCTTCAAGCGCTCTGCTTCGAGGGGCCGGAAGAGGTTCTGAAGGCGACCGAGAACACGCAGGTCGCACTCTATACGACAAGTGTCGCTGCCTTTCGGTGTTTCACCGAGACCTGTGGGGTGAAGCCGGATGCGGTCGCGGGCCACAGTGTCGGCGAGTACGCCGCGCTGACGGCGGCAGGCGTGCTGGATTTCGCAGAAGGTCTGCAACTGGTACGGACGCGCGGTGAACTAATGCGCGACGCCGGTAAACGGACGCCGGGCACGATGGCGGCTGTGCTGGGATTGGAAGCGGATGCCGCCCGCGAGGCCTGTGACGAGGCCCGTGCCGCGACAGGGAAAATCGTCACCGTCGCCAACTACAACGGCGGCGGCCAGATCATTATCTCCGGTGAGATGGAAGCCGTCGAAAAAGCGGGTGAGATCGCGAAGACGAAGGGCGCGAAGCGCGTGATGCCGATCCCGGTCTCCGGCGCGTTCCACTCGCCGATGATGGTGACCGCGGGCGACGCTCTTTTCGAATCGATCTGCCGCGCTACCTTTCGCAAGCCGTCGGTACGTATCGTCACGAATGTCGATGCCGACTACATCGAGACTCCCGGCGATCTGATGAGCGGACTGACCCGGCAGGTGAGCGGCAGCGTGCGCTGGGAGGAGTCTATCCAGCGTCTGCGGAATGACGGGATAGAGACGTTTGTGGAACTCGGCAGCGGCGAAGTCCTCACTGGCCTGATGCGCAGGATCGACAAATCCGCGCAGGCCCTCAGCGTTCATGATAAACCGACGTTGGACGCCGCCTGCGAAGCCCTCCAGCGAGACGAAGAGAGAGTAGGAAGCAAACCTTGCGATTAGCGGACAAAGTAGCCGTCGTGACCGGAGCGGGGCGCGGCATCGGCGCGGCCATCGCTCTGACGCTGGCAAAAGAGGGCGCGAAAGTCGTCGTGAACTACAGTCGCAGTGGAGAGGCCGCCGAGCAGGTGGTCGCGCAGATCCAGGCGGCGGGCGGCGAGGCGGTGGCTATTCAGGCGAACGTCGCGATCCCTGCCGAAGCGGAGGCGCTTATCAAATCTGCTCAGGAGAAGTTCGGGCGCATCGACATCCTGGTCAATAACGCCGGGATCACTCGCGACAAACTGATCATGCGGATGTCCGAAGAGGACTGGGACGCTGTGCTGGACACCAACCTCAAAGGTGCGTTCCTCTGCTGCAAAACGGCGGCGACCCTGATGCTCAAGCAGAAGAGCGGCGTCATCGTGAACGTCGGTTCGGTGATCGGCAAGGCGGGCGGCGCGGGGCAGGTCAACTACAGCGCGTCGAAAGCCGGTCTGGTCGGTCTGACCAAATCGCTGGCCAAAGAACTCGGCTCGCGAAACATACGCGTCAATGCGGTCGCTCCCGGCTTCATCGAGACCGATATGACCGAGGCGCTCAAACCCGAGTACCGCGAAGCGATCATGAAACAGATTCCCCTGGGCCGTCTGGGGGCGTCCGAGGATGTGGCCCGTGTGGTCGCGTTCCTCTGTTCGGAAGATGCCGCCTATGTGCAGGGCGAAGTCATCTCCATAGACGGCGGACTTTTCATGTAAGAATTCCGATCCTGGGTCGGTAGAGGTTTCAATCATAAACACCGGCAAATCTGCCGTTAGAGGAGAAGATAGATGACGACACTCGAGCGTGTGCGAAAAGTACTGATGGAGCAGTTGGAAGTGAGCGAGGATGAAGTGACCCCGGCCGCCTCCATTGTCGATGACCTGGGCGCGGATTCGCTGGATGTAGTCGAGATCGTGATGGGCCTGGAAGAGGAGTTCGACATCGAAGTCTCCGATCAGGACGCCGAAAAACTGCCGACCGTGCAGGACATCGTGAACTACGTGGAGGAGAAGGCTAAGGCCTGATCCGGACCCGCAACAGACGGCAGCGTACTCCGACCGGGGGGCGGCGACTTCGCCTCCTCCCTGTCGTTTCGTCGGACCGTCCTCTGGGTGAAGGAACGCTACTATGAGCGATGTTACCAATACGATGCGCCCTCGGCGCGTCGTCATCACGGGTGTGGGCGCGATCACCGCGCTGGGGCTCGACGCGGAGACGCTGTGGAAAGCCTGTCTTTCCGGCTGTTCCGCCATCACGCCCATCGAAGCTTTCGATACGACAGGCTACTCGACCCGCTTTGCGGGCAGCATTAAAGACTGGGATCCGTCACCGTGGATGGACAAAAAAGAGGCGCGACGGATGGACCGGTTCATCCAGTTCGCGGCGGGCGCAGCCCTGACGGCGCTCGCCGACTCTGGCCTGCAGATCACCGAAGAGAACCGGGATCGCACGGGCGTCTATATCGGATCCGGCATCGGTGGCCTTGCGAGTATCGAGGAGCAGCATAAGGTGCTGTTGGAGAAGGGGCCGGGCCGGATCTCGCCGTTCCTTATTCCAGGCATCATCTGCGATATGGGTGCGGGCATGGTCTCGATCCTGACCGGCGCGCGCGGCCCGAACTCCTGCATCACCACCGCCTGCGCGACCGGCACCAACTGTATCGGAGACGCTTATGAAGTGATCCGGCGCGGCGATGCCGACGCGATGATCGCGGGTGGCGCGGAGGCCTGTATCACTCCGCTCGGCATGGCGGGCTTCTGCCAGGCGCGCTCGCTTTCGCAGCGCAACGACGACCCCGAACACGCCAGCCGTCCCTTCGAGGCCGACCGCGACGGATTCGTGATGGCGGAAGGCAGCGGCGTCGTGATCCTGGAGACTCTGGAAGGGGCTCTGGCGCGTGGCGCGAAGATCTACGCCGAGTTGATCGGCTACGGCATGGCGGGGGACGCCTACCATATCACCGCTCCCGCGCCGGAGGGCGAGGGCGCAGCGCGTGCGATGAAGGCGGCATTGCGTTCGGCACATCTCGCGCCCGATGCGATCGACTACATCAACGCCCACGGCACCTCGACCGACCTGAACGACAAGAATGAGACGGCGGCCATCAAGTCCGCTCTCGGCGAACACGCTTACAAGATCCCGATCAGCTCCACTAAATCGGTGACCGGCCATCTGATCGGCGCGGCGGGCGCGGTCGAGGCGATCCTCTGCGCCCTCACCCTCCGCGACGGCATCGTCGCCCCGACCATCAACTACGAGAAGCCCGACCCGAACTGCGACCTCGACTATGTGCCCAACACCCCGCGCAAAGCGGACGTGCGCATCGCGATGTCCAACTCCTTCGGCTTCGGCGGCCACAACGCCACCCTCATCCTACAACGCTACGACCCGACTCCGGCGTAAACGTTGGTTCATGAAAACGTCGATTGGCCCGCCTTTCTCTCCAACAAGAGGAAAAGGCGGGCCATTTGTCTGAACCATGCTCAAGGGTTTTTGCCGTGTTGATCTGATCCTGGAGGTGGAGGAGCGATGGGAGCGCCAAAAAACCGGTAGGTTTCCGTCTCTCCCTGGTGTGTCACTGTGCCGATCTCCAAAATATTGTCTGTAGGATGAAAATGAAACGAGGCTTGCATCACATCTTTGTCGAAGGGAGCCAGGTTGTCGTACATCAGACTGAACGATAAGCGGCTCATTTCTCGAAAGAAAAGGAGGGACAGCAGTTCGGACTGCTGCGCAGGGTTCAGGCTTCGAAAAGGAATTTTCGTGCCAGGAGGCAAGACGGCAGGGAGACTTGCCAAGAAGAGGCGCTGTTGCTCCTGGTAGAGATCCCCCGTGCGCGAAGAAACGAATTGAGGATATTCGAAATCCGATTTCCTCGCGAAAGCGTCTGCCTTGGCAAAATCCCACGCCTTTTTGCGCGGTATGCCCACCAACAAACAGTCCCGAATATCCTTTGGAAGCGCTTTTGCGAGGCGGCTAGGCACTTCCATTATATTCTCAGGTCGCCCGGATGCTGGGCGGTCTACGAACAGGTGATTAGGTCCGACGGCGCTCCATCTGAGATCATTCAGGGAGGTCAGGGCATTGAGGGCCGTGCGACCAGTAAGGCCGTCCAACTGTACTAGCATAACCCGTTCTTTCAAGTATTCCGCGGCATCGATTTGTATGCCCGTCTGTTTGGAGAGCGCAGCCAGCGCTTCAGCCAGAGTTGTTTTGCCAAGCGCCAGGTGTACGGGATGGGCGAGTTTTGAAGCATAGTCGGGGAGAGGTTTTTCCTGGGCTTGCACGGGAGCGGCGAGCACATTTAGCACGAGGCAGCCAATCCCAAGGCAGGCGCGCATCAAAGGATAATTGAGGGTTTTCATAGTTTTTTCTTGGTGAATCCTGTTCCGCCGAGAGTGATGCCTTGCGGCACGTTCGTATCCGTCAGGGGGTCATGCACGGCGAAGGATTTAACGCCATTGGTTACAGTGAGCGCCAACTCCGATCTTTGCATCGCATCGAAAGCACGCGATAGATCCTTCCATCGGAAGCACTCTACTCCAAATGTCGCGTTCCCGATGATGATGCGCAGACGCTGCAACTGAGAGGGAGAGAGAGCTGAGGCGTACAACCGGTCTCCTTTGAGCAGTAGTTGCGTCTGTTCATCAGTAAAGGTATTGGCAAGAGAGAGTTCCAGGTCAGGCCAATCGACGCCGTTCGTATCCGGGCTTAGCGTCTGCAAAATAGTCAGTATGTTGCTGATAACCTGACGCATCTCAAACAGATGTGTTTGAGGGGCAGACTTAGAATCTTTGAAGCGCTTATTCATCAGAATAACCCCTCCAGACCCTTCCCGCCAGGTATAGTCGAACTCCTCCGCCACACGGTTCAATACTTCCCGTAGCGACCCCTTGACATCTAATATCACTTTTTTGTCGGCAGGCATTCCCTCTGCCACAATGGCGACGTGGGTTTGCTGAATGATCGTGTCAAGCGCCGCCGAGAACGACCCATCCTTTAGTAGGAGGTGCGTTGCCTGCTCTAGCCTACTGGTGGTGGAAACGGGCTGTTGGGCCAGACTGGCGTTCGTATCTCCCAAGAACCAGAGCAGTACCGCCAGTGCAAATATCTTTTTGCCTGCGGGATAAAAGGTGAGCGGCATGAATACCCCCTTCGCAATCGTGTGGAAACAACCTCCTGAAATAGAATATCAGGGTTTGATTTGTTTTAGTTGTGTGAGGTGGCTACCAGCGGCAGGAGGAAACCACCTATGTTTGTCTTCCCGATCCCGGTCAATAATGCCGACCAAGAATCGGGAAGTTGACTTATACGACCCTGCGACAGAAGAAGAAACTTATTCTACTCGAATGAGACTGTGCTTTGGGCGTCAGTACCCCCTACATCAAATTTGCACATGTGAGAATTTCGCTTCGCCCAGGGCATTTCCCTGTAACCACTATGACCTAAAATCTTAACGGCGCCTTTCTGGGTAACAGCCGCAGTTGCCGTGATGTCGTCATAGTAAGTGAACAAGCCGGATTGAATAGTGAGAGTGAACCCTGTAAAGCTACTTGCGTAGGGATTTCCGTCGTTAGCAGTATCGGACGAATTGGATATACTAGTGTATTTCACGCCACTGGTAGCATATCCTGACACGCCTGTGGGCACAGATCCCGTGACTGTAGCTTTAGGAGTATACATGGTTGAACTGGACGGTCCATAATTTTGCCAGGTCCATGTGACTCTATAAGTAACCGAAATATCTGCCGAACCTAGACCGGCTCCACAGGATGCCTCTACCCACCCACCTCCAAATTGCGTCAGGCCGGACCCCGATTGATTTCTAACAGTAGCATCTTTCAGGACTATATATCCGTTTCTAGTCCATTGCGCGTGGGAGACCTTGGGTAGACTTAAACAAACGATTGCGAGGACAAGACAGGACAGAAATTTGAGATGTTTCACGGTTTGAGACTCATTGATCGAAAGTGAGAACGACTGCCTCGATATGCCGAGGTTAGAGGTGAAACCGGGCAGTTCTACCCTCTGGTTCTAAGTGTAACATTATTTTTTTTGTCTGTCAATACGTCAGAAACATATATTTAATAAATGATTTTGCAATGTCGATAGGGAGGCTGATTGAAACTAGTACCTCTTCAAGGTAGTATAATTGGATAGAGTTTGCGGAGGTATCACCTCAATAAATCGCGGGACTTGATCATACCGCTTCCCAGGATTTGCTGAGGTTGAGTTGTTCCGCACGCTCTCGGATGAGCGATGCCAGTGAGGGAATCTCCCCTGCCTCACTCAATCGGTCTTGCTCGGGCGCAAACATGGCTTGGCCCGACTGCTTTTGCAGGCGGGCCAATCCCTTGAACTGGAAAGTTTGACTCTGAAGTGCAACCTCCCTTCTCTTCAGAAAGGCCGTAGCGGGGCGCGATCTAAAGCCAGCCTTTATAGACGCCGCGAATCACACCGTGTCGAGCCATGACATTCAGCATCGTGTCTCTGTCCTCCGTTTCAGCAACTACTGCGAGAGAGTTCGCAGCATAAGGCCCCTGGATCACGCTCGAAAATATTTCGATCTCCATGCCGACATACTCTTCCGGTATCGAGTCCCCTGAGCGTAGTTGCGTATGCAGTCCGCGCGGTTTGATAGGGCAGGCATAACGGGTCGCTGTCTGAAGAGTTCCGTTTCCGGAAAATTCGACCAGCGCACGTTCCTTCGGCGGACTTTGGTAGAATACGACGGCCCGTGCGCGATCCGGCATTCCTGCAGCCCGACGTTGGCCAAGGCCAATCACGATGATTCGGGAGCGTCCATCAACGTGGACTGCTGCCTGGTAGGCTTCTGCATACGGTTCGACCCATTTATCAGGCCACATATGGGAAAATGGCGGAATGGCAGTCCAATGTCCTATCACCAGAGTCAATCCCCCCGTCGCGACTCCCACTATCGGAGCTGTCACGGGAGTCGATACAGGCGGCATCTGCTTCTGGGTGGCCTTCCAGGCTAGCAGGTTCTCCAGGGTGATAGAAACTTGAAGTCGCCCTGCCAGCGCCTCGCTCAGCAACTCCTCCTGCGATCTGTCGACCAATTTTGCCGCCTCACTAAGAAAGAGCGGCCGTACGGTTTCATTCATTGATTTTCTTTTAGCACCGAGTAGAAGTCATGTTGCATCATCGATGTCCTTTCACTAGCAGTATAACATCAAAACAACAACAAATTAATACTTTGATGTTATATTGATGTTCAATTTGATTATTTTACGTTTATCCCCCGTAGCGGCAAGCTTAAATGCTGCACATTTTCGGTCTGCATTCCTGTCAATAGAAGAGTATGCAGAAGCGTAGCGGACACGCATCGTTACGCCGATACAGTTTGTTTGTACGAGGAAGTGACATGAACGAGAACATCTATTTCGATGGGCAGCATTATGACGCGCTGTGGCCGGGTTTGCATCGACAGAACGAACTTGCCTTTTACAGACGCCTTGCGGAGCAGTATGGCGAACCCGTATTGGAACTGGGTTGCGGGACAGGACAACTGACGCTCGCTCTGGCGGAAGCGGGCGTAGAGGTCGTGGGACTCGATCTGGCCGCGCCGATGCTGGAGCGGGCCCGACAGCAAGCGGTGGAGCGTCGGGTCGCCGTGGAATGGGTGCAGGGGGACTGTCGCGATTTTACTCTGGACCGGAAGTTTGGGCTGGTGTTCTTTCCTGCCAACTCGCTGCAGCATCTGCTGGACTGGCGCGATCTCCAGGCATGTCTCGCACAGGTGAGAGCGCACCTGAAGCCGGGCGGCGCGTTCGCATTCGAGATCTTCACCCCCAGCCTCGCGATGCTGACCCGTGATCCTGATCGACGCTTTCCTGTGGGTTCTTATCCTGACCCGGACGGGAGCGGGCTGGTAACGATCACGGAAAGCAATCTCTACGACAGCAAGACCCAGATCAACCATATCCAATGGTACTATCATGTCGAAGGCCAGTCGGATGAGAGGACCGCGATGCTGGACATGCGGATGTTCTTTCCACAGGAGATCGAAGCATTGCTGCATGCGAATGGCTTCGATCTGCGCGCGCGCTATGGCGATTACGACGAAACACCCTATGCATCCCTGTCCTCGCGACAGTTGATCGTCTGTGCGCCGCGTCCGGAAACAGAGGCCCCTGCGGAAAGAGAGGGCTTGACTCTGACGACGGAACGCCTAATGCTCCGTGATTTCGAGGCAAGCGACTTTGAAGGAGAAAGCGGGGCTGAAATACGAGGCCCGTCTGCGCCAGAATAGACGGAATGAAGAGGGCTGGGACGATACGTTGATCTACTCCCTTCTGGAACACGAGTGGCGGGAGGTCGCCGCTCTGGGAACCAGAACAAGGCAGTTATCGAAACCGGACCAAAGTCCGAGAGAATAACCTTTGAGGGAAGGGAATATCGGGAAGTCCTCTCTGATCGGTGGGGTATACTGAACCATCAATGCGGATGTGAGGGAGTGATGCAATGCTGAGTCAGGAACAGTTGGAGTTTTATCGTGAGAACGGCTATATCCTGGTGAAGGGGCTCTTGACGCCGGAGGAGGCTGCGGCCTACCGGCAGGAGACGCACGACCTGGCGGCGCGGCTGAGCGCGCACAAGAATATGGATGCGACCTGGGGCAGCGCCCGGGAGGCAGTGCCGGGCGCAAAAGACACCAAAATCATGCACTGTCACAATGTGCAGTTCTACTCCGCCGCCTTCGCGAAGCTGCTGGTGGACGAGCGCATGACCGCTGTCGCCTCCGACATCATCGGCTCGCCCAACGTGCAGTTGCACCATACCAAGATGTTCATCAAGCCGCCGGAAAAGGGCTCCCCGTTCCCGATGCATCAGGACGCTCCTTACTTCCCGCACGACCGGCATAGCATGATCGCGGCCATTATCCACTTCGACTCCGCGCCGATCAAAAAAGGCTGTGTGCGGGTCGTGCCCGGCAGTCACAAACTCGGGATCCTGGAGCACAGTTCGGAGGGGGGCTGGCATCTGCCGTTCGATCAGTATCCTATCGAGGCCGCCGTGCCGTGCGAGGCGGAGGCGGGCGATGCGCTCTTCTTCTCGTATCTGACGATCCACGGCTCCGGCGTCAATGTCAGCCAGGAGGCACGGACCACCGTGCTGATCCAGATGCGCGACCCGGAAGATCCTCCCACCATCAAGACCCACGAGAGCCGCGGACAGGGCATGATTCTACGGGGCGTCGATCCCCTCGCGACCCCGCGCGGCGTCGAGTAGAACTGCTGGACCGCCCGTATGCGCGTCCTCTCCGGAATAGGAAAATGACGGGCGGTTTTTTTGCTACCGTTTGTGCTATACTAGTCGTCTGGCGCGGCTTGTTCGCGCACCGTTTTTGCGGCCTGTCCGCATCGTGTGTATCGTTCGCATGAGGAGAGTCGTTCTTTTATGTCCAACACCGGCAGGGTGATCGTCATCACTTCAGGTAAAGGCGGAGTCGGGAAGACCACGACGACCGCCAATCTCGGAGTCGCACTGGCATCGATGGGGGAGAAGGTCGCCGTAATGGACGCCGATATCGGCCTCCGCAACCTCGATCTCGCACTGGGCCTCGAAAACCGCATCGTCTACGATATCGTGGACGTGGTGGAGGGACGCGCCAAACTGAGCCAGGCCCTGATCAAGCACAAGCGACATCAGAACCTCTCGCTGTTGCCTGCCGCCCAGACCCGCGATAAGAGCGCGGTCACGACCCGGCAGATGCAGCAGTTGGTGGCGGACCTTCAGGAGGAAGGCTTTAGCTTTATTCTGATCGACTGTCCGGCCGGCATCGAGCAAGGCTTTAAGAACGCGACTGCTGGAGCGACCGAAGCGATCGTCGTCACCAACCCGGAGATGGCCTCCGTGCGTGACTCCGACCGTATCATCGGTCTGCTGGAAGCGCAAGAGTTGCACAATCCAATGCTGATCGTGAACCGGATTCGCATGCGGATGGTAAAAAACCAGGAGATGCTCGGAGTAGAGGATGTGCAGGAGGTACTGGGCAGCTCTGTGAAACTGATCGGCGTCGTTCCCGACGATGAGGTGATCATCACCTCTACGAATCACGGGGAGCCGGCGGTCATGTCGGACACCAGTATGGCGGGTAAAGCGTATATCAATATCGCCCGTCGCCTGCGCGGAGAAGAGGTTCCGTTCCTGGACCTGGAAGAGAAGAGTGGCTTTTTTGAGAAGCTGCTCCGGCGTTTCTCCGCTAAATCTCGCTGAGAATCCCCCCTGGAGAGTGTGTTATGCCGTTGAATACTCTGATTGACCGCCTGTTCGGGCGGGGCGAGAAATCCGCCAAACACGTTGCAAAAGATCGGCTGCGCTTTGTTCTCATGCACGATCGGGCGGATATTCCCGCTCCGATGATGGAGGAGATGCGCCGTGAGATTCTGATCGTCCTCTCGAAGTATGTCGAGATCGACGAAGCCGCGCTTGATGTCACCCTCGAACGCTCCGACGATGCCGTGGCCGTGGTCGCCAACATCCCTATTCGCCGCGTGCTCGAAAGGCGTACGGCTCCGCCCACTCCTTGAGCGCTCTCTCAGGGCAAACAACCTGGAATGGTTGCAATTCCGGGACAATAAGAGTACAATAACGAAGTCGCGACCGTAACACGGTCGTGTCCACCGCTAGGGGAGCCTGCTGCAAAACAGGCTGAGAGGGCTTTTGAGAGGCCGACCCTGGTACCTGAACCGGATCATACCGGCGTAGGAAAGCGGCCAATACCCGAACGACATGTGCGCCCTGTGTGGCGTCTTGCCCTCTTCTCGCCGCTTCCATTTTCCGAGGGCGGCGTTTTTTGTTGCCCGCCTTCGAGGAGAACGGAGCAACAATCATGACTACCCGATCCCACACTCGCCTTGCCTTCACGCTCATCGAACTGCTCGTCGTCATCGCCATTATCGCGATTCTGGCGGCGATCCTCTTCCCGGTCTTCGCCCAGGCCCGCGAAAGCGCCCGCCAGACCGTCTGCACCTCCAACGTCCGCCAGATCGGTCTGGGGGTTCGGATGTATGTGCAGGACTACGACGAGAGCTTTCCCATCTTCTACGCCTACAACACTCAGGATCCCACGACCAGCGCGCGCGCCTGGGCGGGCGACCCCCTGCACAAAGGCGTCGAAGTGGAGATCCTGCCCTACACCAAAAACAAAGACATCTTCCGCTGCCCCGACGATCTGGGCGGCCCCTCCCTTTCGGATCCTACGTATGGATGCCCTGGCCGCTCCAACTATCAGTCCTGTTACGGCTCCAGCTATCGCTTCGACACCGGTAGTTTCTCGGTGGTGGCAGGAGAATCCTCGCAAAACAACAACCTCTATGCCACCACGCATGTCGTCAGCGATGCGGAGTTCGCTTTTCCTGCCGACACCCGCATCATGCGCGACGAGATGATGCCGTGGTTTGGGACCGACGCCAAATACGGCTACATTCCCGGTTACTACCAGGCCTGGCACAGCCGGGGCGCGGGCTTCGTCTTCGCCGATGGCCACTCCAAATTCGTGGTCACCGGCGGCGCCTTCGACAAGCAGGTGGTCTGCCCCTCCGGAGGCCG
The DNA here is from genome assembly GCA_043762265.1 of Chthonomonadaceae bacterium. Lineage (GTDB taxonomy): Bacteria > Armatimonadota > Chthonomonadetes > Chthonomonadales > Chthonomonadaceae > JANXLO01. The sequence continues at coordinate 9,115 of JAYUMV010000209.1, read as the reverse complement.
CAGCGACGATCCTGACCCCAACGCCGCCACCGACGGCAACTACTACGGCACCTACTACGGCCTCTGCGACTGACGTAGATTCCAATGCAGCGGGTGGTGGAATCCTCCCCTGCTTTGTTGCCGGTCGAAGGACGTTTCCCGAGCGGACGGTGTATAATACTGGCATGGCAAAATCGGCTCGCGGCAAATTTGCGGTTCTCTTCGTTCTGCTGGTCTGCGGGGCTCTTTTCGCAGTCTGGCGATTGGCGCCCAGGGAAGGGCTGCTCGATCATGCCGTACCGCTTGTCACGCGTGACAGGTGGGTAGGTCCGGAGCGCCGCAACGGTTCGATCAGCAACTACGTGTGGCTCACAAACGACGAGATCCTACTTTTTCAACTCACCCCTGGCAATACTTTGACGCTGCTCCGGCAGAAGGTGCTCCCGCCCGGCCAGGCGAGTGCAGCGACGCCTCTGCCGATAGCCCCCCTGCCGGAGCCGATGGGAGCTACCGTCTCTCCCGACCGCGCTACGATCCATCTCCTGTATTCCCGCAGGGGCGCTCCTCGGAAAAAGAGGATGACCTCCGAATTCGTGTCGCTGCGCGATGGTCGGAGCAGTGGTGTCCTTCCGATGTGGGCTCTCGGCACATGGTGCGAAGGTGCGCAGAGTGTCTGCGAGTGTGAGTATGACAAAAAACTGGTCGCCACCCTCCACTATTACGATGGACGCAAGGACAAGGAGATCGTGGTAAACGGTCTCACCGGCGCCCCCTTGATGACGGGCAATGTCTGGCCGCTTTTTGTCGAAGCTTCCGGGCGTGTCGTGGCGCGCAGCGATAGTTATTACGACGGCATCGTCACGCCCGCACAGAAAGTGACCCTTGGCAGCAAACTCTCGCCGGTAGAGACATTCGTCGAATTTAACTTGAACGATCCCAATCAAAGGGCCAGGGTGTGGACGGTGCCCGTACCCGCCGATGCGGCCAGTTTCTACTGCTTGGCGGCGCCAACGCATGATCGGCTCCTCTGGATCGTTCAATCGAATCGCACGACGCCTCTCTCCGCGATCCTGCAAAAGCTGCCTCGGCCCTTTAAGCAGCCGACCCGCTATCTTTGCCGCTGGATGGTCAGCAATCTGGATGGCCGCAACATGCATACGATCACGGAATTCGAAATCAGCGATCTCTACTTCAACCGACCCGACCTTGTCTCTCCCCAGTGGAATCCCGATGGTAAACACGTCAGTTTCGAGTACAAAAACGCTCTCTACCTGATGCCAGTAAACTAAAGCCCGTTCCGCAACGGGCATGCCAAAATCTCCCTATTCGAAACAGGCGGTTTACGAAGAACGTTTGCTCCTCCTATGCAGAGCGAATCTTCTTGACAGATACCTCTGTCTGTGATATAATTCTTTCACTGTTCGCCTCCAATGCGACAGTTTATGCAGGCGGTTGGCTCAGGGGTAGAGCGCTTCCTTGACACGGAAGAGGTCATTGGTTCAAATCCAATACTGCCTATCGTTTTTATGGTTTCGATCTCAAAATGACCTCATTTCCTCTAATCTTGGCATGTCCTATTAGAGCGTCCATTAAGAGTCCGTCAAAACATGTCTCAATCGAAAAAAGGGGGTGACTTCAACGCATTTTGAAGTCACCCCCTTTTTCTTTAGAGTAGCCGGGGTAGCCCGGAGTCAGAATAGAAGCACCAGAGGATTAGATCAGACCAGGTCGAAGCGGTCAAGATTCATGACCTTCGACCAGGCAGCGACGAAATCTGTGACGAACTTCTCCTTCGAGTCCGAGCATCCGTAGACTTCCGCGATGGCCTTGAGTTCCGAGTTTGAACCGAAGATCAGATCGAAACGAGTGCCCGTCCACTTCAATATGCCTGTCATGCGGTCTCGCCCCTCGTACACCCCGGTGGCGTCCGCACTCGGTTGCCAGGTCGTACGCATGTCGAGAAGATTTACGAAGAAGTCGTTCGTAAGAGCCTCGGGGCGCTTGGTGAAGACACCGTGGTTGGACTGACCGAAGTTGGTCTTGAGAACACGCATCCCACCGATGAGCACGGTCATCTCAGGCGCGGTCAAAGTCAGCAGTTGTGCCTTGTCAACCAGCAGATCTTCGGCCAGTACCGCGCTATGCGCCTTCGAATAGTTGCGGAAACCGTCTGCCACAGGTTCAAGAACCGCGAAAGAAGCCACATCGGTCTGTTCCTGCGAAGCATCCGCCCGCCCTGGAGTAAACGGCACCTTCACGTTATAACCGGCATTCTTCGCCGCCTTCTCGACGCCTACGCATCCCCCCAGGACAATCATGTCCGCAAGAGAAATCCTCTTACCGTTGGATTGAGATTGGTTGAACGCTTCCTGAACTCCTTCGAGCGTACTCAACACTTTCGCCAACTGCTCCGGTTGGTTGACTTCCCAATCTTTTTGTGGCGCCAAGCGAATACGCGCGCCATTGGCTCCGCCACGCTTATCCGAGCCACGGAAAGTCACCGCAGAAGCCCAGGCTGTGGAGACTAATTGAGACACGGTCAGTCCCGAATTCAGAATTTTCGACTTCAGTGCCACGATGTCTCGGGTATCGATGAGTTTGTGCGTAACGGCTGGGATCGGGTCCTGCCAGATCAGTTCTTCTTTCGGTACTTCGGGACCAAGGTAGCGTGCACGCGGCCCCATATCACGGTGCGTCAGTTTGAACCAGGCACGGGCGAACGCGTCTGCGAACTCAGCAGGATTTTCGTGAAAATGTCGAGAGATCTTCTCGTAAGCAGGATCGACCCTCAAGGCGATATCCGTCGTGAACATCATAGGCGCGTGTCGCTTGAAAGGATCATGGGCATCCGGTACGGTGCCCGCACCGCCGTTGTTTTTGGGCTTCCACTGCTTCGCACCGGCGGGACTTGACGTCAACTCCCATTCGAAGCCGAACAGGTTTTCGAAGTAGCTGTTGCTCCACTTCGTCGGGGTAGACGTCCAGGCGCCTTCCAAACCGCTGGTGATGGTTTCGCCTGCGTTCCCTTTACCAAAGGAGTTTTTCCATCCGAGACCCTGCTCTTCGATGCTCGCGCCGGCGGGTTCCTTGCCGACATATTTGCTCGGGTCAGCGGCGCCATGGGCTTTTCCGAGGGTGTGACCACCCGCAATCAACGCGACGGTCTCTTCGTCGTTCATCGCCATGCGGCCAAAGGTTTCTCGGATGTCATGCGCTGCCGCCATGGGATCGTGGTTGCCGTTCGGTCCTTGCGGATTGACGTAGATGAGCCCCATCTGAACGGCGGCCAGCGGATTATCCAACTGTCGATCCCCCGAATAGCGTTTGTCACCAAGCCACTGTGTTTCCGATCCCCAGTAGATGTCTTCGGCTGGCTCCCAAACATCCGCACGGCCGCCAGCGTAACCGAAGGTCTTGAGACCAGCCGACTCCAGAGCGCACGTACCTGTGAGAACCATCAGGTCCGCCCACGATATTTTTCTGCCATATTTCTCTTTGATCGGCCACAGCAGCATGCGCGCCTTGTCGAGGTTGGTATTGTCGGGCCAACTGTTGAGCGGAGCAAAACGCTGAGTGCCTGATCCGGAGCCGCCACGACCATCTGCGATGCGGTAGGTCCCTGCACTGTGCCAGGCCATCCGAATGAAGAACGGTCCGTAGTGACCGTAGTCGGCGGGCCACCAGGCCTGGGATCGAGTCATTAGCTCAAAGATGTCTTTCTTGACGGCCTTCAAATCGAGAGACTGGAAAGCCTTCGCGTAGTTGAACTCCTTATCCATGGGATTGGAAAGGGAAGAGTGCTGACGGAGAATATTCAACCGCAACTGATCGGGCCACCAGTCGTAGTTCCGCGTCCCACCGCCTGCCATCGGAGTCACCGCTCCGCTGCTGAAAGGGCATTTGGCCGCTCCTGCATCGACGACAGCCTCGGACACAGGGAAGCTCTTGGGGGCAGCCGTGGCTGCTGCCGCGCCGGAGGTTAGAACAGAGCCTAAGCCCACCAGGAGCGCGCGTCGACTCAGAGTAAAGTCGTGGGAGGCAGGGCTGTTCGGCGTTGCGTCTGACTGAGGATCAGGTTCAGGGTCGAAGTTCGAGTCATTCATTCTTGTGGGTCCTTTGATTCTTCCGTAGGAATTTCTTATCGGCCTTGTGGTCAGATGCCCCGAACAGAACCTGCGCCTGACCGGCATCGAAGCCGAATAGTAAGGGGAGGGATTTTGATCCGCAGGCTAACCGAGCGCAGACGCGCGAAGAGTGCCATTTCCTTCGAGGCGATTGTGCCCTTTCGTTCGGACATTACCAAGCAAAGAAATTGTACCGTGTTATTTGGAATAAGTCAATAGATGTTATAGATCCATATTTTCCGAGTCCGTTTCTGTGCTAAATCGGCTTTTGTCCGGGAGACTCTGTGAACCCCAAAACGACAAATTCCGCTGTCACTATGCACCCGACATCGTCGGGCCAGTTGTCGTTCACTTGTGCGGGAGGGGGTTGGGAGCAGGAGGCACCAGCATGGCGACAAGACTCTGGGCATACCAGCGCCCCAGAAAATCGTTCGGATGCATGGGGTTCGAGACGAAGTCTTTAGGCTTTTTGGCTGCATAGAGCGCTCCGCTGAGGGCATGCATGTCCAGCAGTTGGATTCCAGGACCGGTGAGCGCGCGCAGCGCAGACACATAGCTCGCCAGACGGTCGCGATACACCGCTTCCGACTCATAGGCCGGATCGTAGCGCATGGAGGATACCAGGATGAACTCGGCCTCCGGCCTGCGCGCCCTCACCCGGGCAATGATCCCCTGAATGTTGTTGCGAAATTGCTCGACGGGGACGCTCCACAGATCGTTCATCCCAAAAGCGACGATCACGAGATCCGGATCCAGCGCGGCCACGGCGCTGTCGGCGCTCTCCAGGCCCCAGTCGGCAGTGGTGCCACCCAGCGCTGTGTTGTAGAGACGGATGGAGGCATCCCCCGAGACTCGCTTCAGACGATCCACACAAAGTTCGGGCCACGTCGGCATATAGGGAGGCATAGAGAGAAAGCCGGAGAGATCGTTGCCGAGGGTGATGCTGTCGCCCAGCGCGACAACCGTCAGCGGCTGATGGCGGCGCAAACGGTTCCGGGTGCGTGGAAGCAGATCGCCCTGATAGGTCGGCATCGGCCCCGACCACATGTCGTCGTGCGTATAGGTTACGACGACGTGTTTGCCTTCCAGGTGATACCACTGAAAGTCACCTGCCGGGAATTGGGTATCCTTGACAGTCGTCATGCGTGTGCCAGGCGTCGCCGTGAGCGTCTTGCCATCGAGAGTATAGTCCTGATCGAGGGCGTAGGTGACGGTCTGCCCGTAGTTCTGAACCGAAAGGATTCGGGTCGGGCGGAACAGGAGACGCCCTGAAGCAGGCTTGCCGTGTTCGGAGAGCATTAGCACGGTCTCCGCGTAGACGGTTTTGCCCTGCCAGAGAGGCTCCATGACCTGATTGAGATCACACAGGGGCACGTGGGAGACGTGATCGTGTATGTCGGGGCTGACCGCCGCAACGTCGGCATAGACGTAGCCCGACTCCGACCGACCTTTCTCGATGCTCAATACGACATAGGCGGTGTGCGCCTGGGTCTTGAAGTAAATTTCTGCTCGACGGCCTTTCCTCCCGGCTTTTTCGTGGCCAAGTTCCTGGCGGAGATCCATCAGCAGATGGTTGTGGGCATCGTAGCACTGGGCGCGCAAATATCCGCCGGCCGCATCAGGGACCGCTCGGAGGTTCGCTTCGTATAGTAAGACCCGCAGCCCTCCGACAACCACCCGCTGCCGTACGGCGCTTCTGCCGGGTCCCAACCGGAGCGAGCGTCTTCCGAAGAGGGGAGCCGTCGTCTCGATCGAGGCATCGCCCTCCACCGTCCAGTCCTCCAGTCCGCGTTCAAAGTCTCCATTGAGGAAAGGCACCGACAATCGCTGTGTGTGGGCGAGTGCGGCTGACCCCACCAACAGGGCCGCTATCAGCAGCGAGACGCACAACGAAGATCCACAACGATGCATGCAACCTCCCTCTTCTAGCCCATCGAATGCCCCGGCTCCCTTGATGAGGTGGCCGGTGCAGAGTTCACGAAGACCATACGCTTCACAGGGATTCCCTCCTGCTCCGGCCGAGAGTGGCCGGAGGCGTTCTTGAAGGGCTCCTGCGCCTGGAAGAGCATCGAGTGTTCTGAGACGTTGTTCTCACTCTCTCTTATGTTTCTTCATACGAGCTGGACAAAGGTCTTGGTACCTCGGATTTCGGCCTGAACGACTGGGGCGAAGTGGTCGGCCAATATGCGGATAAAAATAGTGCAGCGCAAAAGAGACCTTCCGCAGCAGATCGGGTCCTAAAACCGGATCTATTGCGGCAGGTCTCTTGCGCATGCAAACGAGTCGCCCTTGTACGCCCATGCGCTTGTCCAGAGAATGCATCAGAGAGGAACCTACATCGCCTGCAACGAATACAGGTGTAATACTGTGTACAAGGGGACGGAGATGGACGATCTTAGGGGCGCAAAGGGAATCGGATGGGCAGCGGCGTTGTGGTTGCTGACGTGCCTCTGCTGTTGCGCGCGGGCGGTGGAGTGCCAGACGCCATTGCTGCGCACGCCTCCGACGCTGGACGGACGGATCGACCCGAAGGAGTGGTCCGGATGCGCAGGGTTCGACGGCTTTCTGTGGGAAGGCCAGTTGGAGCGGCGGCGGATCCATGCCTATGTCGGGGCGACCGCGACGTATCTCTATATCGCGCTCCGATCCCAGCTTCCGACGCAGGGCAGTCTGTTGACGCAGGTCACGACCGACAATCTGAAACTGGTCTACGATGATTCTGTCGAAGTCTGGGTAGATCCTACACCGAACGCTGAACGGGGCCATGCGTACCAGCTCTTCGCGAACGCCTCTGGACATACGGGATACGCGCTGCATCCTCGCGGCGGAGAGCCGGAACAGCCGGACTGGCGCGGGGACTGGAAGGTCGTAAACGGCCTGCACGATGGCTGGTGGGACTGTGAGATCTCCATTCCGCTGGCAGCGCTTGCGCCCGGTCGCCGCGCCGATCAAGGCGTCTGGGGCATCAATCTGTGCCGAAATTGGAAACAGCCCTGGGCTTTCTCCTCGCTGGGCGGCGCTGCTTATGCTCCGCAAGACCTGCGCTTCACCTTTGTCCGCGACGGCGCTCCGGTCGTAGACCAGCGGCAGCAGACCGATCCGATCTCCGGCGCGATTCACTCGGTACTGAGCATTGCCAATCCTACAGACCATCCCCTGCCGCTGCGCGTGGAGATGGTTCTGAAACGGGACCGTATGCCGGACGAGACCCGACGGCAGGAACTCACACTGTCGCCCGGCCAGAAGCAGGAGGTCGCGCTCCAACTTCAGGATCTGGTCTCGCAACGCTGCGACCTTCAGATGCGTGTGCTGCCTCGGGAGGGCGCCGCGCCTTTCTACGACCGCAAGATGGCCTGGAAACTCGGATCCGCCACCTACGCCTGGAAGACCGAAAAACCGGTCGTGCCACCGGTCGCCTTTCAGTTTGCCTACTATCCCTCCCGCAACCGCATGCGCCTGCTGGCTGATGTCACCGGACTGCCCCAAGATGCCGTGTTGTCGCACCTCTCTGCGGTCATACGCAAGGCAGGCAAAGGCACGCCGGTCACGACTGTTCGCTTCGACCATTTCCTCAAGGGAAAGGAAGAGAAGTACGTCTTTTTGCCGCCGCTCGAAGGCAAGTATGAAATCGCGGTGACCGCCGTGGGACGCCATGTGCCCGCAGGAGAGATCGTCAAGCCGTTTGAGCGGACCCGCTATCCCTGGGAGAACAACCGCCTCGGCCGCAGCGCCAAAGTCTATCCTCCTTTCACTCCGATTGTGGTCCAGGGGCAGACGATCTCGACCGTCCTGCGGTCTCATCAAACCAATAGTTTGGGGCTCTGGGATCAGGTGACGGCGAAAGGCCAGCCGCTGCTCGCCGGTCCTATGCGTTTCCGGGTGACGCAGAACGGCCATGAAGTCCCCGTTCGGCCGAGAACGCCGAGAACGATGTTGCAGAAGGAGAATCGGGTGGTCCTTCAGGGAGGCTTTCAGGCTGGCACAGTGTCGGCGCTGGTCCTGACTTCCTGGGACTACGATGGCACGATGCGTCTGGATCTGAACCTGGGCCAGGGTGTGAGTTTGGATGGGCTGACCCTGGAGATCCCGCTTCGAGACGAGGCCGCACCGCTGCTCCACGCGATAGGGGATGGGATTCGCAATACGCTCTACATGCAGGTGCCGCCAGGGCAGGGCGTCGTCTGGTCGAGTGCGAAGGTACAGACAGAAGACCTGCCCTCGCGCTTCTGCTCCTATCTCTTCGTCGGCAGTCCGGTGCGCGGCCTCTGCTGGTTCGCCGAGAACGACCAAGGCTGGAGCTGGAATCGCAAGACGCCCAATCTGGATCTGGTGCGCACCGGCAAAACGTTGACACTGCGCGTTCATCTCATCAATCAGCCGACCACGCTGGAGTACCCTCGCACCCTCACGTTCGGCCTGCTGGCCGCGCCCGTCAAACCGCGTCTGGAACCCTGGCGCGATCGCTGGATGCGCGAAAGCTTCACTGTGCTGGGCACCGACATCAACTGGCTCGCTCTGGGTGACTGCGGCTCGGTCTACCCGGCAGGCAAGGATCTGCACCTGTGGGAGATGATCCGCCGGGGCAACACGGAGCATCTGTCGGATGCCGAGGTGGAAGCGACGGTGCGGGAGGGGGAGAAGTACTTTGCGCCCTATGGCCTGGACTACGCGGCCCGGTATCCGGCGCATGTGCGCTACAATCTGCGCGGCCGTTATGGGACCAAAATGGTCTTCTACTACAATCGGGCCAGCTACCAGGGAGCAGACGAGTTCCAGACGTTTCAGGACGAGTGGGGGCTGAGTGACTACCGGACGGTCGGGCCGGGCAACAGCGTCAACGAGATCAAGATCGTGCCTTCCGACTCCTATATCGATCACGCGCTCTACTGGTACGGCAAGTCGTTCGACATCGGCGGCAATCAGGGCGTCTATTGGGACAACTGGTTCTTCGTCGGCTCCTCCAATACGATGATGACCAACGCCTATCAGGGCACGGACGGCGCCATTACCCC
>JAYUMV010000208.1:0-23784 GCA_043762265.1 Chthonomonadaceae bacterium | reverse complement strand
CCGGGTTCAGATCAAAACCATTGGTGGGTGCAACAGGAACCACGTTGGGATTGGTTCGATCCGCGCCGATTGCTCGGACATTGGCGCCGCTATCGAAGGGGGCCGCATGTTTGCTGTTCGGATTTTGCGCAGCCAGCATAGAGCCGATGACCTGCGCTTCGAACATCTCCATCATCGTGCCCATGGGGGTGTTGTCGGTTCCCAGGATATGGGCGATGGTGTGCGGGTCGGCGTACAGCAGTCGAATCTTCTCGACTGCGAAGCCGGTGCTCGCGCTGGTGTTTCGATTGGCAGGCTCTGTGGGAAGTATAGGAAGGTTTGCATCGATCGCTGATTTCGGCGCGCTGCCCTTGGGACCAAAAAAGTAGACGCCGTCCTGCTCCCAGAAATCGGCTTGCGCCGCTTTCGCCATGAGTCCTAGAACTTCGTGGATAGGCTTATCCTTGACGGAGAGCGTCACGGTACCCGTCAGCATGTTGCCACCCTGAACAACGACATTGATACCGGTCTTCTGTTCGACCAGTCGGATCGCATTTTTGAGAGGAGATTCTGCCAGGTCGAGGTCGATGGTGGTGTTCGCAAGCACGCTCGCGTTCCGGCCCTGTGTCCGCCCGTCGTCGGCTTTTGCATACAGTTTACTGCCGACCAGCAGTGTAGCGCTCAATGCCCCAGCGACGACTAGTCCAGTTGCGCGTCTCTTATGTCGTTGCAAGCCCATACGAATGCCCCCCTTGTAGTGCGTCTCATGCCTATGCTGGACGCTATCTTATGTTCCACTAAACGGTCTATTCGATGCATCATTCCGGCATTCCTGCCTCGATTGCGAAAATTTTTCGGGACAGAAAGCATAGGAGAGGGCAGGCACAGGTTCCTGTGCCTACCCTATTCGAGTTTTAGGCTGTGGTAATCGCAGACAGAGCCGACTTAGAAGCCTCCGCGACCGCCTCCACCGCTGCCGCCGCCACGACCGCCGCCGGAGTTACCGCCGCCGGAGTTACCGCCGCCGGAGTTGCCGCCGCCGAGGCCACCGCCGCCGAAGCCGCTGCCGCCGCCACCATTGCTGCTCTGGTTGGAGCCCGCAAAGGGAGAGTAGTCGAAGATGCGGGGCAGAATGCTGAAGTTCTTACCGCCCAGTGCTTCCGCGATGCTCAGGCCGTCGAAGGCGAAGGTATCGCGGCTAATGATCACGAACTTCGCAGTCTTCTCCGCATCAATTTCTGATGGCTTCGGCGTACCGTCCTCGGGGGCCACTTCGACCTCTTTGGGAACGATCCTGTAGATATTGTCTTCGAACTTCCAGGTGATCGGCAGGCCCGCCGATTTCACCAGGGTGTCCAGCACAGTCTTGAACGGAATATCGTGCAGGTGAACAGAGACCACCGCATTTTTGAGCGAGGGGTCAAGGAAGTAGTTGGCGTTGATATGGCTGAAGAGCAGTTTCAGGGCCGAGTAGAGGTTGCTCTCTTCCAGTTCCAGTGAGACTTTCTTCATGGTCGGGTCGTTGGCGTCGGCCGCCGGGGGCGGGTCTTGCGCCTGAGCGTGCGCTGCGCCGCCGGGCATACCCAGCAGGCCCATCGCTGTCAGCGAGAGGGTTGCCAGGCCCAGTTTGCCAAATTGAAGTGACATAAGTTTTCCTCCTCCGAGAAAGGCTACATAAAAACTACAGAGATGCGGGAATGGCCCGCGTATCAGGCACGGGGATTAGTCGCACTTGAGATGTTCTTAAGACGTTTGCTGCCGCGAATCGGTTACATGAGCGTCGGTTAACGACCAGTATACCTTTCCCCGGAATATTTTGTCTCCGGTCGGAGAAATATTTCTCCGACCGTCGGGCTAAGCTATTCGTTGCCCGCGTTCCCTCGACCGCCGCCTCGTGCGGGACCGCCAGGCATAGGACTGCCGAAACTGCCGGGCATGCCTCTCCCTGGCCCAAAGCCTCCGGGTGCGCCTTTACCCGCTCCGCCCGTCTGACCGCCCAGCGGCACATCGCTTAGAGGAATCTCCTGCGTGAAGGTCGCCAGTCCTTCGTGAGCCCGCAAGACTACGGTCTCTCCTTTTATAGAGACGACTTGATAGCTCCGTTTAGTTTGCCCTCCCGCAATAGGAAGTTCAACGGTGCTTCCAGGTTTGACAATCACGGGTTCTCCTGCCGGTAGCTCGAGAATGGCATAGATGCCGTCCCCGCTCATGATTCCGGAGACACGCGCCACCGCCTCTTCTCGAACTTCGTAAGGCTTGACCACGACCGGCGCTGTCTCCGGCGGCGCCAGCCGGATCGGTTCCAACTCATTGAACACGTAAGGCGGCGGCGGAATGATATGCCAGGTCACGAAGAAGGGATCGTAACCTTTTTTGTTGGGGATCGCCTTAACCATCGGTTTGGGCGGCCCGGCGGGCGCGGCTCCCTTGCCATTGCCGAAGACGCCTCCGGGTCTGCCGACAGCAGGGCCACCTTTGGGAGCGCCGCCTGGCCGTCCGGGCATCGCGGTCCCTGGTCCCGCAGGCCGTACCGGCGGTCGTCCGCCAGGGGGGGGAGCGCCCTGGCCTACGGTCGTAACCTGGATGCGTTCTGTGGAACTTCCCAGGCCATGCATCAGCCAGGCTGCTGTTCCGCCCACGACGGCACAGGCCGCGATACTGGAGATTGTCAGGATATTTCGTCTATTCATACCGTTTTCCTCTATAGCCCTACGGCTATATCGCTAGTTAGCGCGCTTCCCTGGCATGGAGAGGGGGCTAGGTCCACCGCCGCTGCCGGGACCGCCGCCAAATCCGGAAGAAGGGGCGGGAGCGCCTCCTCCACCCGCTCCGATGACCGGGTCCATCGCAGGCGGTGCAGCCGGTGGAATCACATAGAGCGCCAGATCGTAGCTCATGGCCAGCAAGGGACTCTGGCCTTCAAGAGCGACGCCATCGACGACGGGCATCCCGAAGCCGCGCATGCTGTTGAAACGACGCAGATGCTGCATCGCCGCATCGAAGGTCTTGGCGATCACCGTCACATGCCAGGGCTTGCCCTGCGGAAAAGTGATGGAGGTCAGCTTCGAAATATCGTTCGGGTCGGTACTGAACGAGTCGATGGCGAAGTCCTGCTTAAAGTCCCGAAAGACGCCTTCTTTATAGTGTGCATCGTACCAGTTAGTGACCTTGAGGCCCCAGACGGTCGGGAGGTCGCGAAAACCGTAGGGTTTACCGTCGCTGTAGAGACCGGCAAACTCGTACATATTGATCAGATTGGTGCTCTTCTGAGTCGGCGAGAAGGCGATTTTCGGCATGTAGCGCGACTGGTTGATCGCCCAGGCGGCCTTAATGACCGTGGTGTCCTGCTTCGACTTGACCAGGTCCTTTTTATGGGCCTTGACCTTGTCTTCCGTGCCACCGGCCTGAACGGCGGCATCGGTTGCGGCGACAGAAGTGGTGATCTCTTCCGATTTCGGCTTGATCATCACGAAATAGAGGATCAACGACATGATGATCGCGGTCACGACTCCAATGATGTTGATATGTAGCGAGGTCAATTTCGACATCGTTTTTTCCTATTCCGCCTTTCTGCCCGAAGAGCCACTGCTGCTCGGAGCGCCGCCGCTGCCGCCGCCGAAGCCGCTGGGAGCAGCCGGAGCGCCGCCCGCATTCCAAGCCGGGGTAGCCATTCCGTCCGAAAGCGGCTTTTTCAAGGTGATGGTCGCCGCAAAGTTGATACCGGGACGGCCTTCGATAACGCCAGGGCCAACGGAATCTTTCTTGTCGGTTCCGCCCCCGCCTCCGCTACGGCCACCAAAGCCTCCTCCGCTGCCTCCGACGCCAGCCAGGGACGGCATGCTGCCGCCTTTGCCACCGCCGCTGCCGCCAAAGCTGCCGCCGAAACTGCCGTCTGCGCCACCGCCACCTGCGTTAGCATCGGCTTTGGGCGGCCAGGGATGGCCGGGCAGGCTGAAAGAGACATTGTCGAACGGCAGAGCAGCGTCCGGTCCCGAATAGTTGTTGCGCAGATACTCCCACCACTTGGCGATATCCTGTTCCGACTTGGCAAAACCGGTAAAATTCACGACTTTACGGCTCTGGTCGAAAGACATCGACTTCAGCAGAATGTTGTTGGCGGTGACATCGCGCATGGTTTCGAAGGCGGCGGGCCAGGCATCGTTGTACTTCTGGGCGTTGGCGATAAAGACCTGCCGTCGCTCGATCTCTGCGCGCGCGCTTTTTTCCTTGTTGATGTCGGCTTCCACCGCCGTATACTGTGTGCGGTATTCCTCCGCCGTCGTTTGCAGAGCCTTCTGGTCGTTCAATGTTTTGTTGAGCGTTACGAACCACAGGAGAAAAGCGCCCAGCGCGGCAGCGACGATCGCTGCCCACAAAACGGCGAGCTTGACTTTCTTCTGTTTGTCGTAAATATAGGGTGGCAGCAGGTTGATGCGTAGCATCGGCGTCGTCTCCCCTGTAGCGAGAGTGGCAAGTGGAACACGTGCGGGCCTGCCGCACACTTCTCACTTGTATCTCAGCTTCATTTCTTTTTCTTTTTGGCGGCGGTCGGCACGAAGATCAGGTCGCGCGCGCCCAACCCGATGCTGACTGGAAACAGTGAAGCGACCTCTTCCAGATGCTCCTGCGAATAGTTCTTGGACGTGACCTGAACATTCTGCAGGGGATCGGCGACGCGGGTGGGGATTCCGAGGTCCTGCTCCAGGAAGGGTGCCAGATTTCTCAATCGGGCGGTTCCTCCTACGAGGAGGATCTCATGAATCTGCGCGTCCTGGGAGCGTCCGCGATAGTAGTCCAGCGACCGGCGCAACTCCTGGGAGATCTCAGCCAGAATGGGAGCCATCGCATTGAAGACATTGATCCGAAGTTGGTCCCGGTAAGGATCAGCCCCAGCGCTGGAAGGCACCGGAAGATTGGGATCGGACGTTGGTTGTGTGGGCGCTGCGAAAGGATCGGGCGCCGGTTGACCAGGAGATTCGAAAGACGTAGGTGCAGGCGTAAAGTATTCCGGCTGCCCGAACGTCGGTGAGGCGACCGGCAGGTCTTCGCCTGGCGTGGCAAAATCGAACGGCATGCGACCGGAGGGCGAGGTCGAAGGATCGACGCTCGGCGGAGGCGTATGCGCGGGTTCGACCCCACCACCGAAGATTGCGCCACCAGGCTGGAAGAAGGGCGAAGGCGCTGCTTCTGGCTGCGGAGCAGGATCTCCGCCCGGCACGCCGAAATCGTAGAAGCCGCCGAAGCCCGAATCGGGAGCGCTGAACTGAGGAGCGGCAGACTGGCCCAGGATGACCTCACCGACATCGCGCTTGTACTGTTCGGCGATTTCATTGCTCACCTGAAGCTGATCGGCGATGGCACGGGTCAGCGCATCGCCGCCGAGCGGCAGGGTGCGCGGAAATGTCAGCAATTTGTCGCGGAAGACGCCGACATCCGTATTGGCCGCGCCGAGATTGACAATGGCGACGGTATGGCCCGGCTGCTGCGCCAGTTGAGGACCGAGGTCGAGCAGGGTGCGCCCGGCAGCCAAAGGCTCGACATCGATGGCCCTCGGCTTCAAGCCGGCAGCGAACAGCATTTCGACATGGCGATCCACCATGTCCTGCTGCGCCACTGCGAGAAGCACGTCCATGTTCTGGCCCTCGGCATAACCCTCCGGCCGGTCGATGATCTGATAGTCCATGATGACTTCATTGGCGGCGAACGGCACCTGCCGCTCCACCTCGTACTTCATCGTCTCCGCTAGCTCGGCGGAACTCATCTGCGGCAGATCGATCACGCGTACTACGACCGCAGACTGTCCACCGACAGAACTGATACAGTCTACCGTACGAATGCCCGACTGCTTGAGCAGGTTTTTGACCGCCTGTCCCAGAAGCTGGGCATCGACGATCAGGCTGTTCTCGTAGGCTTCCGGAGGGGTCGGGGCGACGCCTAGAGCGACGACTTCGAGCCCAGTTCCGGCTTTGCGCATTTCTGCCACTTTAATTTGGTTGGAACCGATGTCCAGACCCACGTATGATCCACCCGCCATGTATCTAACCTCTGATGACTGCCGCCTGGTTTTTGTAGCGGCCTGTCCGTGATAGAAGCGTTGTTCTGCTGTCCGCGTTTTTCACTCCAAGAGCGATGAGAAGAACCTCGTCGATCGTGAGAGGGAAGGGTACAGGAAGTGAAGCCGCAAGACACTGGAAAGCATTGTAACAGTTTTGCTCTGGCCTGTCAACCGTTCGAGCGAACTCCCTGCAGATTTTCCGCTGTTTGCTCCGTCGTCTGTTACGTCTCTCTCCGATGTCTTGCTCTTTTTGTTGCAGAAATGCTCTCAGGGGTTCATTCGTGCGCCTTAACGGGCGACAATTGGGCGGCAGGAAGAGGCGACGGAGCGCCCTTCCACAGAGGATTACGAGGTGTGCGGCGCTTGCTCTCGGACACGGTGGAGGATGCGGGTGGGCAGGCAGAAAGGCGGAAGCATCGTCAAGTCCATACCGGTCAGGTCGAGAACCTGGGCGCGAAACCAGACTTCGAATGCATTCTGGGAGACGGCCAACTCCGCGAACACCTCCGCCGGATCCGGCGATTCCAGGTAGACGATGACCAGATCGCCCTGGGGTGTCGGCTGTAGAAACCAGCTCTCACGCGCAACCAGAATATGAAATAGGTCGTGGTCTGCCCGCCGTTCTCCCGTCAATTCGCGCACAAACTGTTCCAGGGCAAGCCGTTTTCCAGGCAGAAGCGGAAAAACGATCGCGGCCTCCATCTTCGTCATAAAATAGGCTTCTTTCTGAACAAGTCGATCCCTAAAATGTGTCCCCTTGATCTCAACAAGCGGCGCCCTTTAAGAGTACGCGGCCTTGTTTACAGTAAGGTGTCGCAAAGATTAAATTTCGGTTACAATCGTGCAAAATGGCAGAGGGGAAACGGCCGAAAGCCGACGGAAGGTTACAGGATAGCTTCGTTAGCTCCCGGTGGAGTGATAGTGTCGTACCCCTTGTCGCCAACCCAGGAGGCCCAGGCCGAGGAAGGACAGCCCAAACAGGGGAGAGAGCGCTCCCACGACCGGCAGCGCATCGGCGCGATGGAGGATCACGTTGAGGGGAAGTATATTGGCGCAGGCCAGCGGCACGACAAAGGTGAAGAAAGCGCGAAACCAGGAGCGGTAGATATCCAGCGGATACTGTCCTGTCTCCGTGCCGCCGTGGGTCAGAATATTGGCGATCTCCAGCGCCTCGATGGTCCAGAAAGACATCGCTGCCTGCATAATGAACAGGCCCAGAAAGAGGCAGCAGCCTCCTGCGATGGCCCCGATCAGGAGCAGGATTTTGCCCGATGTCCAGACGACTCCCGTTGCATGCATCCCCCAGAGCAGGATCGGCAGCGCCTGCAGAATGCGGCCGACCCGCATCAGGGAAATCTCGGTCCCGATCACCTGCAGGATCGTGCTGCGTGGACGCACGAGCAACCGGTCGAAATCTCCGGTCTTCACCAGGTTGGGAAAGGTGTCGAAGCCTCGGCCAAAGATCTCCGTAAAGGCGAACGCCAGATGGGTCACCCCGTAGAACATCGCGACTTCGGGCAGGCTCCAGCCACGCAGGTTACCGAATCGCGCGAACAGCGCCCAGATTCCGAAAAATTCGATCCCGGTCGTCAAAAAGAATCCGACGACCATCATAAGGAACGAGGCGCGATACTGCATCTGGGCGCGCATCGAGATTCCGATATAGTGTTTGTAGAGCCTCCAGGTGTCCCGCATCGCTTCAGCCTCCTTGAATGACCAGTCGGCGTGTTCCCCGGACCAGCAGGGCGCGGCCTGCCAGCACGAGAACCGTGGTCCAGAGCAGTTGTGCGGCGAACTCCTCCAGGGCCTGTGCCGGGGAGATCTGCCCGAGATAGACCCGGAAGGGCACATCGACCATGCCTCGAAACGGCAGCAGATGGAGGAGCATCTGCGCCCGTGCGGGCCAGAAGGCGAGCGGCAGCAGCATCCCCGAAAACATATATACCGCGAACGGCGCAAGCCGCTGCGCCCCTTCTCCCGAGAGGGTCCAAAACATCGTCAGCGTGACGAGCGTCATGAAGGCGGTATTGAGCAGGGTCGCGCCGAAAGTGGTGAGCAGCCAGGCGAAACCGGAGGCGAGGCTGGGAGGAGGCCGCATACCGAACCAGAGCATGGCGACCACAAAGAGCGGAACGGAGCGCATCAGGGTAGGCGCGACACGCTGCGCAAAAGCGCGGCAGTACCAGTGCGCATACAGGTCGAGCGGCCTTACCAGTTCGTAAGCGACCGCGCCACTGCGCAGCAGGTTGCGCACATCGGTGTCGAAGTTCCAGGGCAGCAGGCCGAGCATCGCCTGTCCGAGCCAGATATAGGTGACCATATCGGCCCGACTGATCGGCTGTGGGCGGTTGGAAGAGGAGTAGAACGCCAGAAAGATCATCATCCGGATCAGTCCCCAAAACAGTTGGGTGGCGATTCCGGCGATGGCCGCGGCCCGGTACTGAAGGAGCACGCGGAATCGGGCGGCGGTGATCGCAAGATAGCCTCTCATTCTCCGTGCTGTCCGTAGAGGCGGGCGATGATCTCCTCGATGGGCGGATTCTGCACGAAGAGGTCGCGGATAGGATAGCGCGCGGTCAGGCGACTGATCAGTCGCGCCGGAGAGACCAGAGCCGGGTCGAACCGCAGCGTGATCCGCTGCCCAGCCCGCCGCAGCACCTCGGCGTCGGGGTCCTGGATTTCGAGATTCGGGTCTTCAAGGTCGAGCAGCAGCCAGCGTTCACGCGTGACCCGCTCGCGCAAGTCGCCGAGGGTGCCGTCGGAGAGAATGCGCCCGCCGCCGATCACGATGACTCGGGTGCAGAGGGCCTCGATGTCGTCCATATCGTGGGTCGTCAGGATGACGGTGACTCCGCGCTCCCGGTTCAGACTCTGGATAAACTCGCGCACGGCCAGTTTTGAGACGGCATCGAGACCGATCGTCGGCTCGTCGAGAAAAAGGAGCGGGGGCTCGTGCAGTAAGGAAGCGGTGAGATCGCAGCGCATGCGCTGTCCGAGGCTGAGTTGGCGCACCGGCGTATCGAGCAGGCTCGCGAGGTTGAGGCGTTCCGTCAGTTCGTCGCGCAGCACGCGGTAGCGGTCGGCGGGCACCCGGTAGATGTCGCGCAGCAGGTCGAAGGACTCCACCACCGGCAGGTCCCACCAGAGCTGCGTTCTCTGCCCGAACACGACGCCAATCTGCTGTACATGCGCTTTCCGCTCCCGCCACGGCACTCGCCCCAGTACCTCGCACCGCCCGGAGGTCGGAACCAGAATGCCTGCCAGCGTCTTGACGGTGGTAGATTTGCCCGCGCCATTCGGCCCGATGTAGCCGACCAGTTCGCCGGGCATCAACTCGAACGAAATGCCATCGAGCGCCCGCACGGTGCGATGCGTGCGGTGTACCAGTCCGCGCACCGCCCCCCACATTCCCGCCTGACGTTCTGCGACCTCGAACGTCTTCACGAGGTTTTCCACCACGATATGAGCCATAGTAAAATTGAATCCAATGAGCGAGTGCAGAGACAAAAAGAGGAACTGGAAGAAGAAGCGGGCAGGAAGACAAACCCTTCTTGCCGGAGAGCCAGACTACTCTACCTTATAAAAAGCTGAAATTATCGAGTGGAATTCGCGTGAGGGCTTCTTTGCGATGTTGAGGTCTTTTCCGGGGACAGGTTGTAGGAAGGGGTGAGACGGATCCAGAGTTCGAAAAGGAGCCGTGCCGGAATCCAGAAACACTCCATCGTGGCTTCCAAAATTCGCCGCTTCAGGGAGCACGTTTTAGAGAGGGATCGGTAGGCAATCATTATTTTCATCTCCAATTCTTCCTGGCAACGCAATCGGGCACGCGAGAGCATCGCAGCGCGGGCTACGCTTAGTCTATTTAGTATTGCAGGAGGACCAGCCAGGCGACATCGGCGAAACGGCATATTTTGGAATGTTTTCTGCATCGGACTGGAAGGTCTGAGTCAGAAAACAGGGTTCGAGAGGACGTAGATCTGCAAATAGCCTGGGAAGCGGGAAAGCTCCTCCAGTATTACAAAAAATTACAAAATATGCTGTTTCGCCGATGCCAGGCCGGTAACGTAGCCTCTACAATAGGAATGTCAAAACCGAAAGATTCCGGCACCCTGACAGTCTTATCGTAAGGAAGAACATTTTGCGAAGTCAAGTTCTGGAATTCCGTCTGTGTCCCCACTGTACTGCCCTGATGGCGGTATCGGCCAATAGATGTGCGCACTGCAAATTGACGCCTTCCGCCGCTCATTTGCACCGACGCCTCCATCGCCTTAATAAAACGGTTATGTTCCTGCGTGCGCGAAGGTATGCCCGCAAGGAGATCGCGACCGGGTTCTGCCCGAACTGTTTTGGACTACTGCCCGACGACGCTCGGCAATGCAGCCAGTGCGATTGGCATAGCATGGATAGTCAGAGGGATCGAGCGACCGACAAGCGCCGCCGCCTCGCGCTTAAAATCCGTGCGACTCTTACCTACGAGAGAGTGGTGTTCTGCACCCACTGCGCCTGCAATGTGCGCACCACAACTGATTTCTGTTCCGTATGTCAGAACTCCTTTCAGGCTCAGATCCCCCTTGTCTCCGATTTGACACGCGTGCGCACGCACTTGCGGGCGGAGCGCACCCGGAAGGCAGTTGCCTACGCGACTCTCTGTCCTCATTGCGAAATCCTTCTGCCGGACTGGTCGGAGCAGTGCTTTTGCTGTGGATGGGAACGCCCTGCACGCGCCAATATGAGCGCGGCCTTCCGCCACCTCGTACAGAGCGCCACACTGAGCGTCTCTCCGGCGCCCCGCCGCGTGAAGACAGAGGATGTCTGCCCCACCTGCGATGTCTGTGTTCCGCCCTTCGAGAAGATGTGTATGATCTGCGGATGGGAGCCGCTCCGCAAGCCCTCTTTGCGGGACGGTCTGCGCACTTTGCACGCTGAAAAAGCGCAACGGGCGATGCAAGCGCGGCAGAAAAAACTGCGGGTCTGCGCACACTGCGACTTGCCACTACTGCCCGGTGATTCTCTCTGTATGGTCTGTGGTTGGCAGCCTGCCCCGAGTGCGGTCCAGCGGCTATCGGCTATGCGCCTTCGACCGCGCAAGGTCGTTGCTGCGGGCCGTCCGCAGCATTGCTGCCCTACCTGCCAAACAGCTCTTGCACAGAACTCGAAGCACTGCAGAAATTGTGGCTGGGACCCTGATCCGGCCTCCTCCTGGGCCCGTCGCCCAAAAATGATCTGGCTTGCACCGGTATGTCTCACGCTCTATACCTTTCTTATCCTCATGTTCCTGCAAATGGCGGACCCGGAGAACAAGACCGGGCAGGTAGACCGCTTCGGACGGACCGGACAAGAGGGAAGAAAAGTGTTGGTCTCTGCCAGACCCCACTAATAGGCGAAGCGCATTGGGCCAGGGAAAAGGCTTTCGACGGATCGAGAGCCTCTGTCTTCCGCAAGAAAATCGCGCTCGTAGAGAAACTTTCTCTACGAGCGCGACAGTTTCGGATACCTCTGTAAAGTGGTCATTTAATGCTGGCGATGGCGGAGTGAATCTGGCCAATGGTGGCGGCGTCTTCGGGCATGTGGGACTGACTGAGCAGGTCGCGAAGGATCGCTCTTGCTTCCTCATGTTTGCCCTGGCGGGTCCTAATTTCGGAGATTCGCCAGTAAGGATGAATCATATTTGGGGCGTACCGAATCGCGAGTAGGTACTCCTCTTCGGCATGCGCCAGATCGTGTTTGTAGAAGTAGACATCCCCCAGATTGATGTGAAACGGCCCGTACCTGGGATCCTCGGTGATTGCATGTTGAAACTCATCTATGGCAGCTTCGATCTGTAGGTCCGCACTGAGCGCACTGCCCAGGTTGCTGTGCAGGACCGGGAAATTCGGGCGTAGCATGAGGCCCGTCCGATACGCTTTTATCGCCTCTTTGTATCGCTTGAGGCGCACGTAGATGGCGCCGACTGTATTGTAGGCCTCCGCATCGCCGGGATGCAGGCGCGCGTAGACCTGCGCCACGTACAGGTCTCCGATCTTTCGATCCTCCTCCGACTGCATGGCATCAACAGCCCAGTGTATTTTGCTGCCGACGGGATCCGATTTCAGCGCCAGTTGGTACTCTTTCGTCGCCCGATAGTCATCCCCTTCGCTTGCTGAAACGATGCCCCGATGCGTATGGATCGCCGTCTGCAGAAGGCGCATGCCCCATCCCAGACTGATGAGAAACACCATACTGCCTGCCAGGAGTTCCAGCGCCAATCTGGCTCGCTTCACAAAGGGCATTGTCGGGATCGTCACTTTGATCCGCGTATCGACGAGGTCGCTGTCTAGGCGGCGCTCCTGCAACGCTCGGTCCGCGATCTTTCGGATCCGTTGCCATTTTTGTTGATGATGAGAGTGGAGCGGTGCAATGATACGGAAGAGGCTGTACACACAGATAAACCCCATGAAAAGGAGATATCTCCAGGCGGGCTCGTGAATCAAAAACATCGTGACTTCTTCCTTACTAAAACGGGCCACGGCCGACCCCAGGGTTCTTGCCCCCAAAACCGGACTTTTGTGGCCGCAGTCGTCTCAAAGAGAACAGGTGCATAGTACCTGCTTTAGGAACCGCTTCCATCGGCGAAACGGCATATTTTGAAGGTGATACTTCCAAAGAGAAAGCCCGAAGGATCACGATCCTTCGGGCCAGGCAAGGCGGGAAGCAGGGAGCTATGTCAGGTTAGAGAGGGGGCCTTCGCCGCAGTAGTCGGGGTTGCCGAAGCGGGTGAGGGGATGGCCCATTCCGTGCGCGATGGAGAGCAGCAGGCGGTTGTGCGGCTGACGTTGATATTTGAGCGAGCGGCCCATCTGGAAGTCCAGGCCGTTGCCTACAAGAACCCAGGGAATGTTGTCGAGGGTGTGGGTGTTGCCCTGGCCGAGTTCGTTGGTCCAGACGATGAGCGTATTGTCCAGCAGACTGCCGTGACCGCCGGGTTCGGGCGTCTCGGAGAGGCGTTTGGCGAGATAGGCGAGCTGTTCGCAGTACCATTTGTTGATACGCGTCAGTTTGCTCTGCGCGTCGGCATCGTTGTCGGGTTTGTGGGAGAGGTCGTGTTGTCCCTCTTGAATGCCGAGCCAGGTGTGCCGTGACTCCCCGACCGAGTTGGTGTACTGGAGGGTGGCGACGCGGGCGAAATCCCCGGCGAAACTGTTGACCAACAGGTCGATCTGCAGCTTGCTGAGCACGGGCATCTTGTCGTTGTCCTGCTTGATACCGGGCTCCAGGATGGGGACAGCGTGGGCCACTGTCGGCTTGCTGCTGGCTGCGCGGATCTCGGTCTCCATTTCGCGCACCAACGTGGTCTGTTCGTCCAGAATCTGCCGATCCTGCGCTCCCACCTTTGCGCGTATCTTGTTCAGATCTTCGGAGAGGTCGTCGAGGACGCTCTTCAGCATCTCCTGGTCCTTCAGGCGTCCGTACAGTTTGCCGAACATCTGATAGGGGTCGCTGATGGGCGCGAGGGGCTTGTTTGGCCCGGTATACGACATGCGGGTCCAGGTATCGGCGCGATCCGGCACGAGCACGCCGAACTCCAGCGAGCCGAAGCGGGTGCGCGTCGCGGGATCGCTCTGCAAGAAGTTCTTCATCTCCTGATCGATGGAGATGCCGCTGGACCAGCCAGCCGGGGTGTCGCCTCCCCCTTGCACATTGCCGGGGAAGAGTTCCGCGCCGGTCAGCAGGCAGCCGATGCCGCGCATGTGGGCGTCGCCATCGCCCCGCACGCGGTCGCAGACGCCGTGCAGCGTCAGGGTCTTGCTGCGGAAAGGCTCCAGCGGTTTGAGGCTCTCTTTGAACGTGAAGTTGGCGCCCTCTTCGTCTGGCCAGAAGGTGCTCGGCACGACGCCGTCCGGGCTGAACATGACGATGAGGCGCTGTTTGCGCTTCGCCTCTACGGGAGAAGCGAGGCAGGGCAGGTTCGTGAGGAACGGCAGCGCGGCGGCGCTGACGCCCAGATCACGCAGAAAATCACGTCGGGTATTCCGATAGGTCACGTTCAAACCTCCTGAGCGCACGGCAAGACTCTTTCCGGGCTGTTGTCTCATTGCCGCCACAGTGCTGATCTCTACCAAGAGCTTACGTATATTATACTCCTGCGCTGCGAAATTGCGTTGCAGGTCGGGAAGCGCCTGCGGGCCATAAGCGCGCACCGGCTGCTTTACCAGATTCTGGAACATCTTCTCTACAAAGGCCCCGTGCGCCTCTTCACTGCCCGCCAGATATTGGGCCAGGTCGTGCGCCCCCTTAAACTGGACCGCTGGCCCGCTGCGCGGCAGATAGCTCCCCGTGCAGTTCACCGGCTGTCCATTCTCTTCCAATCTCAGACGCCCGATGGCATCGAAACGTTCCAGCGTGAATCCCAGCGGGTTTATCATTCCGTGGCAGCCGTTGCAGGCGGCGGGGTTGGTCTGCATCTCCACACGTTGCCGGGTGGTCAGGTTGGGATGGAGGTCCGCTGCGAGCGGCGCGAAGGCGGCGGGCGGCGGCTTGAGCACACGCCCCAGCATATTGCGCACGAGCATCACTCCCCGGTGGATCGGGGAACTGTTATCGACGTAGGCAAAACTCGCCATGATATAGGGATGCGTCAGCACCCCGGCGCGTTCGGCGGGGTCCAGAGAGACCGCCTGAAACGGCGCATCCGGCGGAAGCTTGACGCCGTAGAGGCCCGCGAGTTTGCCGTTCAGGTACGTCTTATCCGAGAGCATCAACTCCCGATAGTCCGACTTCTCGCTCCAGACGATGTTTTCCAACTCCAGTTCCAGGGAGGTGCGCAGATCGGTCGCCACCGTTGCATCGAAACCGGGGAAGCGTTTGCTGTCTTTGGCGAGTTCGGGAAACTGGTCTACTTTCAGCCACTGCATAAAGAAGCTATGCACTTTGAGCACAGTACGCGGGTCGGCGACCATGCGCTCGGCCTGATGCTTCACCTGATCGCGTGTGGCGAGCTCTCCGGCCGCAGCCGCTCGGAGCAGTTCCGCATCCGGCAGCGAATCCCAGAGCGCAAAGCTCAGGCGCGCGGCCGTATCGTAGGCGTCCGGCGGTGTGGAAGCGGCCTCCTGGTACAGGAAGCGGGGCGATTTCAGGGTCAGCACCACGACGCGCTTGACGGCATTCGTCGGATCGGGAACGGCCTGGAACTGCCGCTCCACATAGAGTTGCGCGATTTCGGGCGTAATCGGTCGGCGCAGCGCCCGCTCGACGAACTGCCGACAGAACGCCTTCAGGCGCACGACGCGATCCGGTGCATCGTCTTTAACCTGCGAGAGTTCGCGGAGATGCGCCGTGACATAAGCCGCTGTTTCCAGCGCCGCCGTGGTGGTGGCTTCGTCCCAGGCTTTCGAAACAGAGGTGCCGCGCTCGTAGCCGATGCTCCGGTCGTCCGGCGGAAAGGGAGTCGCCGTCACGTAGGTTTCCGGAGAAGATTCGGGCAGCAGGCAGCGGGTTGGAATGGTCTCTTCCGCCTGATGTGGCCGTCGCCAGTTCAGCGCAATAGCGGCATGCGCCGGGGGCGTGCCTTTCTTTTTCTCCGTGTCATCGACACCCTGAGTCGATTTGGTAAACTCCAGACGCAGGGGATAGCTCCGTCCACCCAAGAGCATGAGTGAAGCGTGAAACTCGTTGTCGTTGCCGGATTTCACCCACGCGTCTATCAACGGCTCTTTCGAATTGTTGAGCCACAGTCGCGCGGCGTGTTCGCTATGCAGGACGAACTCGTACTCTCCGGTCTCCGGAGCCAGAATGCTGCCCTGCCAGCGGATCGAAAACTGATGTGGCTCGAACTGGTTCGCTACGGGACCGTTCGTGCCGAAATCGAATTTTACTTCCGGGTCGATGCGCTGGAGGACACGCTCTCCGTTGTCGAAACGCTTCGCCTTGAAATACTCCGCTTGCAAGCCATGCTGCGTCTGCACATGCGCCGGATCCCGGAAGCTGCCGATCAGATCGGCGACGGAGTTGCGGAACTGGCGCACGGTCAGCCTTGACAACGCCACACGGGCAGGCGCGTTACGACTCTGCGAGACCGGCGAGTAGAAAGCATCATAGATGTAAGCGGCGACTTTCTTCGCGTCTTCCGCCCCACACTTCTTCGGCCCCGGTGGCATCGACTGCGCAATGTAGCGCGACAGATCGCCCACAGACCGATCTCCGGTCAGAGGAGAACGCCGGATTTTCGTCCCCTCTCCATTCGCGCCATGACACGACGCGCACTGCGACAGATAGGTCTGCTGCCCCGTCGCAACGTGTTTGACGGCAGCATGCTGCGCGGCAACAGGCGCAAGTGTCATGCAGGAAAGCCAAAGCGCGATCCCGACCGTGTAGAAAGCGAAATTCGGATGATAATCTAAGGGTGATTGCATATCCCGTTAGAGTTCAGAAGTTTCGGGATGTTTCCGTCCTGAACCACGATTTTCACGATGAGACGATTAACACGATGTTGACTTCGACTCTTTCCTTCGGGCGAAATGGAAGTCGCTCCTGAACAGAGACACGATGTTCAATTCAACTCTCCTTAGGTCCGTAAAGGAATCCCTTCGTGAACGGAGAATTGTAGGGTGAGGATGCGGGCTGTCAGGCAAAATCGTGGTTCAGGACGGAAAAGAAGAAAAGAAGGGAGAATCTATCTAATACGCGAACAGAGGAATAGAGCGGACGAACGGAGCGTGTTCGTCATCCAACGCAAAATTCAACCCCTGACGGGAAAATGTCGGGATGAAAACGGAGAAAAAGAGAACTATGGCTATCTCTGCCAGTGAAAAGGTCGTGATCGGCATCGTCGGGGTCGCTGGGCGCGGCTACGGGGCGCATATGCATACGTTCGGGGAGTTCCCCGATGTGGAGATCGGCGCGGTATGCGATGTCGATCGGGGGCATCTCGACCGGGCCGTCGCCTTCACGGATGGCAAAGCGAAACCTTACCACGATTTCCGCAAGATGATGGAGCAGAAAGACCTCGATGCCATTATCGTCTCGCCGCCCCCGCACTGGCATCCGCTCGTCACGCTGGCCGCGCTGGAAGCGGGCAAAGATGTCCTGTGCGAAAAGCCCATGTGTCGCTACCCGACCGAGGGCAAATTGATGACCGACTACGCCGCGAAATATGGGCGCATCACACAGGTCGGAACGCAGATCCATGCGACTGCCAACTATCATAAGTGTGTGGATGTGGTGCGCTCCGGCGAACTGGGCAAGATCACGGCCGTCCGCAACTTCTGCACGATGAACGACGACTCGGAAGGGCTCGGCAATCCCCCCGATAGCGAACCGCCCGCCGGACTGGACTGGGATATGTGGCTCGGCCCCGCGCCCGCCGTGCCTTACAACATCGGGCGGTTCCGCGACGGTATGCACCGCTATTTCAAGGACTATGTGGATAGCTGGCTGCACGAGTTGGGGCCGCATATCGTGGATCTGCCATTCTGGGCGCTCGATCTGGGGCACCCGACTGCCATCTCCGCCTCCGGTGGACGCTTCGCGACGGAGAGCATGGCCGACGTGCCCGACACGCTGGAAGTGACCTGGGAGTTTCCCGAGATGGTGATGACCTGGAGCATGGAGCAGGCGAACTCCTTCAATTTCGGCGTCGGCAAGTCCGGCGGGGGCCGACGCCTTGGCATCGTGTTCCAGGGCAAACAGGGCACCCTGCTCGCCAACTACGGACTGTGCCAGGTCTTCGATGCGAAGGGCAACGAAGTTACGAATAAAGAGTATCCGGTCGCCACCCCGCCTTCGCCTGGCCACGAGCGTGAGTTCATCAACAGTATCCGCTCGCGTGAGGAGTGCTCGTGCAGTTTCGCCCGACATCTGCCGATGCACACGGCCCTCAATCTTGCCCATCTCGCGCTGGAGTTAGGGCGCAAGTTGCGCTGGGATCCCGTAAAATGGGAAGTGCTCGGCGATCCGGAGGCGACTGCACTGCTCACACCGCAGTATCGCGCGCCCTGGAAACTTCCCGTCTAATCCTTCCCTCCTTTTAATCCTCTCTCTTACGGTGCGAAGACCGGGCAGT
Organism: Chthonomonadaceae bacterium; assembly: GCA_043762265.1. GTDB lineage: Bacteria > Armatimonadota > Chthonomonadetes > Chthonomonadales > Chthonomonadaceae > JANXLO01. Next base: position 5,713 of record JAYUMV010000208.1, on the reverse strand, counting down.
CACAAGCCCGGTCTTCCTTACGTCTCGCTTAATAATCTCCATTTCAAAGTTAGCAAAATAAGGAATTATGCAAACAGAACATTGACAGTCTGTCCATGGTGTGATATATTATGCATGCACATGCCTGATGAAAGACATAGATACGGTCTATTTTCGCTGTGGAGAGCACTGATAGGAACTGCAAACATAATGTTTTTGCAATCAGGTATTGGTATTCTGCCATTGTCGGCCGTGCGAGAAGGAAAATCGTAACGTAATGAGATGTAAATACAGGGTAATCGGATTTGCACTGCCGACGGTTCTGGGCCTCGGCCTTCTCTCGGGATGCGGTCCTAAAGCGAGTGATCCCGGAACGCCTCAGGAACGACAGCAGAAAGATACAGCGGCGCTGAGTAGAGAAAATGACCCTGGACGATCCGGCTCCTCCGGAACCTCGCCTGCAAATACATCCGGTGAGAACGCTCCTCCTCCGAAGTAGAAGTGCATGTACGGGCCGTACTGCTCCGTACCCATTCGTCAATCATCCTGCATTGTTGTTCTGCCGCCTGCTGGTAAAGTGTGCGACTGCCGCTGAGATTGTCCTAAACTCTGTAGGCTGCCAAGGAGAAAGATCTTGAATTCTGCATCGTTCCGCAAGGGTTTCACTCTAATCGAACTGCTCGTTGTTATCGCCATCATCGCCATTCTCGCTGCCATTCTCTTCCCCGTATTCGCTCAGGCTCGCGAAAAGGCTCGCGCCATCTCCTGTGTCTCCAATGAGAAGCAGATTTCGCTCTCTTGGATGATGTATACGCAGGACTACGACGAGACGGTGACGCCCTATTCCTCCACAGGAAGTTCCGGGGGGATCGTTTCGCCCTGGACGCTCGTGCTTCAGCCTTACACGAAAAACTATCAGGTGTTCAAGTGCCCGGACAGCACCTATGCGATCGGGTATACGTACAATGCCAATATGGCCCGTGCGGACGGTTATAACTCGTCTTCGCCTCGCAAGCTGGCCGGCATCTCGCTTCCCGCAGTTTCCCCGATCTTTATCGATGGCAACAGTATTTCCGGTCCTGCCGGCAATAGCAACCCGCAGGGGTTGGCCTGGCCCTATCCTTACAATCAGGCGGCAGCGTTCTTTATCACCAGCACCCCTATTTCGAGCGGTCGCTCTCTCATCAATGTGAGCGACTTCACCGCAGGTTGGACCGCTTCCAATCCCCCAGCCGCGCAGGGAACCAGTGAGAATGGTCCTGGCGCTGTTGCCGCGACCCGACACTCCAGCGGTGCAAACTATGCTTTCGCCGACGGTCACGCGAAGTTTCTGAGGGCTCCGGATGCTACGAAAGCGGCCAACCCCGCTCTCACTGGTTTAAACTACATGGGTGATGGTCAGACCGGACCTGCTGCAAACGGCAACGCGCTCTAAGCCGCGTCCGTTTCTCGCTTCTCTCCCTATAGACGCGGGGGCGGCATTGCCGCCCCCGCCTGCTCGATTGCATACCGTACGTGGGACCCTCTCTCTCCGTCTCTTGTCTCGCTACCCTGGCGAGCGCCCTTGTATCTGAACTCCCCCTGAAATCCTTTTGCACACATTCGCCGAAGCAGGAATCGCGCTCCAAATGAGGAATCATGTTTTAGCAGGCAGTAAGCAGGAGGAGGGCACGCCGCCCTGAATTTGCGGTATCGGAGGTGGTTTTGCATGCCATGACGCCCCCTGCCTTCAATTTATTGGCGTACCAATTCGTGCTCCTGGCTGAAACGAGGCTGCCTTGTCGATCGAGTCCCCTCACGCTGCTGGGCTCCGCGCGGACCTGCTCTTTATCCTCAAGGCAGCTCGCCCCGGCTTCTGGTCCACCTGCGTCTGGTTCTATCTGCTGCCGGTAGGCCAGCGCAATATGTTCGGTACGCCTGCTTTCTGGCTTGGGCTCGTCTACTGCACGTTTCCGCTCGGTCTGCTGCTCTACGGCTGGAACGATCTCGCCGATCGGGTGACGGATCGCCTCAACCCACGTAAAGACAGTCTGATCTTCGGCGCGCGCGGAACCGATGCGCAACTGGCATGCCTGCCGGGCATCATGGCGTTGGTACAGGCACCTTTTCTGCTGACCTTCCTGTGGCTGCTGGGTTGGAAGATTCTGGTCTGGTTCGCAGTCGTTCTGCTGGTGAACTGGCTCTACAACCGTCCGCAGTTCCCCTTCAAAAGCCATGCGCCGCTCGATATGCTGAATCAAGCCGGTTATCTGCTCGTGTTTCCCCTCAGCAGTTGGCTGAACGGCGTGTCGCAGCTTTCCTGGGCTACCTTCTTGTTCAGCGCGCTGTTTGCCATGCACTCGCACCTCTTCGGACAGATCATGGACATCGTTCCAGACCGGGAGGCAGGTCGGCGCACCACCGCGATCTGCCTGGGGATCGTGCCTTCCAAGATCCTGCTGATCTTTATGCTGGCAGGGGAGACGGCTCTGGTGACGTGGGCTTTCAAAAACCCCTATTTCAGCATCGCAATGGCCCTGGGGACCCTGTGGATCCTCTTCGACCTGACGGTCCTCTTTCGCAACCGTCTCTATCCCAACAATGCCTTGGTCTTGTTTGCGCTCGGTCTAAACTTCGCGATGTTCAGCACCATGCACTGGATCTGGCTGACCGGCATCCTTCTGCACATGCGCTAAAAGCGATGCGCTCTTAGCAGAGGCGAACCCTTCCCTGCTGAGAGTACAGGAAGGCGGTTGAAAACGTCAGAATTAATTTTTGTGAGCGCTTGTTTTCATCTTGTTTTCATACAATCGTAGTATCCTCTTATTATCTGCATAACGATGGCCCGTGCAGCGGAAACGCGAAGAGATCTCAATCAGGATTTCCGCTCGCTCGCAAGGGATAACCACTGACGAATGCATTTTAAGAGAGATTCACCTTCAGCAAGACGGTCTGTTGACCAGGCCTTACCTTTCACACTAGGGAGTAAAACTCCCTCCCATTTCTTAGGAGAACAGACAATGAAATCTTGTACCGGTACTTTTCGTCTCGGAGTGACAGCGATCACGCTGCTGACTCTGTCGATGGCAAGCATTGTATCTCAAGCCCAGCAGCAGGGCGGTCCCCCTCCAGGTGGCTTCGGTGGACCCGGCGGTGGCGGCCAGGGGCCAGGTGGCGGACGCGGCTTCGGTGGACCTGGTGGCGGCCGCATTCAGCCTGTGACGGCTCCGGTGGAGGCGCTTACCTCGGAACTCAAACTGACCGCGACTCAGGTCGATAAGATCAAAGCGATCCAGACTGCATACCGCAAAGACCGCGATAGCCTGATGCCGAATCGGGGTGGTCAGGGCGGACCCGGCCAGGGTGGCGGACAAGGTGGACCTCCCGGAGGTGGCCCTGGCGGCGGATTCGATCCTGCGGCGATGCAGGCCATGATGCAGAAGCTGCAGACGCTGGATAAAGCCGCGAACGACAAGATCGCAGCCGTGCTTACCGACGATCAGAAAACGACGCTGCCGGGCGTTATTCAGATGATGGGAGCGTTTCAGAGCGTCGGAATCCAGCCCCAGGCTCTCAGCACCTTGAAACTGACCGCCGACCAGAAGAAGAAGGCTGTCACCATCAGCAAAGATATGCAGCAGGCGATGCAGCAGGCCATGCAGGATCAGGATCGTGAGGCCATGCAGGCGGCCCGCGCCAAAGGGCAAGACAAGATCCAGGCGCTGCTGACCCAGGATCAGAAAACGGCGCTCGACAAATTTGTCCAAGATCATCCCCGGCAGGGCGGACCCGGCGGCCCCGGTGGACGACAGGATGGTCCTGGCGGACCGGGAGGCCCCGGCGGCGGACAGGGTGGCGATGGCCCGCCCCCGCCTCCCGATGGCAACGGCCCCCCGCCCGCCAACTAGTTCAGAAAGTTTCTCCACCCTCTTCCTCAACGAACTCCCGTTGAGGAAGAGGGCTTTTTGTCGCCCATTTACAATGTTTTATGCTCTCCTACCAGGTTGCCGCACGCTGAGCGGACAGTCTTCAGGAGGTTCTCTGGACGTCTCACTCGCTTTTGCGCTACACTATCTTTCAGAAGCATGTGGGCAGAGGAGAGAATGAAGATGGCATCGGAGCACGGGTTTTTGTTGGGTAAGAATGCGACACTGGTCTGTCTAGGGGACAGCATTACGGAGGCGCGGGACGGGTATGTGAAGGTCGTAGAGAATATGATTCACGCGGGCTATCCGGAGCGCAATGTTCGGGTCGTCAACTCCGGGATCGGAGGTCATAAAGCGCCCGACATGCTCGCACGGCTACAGCGAGACGTGATCGCTCATAAGCCGAATGTGGTCACGATCAATGTTGGGATCAACGATGTCTGGCACGGCTTCCGCGATTGGGAACCGGCCCGCGACTATCCGCAAGGCGATGGCCCGAACGGTGTGCCGGTCGAGGTCTACGAGGCGACGGTAGGCCTGATCGTGGATACGCTGCGGGAGGGCACCGACGCCGAGATCGTCCTGGTCACGCCGACGGTAATTGGGGAAGATGTGGACAATCCCGACAACCGGGCCAATGCCAACCTCGCACACTATGTCGCCTCGATGCAGAGGGTCGCCGCCTCACGGCAGACGCACCTCGCTCCCGCTCATGACGATTTCGTGCAGGCGATCCGCGCAGGACGCGCCGCCAATCCGGAGTTCCAACTGACGACCGACGGCGTCCATATGAACGCCGTCGGCAATCATGTCATGGCGCTCACTGTGCTGGCCACACTGGGTTTCGCGGGACTTTAGAGGATCGCCTCGACTTTTGAGCGTCCTCTCAAACCTTCCGTTTCACAGGGAGAGAGGTCAGGGAGTGGCAGCGATGCTCTCGCTGACGTAGCCGCAGGCCTTGTGAGTGCCGTCGCAGAAGGGCTTCTCGGAGGACTGGCCGCAACGGCAGAGGAAGATCGCTTTGCCTTCCGGGGTTTCGATGGGTTTGTCGTCTGCGTCAAGCAGAGTGACTGGGCCTTCGATCATGACCGGGCCGTTGCCGATAAGACTGATGATGACATCCGCCATGGGATAGTGTTCTCCTCGTAGTGGGTAAATTAGGGCGTCCGCGAGCGGACCACGAACCGAAACTTATTTCGACGTGTACGCCCTGTTTTCCTTGTCGATCCAGAGCCGGAAGGCTCAGGCAGTAGGGACGATCTTGAGTTCTGTAGGAGCATCGGCGTCGAGGGAGCGGACGCCATCGGTGGTAACGGTGACGATGTTCTCGATGCGCACACCGAAGCGGTCTGGCAGATAGATCCCCGGTTCTACGGAGAAGCACATGCCCGCCTGGAGCGGCTGCGCGTTGCCCTTCACCATGTAGGGCGGCTCGTGCGTCGAGAGGCCGATGCCGTGGCCTGTGCGGTGGACGAAGTAGTCGCCATAGCCTGCGTCGGTGATGACCTTGCGGGCCGCCGCATCGGTTGCTTCGCCGCTGAGGCCCGGGCGAGCAAAGCTGCGCGCCGCCAGATGCGCCGCAGAGACGACGCTGTAGACATGCTTCGCATCCGGATCGCTCGGCTCGCCGAAGGAGACCGTGCGGGTGATGTCGGAGGCGTAGTTTGCCCAGAGGCACCCGATGTCGATAATGACGACATCGCCCTTTTGCAACTGCGTGTCACCAGTATGATGATGCGGCAGAGCGGCATTCGCGCCGAAGCAGATGAGCGGAGAGAAGGAGGGACGGGAGGCTTCCCGCTTGATGGCGGCGAGGATCAGGTCGTGAA
>JAYUMV010000207.1:0-6604 GCA_043762265.1 Chthonomonadaceae bacterium | reverse complement strand
GGGTTGGCAAGTTGGGATAGTTTGAGCGTTCATCAGCGGGCGGCAGTGCTGTTCGAGGACGGGCCTGCGGCGGTCTACGCCGGACCGGGCAGCGGCAAGACCCGCGTGGTAACGCTGCGGGCGGCGCGGATGGCAGAGCAGGGCAAGAAGCTCCTGGTCACCACCTTTACCAGCGACGCGACCCAGGAGATGAAGACACGCATCGGGCAGATCCTGACGAAAGCCACCATGGCAAACGTCCACGTTACCACGATGCACGCGCTCTGCCTTCAAATCCTGCGGGGAGAAGGCCTGAAATTCGGACTGTTGACGGACGAGTTTCTGCGCCGCAACCTGGCGGAAACCGCGCAGGCCGCAGAGTTGGAGGGTGGCGTGGGGGGCTTCCTGACACGCGTCTCGTTCAACAAGAATACCGGAGCGACCTCAGAAACCTACCAGCACGACGGCTCCTCGGAGGACCGCGATTTCGCCCGCGCCTGGCGCGCCTTCGAGAAAGCCAAGGCCGAGAAAGATCTGCGCGAGTTCGACGACCTCATCCAGAGCGTGATCGCCCTCTTCAAGCAAGACGACGCTCTGCGCAGTCGCATCGCAGCGCGCTACTCCCACATCGTCGTCGATGAGTGCCAGGACATGAACTCGCCGCAGTACCGGGTCGCGTTTGCGCTGGGACAGGAGCATAAGAACCTGATGCTGGTCGGCGATCTCGATCAGTCGCTCTACGGCTTTCGGGGGGCGGACACCCAGACTTTTCAGCGCTTTGCGGCGCACGCCACCACCAAAGTCTTCGAACTGCGGGAGAACTACCGCTGCACCCGCTCCATTTTGACCTTCGCCGACAGCCTGATCCGCCAGGACACGCAGCGCCGCGCCCTGGTCTTTACTCCCACGCGCCCCGAGGGCGATCCGGTCGTTTGGCAGCGCTACAACGATGTGGATGTCGAGGCGGTCGCCGTGGGCGAGGAGATCCAGCGGCTGGTCAAGCGCGGCGTGAAATACCAGGAGATCGCCGTTCTCTACCGGGCCAACGCCCAGAGCGAAGCGCTGGAGCGTAATTTCGCCGCCCTCGAAATCCCCTACACGATGCGCGACGACGGCGACTTCTACGCCCGCAAAGAGGTCCAGGGCCTGCTCGCCTACCTTAATTTTTTCGCGCTCGCCTCCGCTCCGACAACTGCGAACACGGTGGCTACCAAGGCGATTATCGGCAATTCCGGGCCGGGGGCGAAGGCAGGAGAGCCTTATCCCGACGAGTGGTTCCTGGCCTTGATGAACGTGCCCAACCGCAAACTCAACCGCATGACCGGCTCGCATCTGCGCAACCATGCCGAGATCCGAGGCAAACGGATCTGGGACATCCTGCCGGAGTTCCATGCCGCCGACCTGAAGACGCACCGCGCCATGCGCGCCTTGCGGGAAGAGTTGGTGAAGATCGAGACGCAGTTGAAGACGATCACCCACGCCGGAGACGCCGTGCGCATCATCCGCCATGTGACCGATTTCGATGGCTGGCTGCGGCGCGACTCCGGCGACGACCGCGACAACGACCGCATCCAGAACATGCAGCGGATGCAGGCCGCCGCCGCGCACTATCCGACGATCACCGACTATCTGGCTGCCGTGCAGAAGGTACGCGATGAGGCCGCGCGGCGCAAAGCCGAACGCGCCAAGAAGCGCCGTCAGGAGGACGAGGTGACCCTGGCGACAGGCCACTCCGCCAAGGGTCTGGAGTGGCGCGTCGTGTTCGGCATCGGCTGGGCGGAAGATCTGCTGCCGCACCGCAAAGCCGAAGACATCAACGAAGAGCGCCGCATCGCCTACGTCATCGCCACCCGCGCCCGCGATCTTCTGTTCGTCTCCACTCCCGATAGCTGGAACGAGGCCGTGGTCGCCCCCTCCCGCTTCCTCACCGGCCTCAACCTGGTCGCCCGCGAACCGCTGCCCGACGATGCCGAAACCGTCGATGAGCATCTCCCCGATCTCGCCGCAGAACCCGAAACCGCCGACGCCTTCGGCGGCCTCTTCATGGAAGTCTGACCCTGCGCACGATCCGCTCCTTCATAAGGCTTATCTGCTCCTCTCCCTTCCTTCAGAAGGAAGGGCTGGAGGAGGTCTGCTCCCCTCCAAGACAATAATAACGGAAGCTTAACCTCCTCTTAAATCTGCCTTAACACCCGTTGGTCACAATAGAACTGTCGATGGGAAGCGATCTCTAAATTCCCGTAAGCAGACTTCAGAGGAGAATCGTATGCAACAGAGACGAACAGCTTTCACACTGATCGAACTCCTTGTGGTCATCGCCATTATCGCTATTTTGGCCGCCATTCTGTTTCCGGTCTTCGCACAGGCACGGGAGAAAGCGCGTCAGACCGTCGCGGAAATCGAGCGGGCAGGTGGGCAGGCGCTCTTCATGGAGTGCGACGTGTCGGACCCGGACTCGGTACAGCAGGCGATCTCTAAGACCATCGGTGTCTGGACTCCCATCGAAGAGTTGCAGCCGGAGGAGTGGGACAAAACTCTGGACATCAACCTCAAGGGCACCTATCTGACGGCCCATTTCGCCATTCCGCATCTGAGGCGTGCTGGCGGAGGCAGCATCCTGATCACCAGCAGCGTCAACGGCAACCGAACTTTCTCTAATCCCGGCGCAACCGCGCTGTGAGGGTCATGCTCATGTTACAGCACCAGCAAAGCAGGACAGATCGCCTTCATGAAGATGGCTGCCTTCGAGCTGGCGCGCTATGGAATCCGGGTCAATGCGATCTGTCCGGGCGCGATCCATACTAACATCGACGAGCGCACCGAAAAGCGCCATACCGAAGCGGTCGAGGTAAAAGTAGAACTGCCGGAGGGCAAACCGGGCCTGCATCAAGGGCAGGGAGAGCCGATCGATGTCGCCGACACCTGCCTGTTTCTTGCCAGCGATCTCTCCCGGCACGTCTCCGGCGTCGAGATCTACGTAGATGGCGGCGCCTCTCTGTTAAGGTGAGAGGGCAGTTCCGCTCTGCGGATCATTTCAATTTCGGATACCATTTCCTGGCCTGCTCCAGCGCCCATTCCGGCGTTTTGTCGGCATGGCACAGGTTACAGCTATTGGGATCGGGCTTGCCGAGGGAGACGGCGGGCGAGACGAAGTTGAAGGTATGGTCCCGCGCCTCCGCTCCAACGGAGTTCTCGCCTGTCTTGGGCATGTGGCAGTTGATGCACTGGCTGCCCGTACTGCCAGAGGCATGGTGCGTGTGTTCGGAGATCGTGGAATAGTGCGGCCCGACATCTTTGCCGGGGCCGTGGCACGTCAGGCACAGAGCGTTTGTAGCGGCGGACTTGACGGTCATAGAAAGATTCCGTGAGCCGTGCGAATCGTGGCAGTTTGAACACTGGATTCCATGCGCATGCATGACGCTCTGCGCAAACGTATTGCCCTGAACACGGTTCTTATGGGCGGTTCCGTCGCTCCAAAACTCCGAGGTCTGCTTGCCCGACTCCGGCGTAAAGCCGTGCCAGTAGTCGGAGAGTTTCTTGCCCGGCTGGTATCCCACCGGCCAGGCATACTCGGTCCCTGACGGCTTGCCCGCCTGATGGCAGGCCAGACAGACCTCCATCGAGCGTTCGGGGGTCAGCCGCGCCGGATTGACGATGTTGGCGATGGTCGGCTTCTCCACATGCGCTTTGCCGGGGCCGTGGCAGCTTTCACAGGTGATATTCTGCTCCGTCCAGGTCTTAGAGACGGGATCGACACCGGTACTGTGGCAGCCGGCGCAGAGCTTGAAATTGGAGCGGGCTTTCCAGTCCGGGTGTTGCGGATACCACCAGTCGGCCTTGCCGGTATAGGGCTGCCATTTTTTGTCTTTGATGCTCCACTGTCCTGGAAAAACAACCTCCTGCCCGTCCACCACTCCGATGAAACGCTGCTTCCAGCGATGCCCGATGACCCAACGAACATCCTTGAGTTCGAAAGAGCGATTGGGACTGGGCATGCTGAAGTCCGCAACGACCGTCTGGTTCGGCCCGTCTGCGATGGCAGGCCGGATCATCTGATTATGGGCGGAGGTTTTCCAACTCTGGGCATAGTCTTTATGGCAGGCAGCGCACTTCTCCGACCCCGCATACTGCGTCTGGTCGAGGCGCGGCCAGACCGGTTCCTGGACGGATGCAGCACGCCCCGCACGCACGAACAAGCCGCTCCCCAAAAGCGCCAGGAAGAGCATGAGCGTGCCAAGGCAGAAGAGCAGTTTCATGTAAACACTCCCTCTCATAGGAAAGCCATTTGCGTCCGGATACAGAGGCAGTAGTTGCAGAGATGCCGTCGTGGCCTCAAAGAAGTTCCTCGTCGTAGCAGGCGGCAGGAAGCAACCTCACTTTTGGAACATTGTCGGGTATGCGGCGGTTGATCTCCGCCTCTAATTTGCGCACGTCGGAAATCCCGGTCCAGATGATAAGCCGAGCAGACGGTTCCTGAATCAGATAGAAGCAAAAGGCAGGATTGGGCTTCCACGGCGTTACGGCCTGAATGTCCCACCATTTCAGAGCGCGGACGCCGAATGGAGCGTACTGCGTGATCGTGTCCTCATTGACGACGATCTTGCCAAAAAGCATGCGCTGCCAGAGCCAGAGGCTGAGCAGCGCCATCAAGACGGCCATATCGTTGCTGGCGGCAAGTTCTGCGGGTGTGCTGCGGGTAAAATGCGCGTCCCAATCCGGCCACCACCGGCGCACAGACTCCTGAGCAGAGGCAAACAGAAACAGGACGGTGAAAAAGGTCGGTATGCAGACTCCGGCGAAGTTCAACATTGTGCGATAGACAAAGACCGCCTCGTTGGGTCTTACCTCGGGCGCACCGACCAGCATAGACGGTCTGGGATGTTCCTCCTGCCCTCGGGCGAGAGCCTCCGCCGCAAAATGCCGTATCAAGCGCTGGAGCAGCGGAGCGTCCTGGATCATCGTGGTGTATTCGATGCGACCAGAGGAGGTTTCGAGAATACCGTTCCTGATCCGAGAGTAGACGGAGTGGATCTGAGGCCATTCTGCTTCGACGGTTCCCGTTTTACGTATCCAAGCGATACCGTGTTCATCCACTGCGATGCGGTCGGAACGTCTCATATTTTTCCAGCCTGAACAGACCATAAATCCGATGGCGGCTGCGAATAGCAAAAAAGTTCCGGTGCCCACAAGCAGATCGATGCCGATGCCGCCACTCCAGCCCTGTTCCCGAATACGGTGCAGCATGCCGAAGGCCGAGAACGCCGTGAAGGAGAGAGTCGGTAGGGCGACCAGGATCGCCGCGCCGAACAGCATAACAGCATCTTCCGAACCGTATTCGAAAATAATCGGCCAGTTCTCTCCAGAGCGAAAACCGCGCTCCTGCCATTCCCGGTAGGGAGGGCGCATCGCCCGCGCTGCAATGAATTCTGCTAAGGCCGTGAGGTTGGGGCTGTGGTCGCGCGTAAAACTCAGGGTATCCCGCTCGGTCTGCACGACCCATCGGGTCTGATTTTCCTGGAGATAAAAATCGGTGACTTCCTCCCAGCGCGCCGCTCTCCAGGCCCCTATTCCTGGGAAGAGACGCCAGCGCAGGCCAACTGGATCTGCAACGATCTCGCGACACTTCCCGGAAAAGACCAGCACTACACCGATTCCGCCGAAGAGGAGTACGCCGGAAACTGAGATCGCCCCATTCTTTGCCATGTCGTTCGCATTGACCGGAGCCGAGGGAGAAGGCAGAAGCATCAGCGCAAACACGCCCGCTGCGACGCTGAAGAACAACACGCCGAAGAGAGAGAGAAAGGGTATCGAGGCGACGTGTTTGACATAGGAACGCATTAGAGTGAACCTTCTTTGTCGCCGCATCGAGTGGCGAGAGCAGGAATCCCAGGAGAAGATCAGCGCAAGCGCTGCAGTGTCTTTCTCGACACATTCGCGAAAATCCTGCCCGGCTGGCAGGAAAAGCCGGGACAGTGTCGAACCTGAACGCAATAGGTCACTCTACCCCGCGTTCAATGGAGACGCGAAGGGGTCACGAAGGAGAGAGAAACCAGATGCCACGAAAGATCGCCATGATCGGTGCGGGAAGCGTCGTCTTCTGCAAAACATTGATTTCGGACATTCTCGCGACGCCGTCGCTCGTCGATAGCGAGTTCGCCCTGATGAGCCCGACGGAGAGCAAACTCCACCGCATGGAAGCCTTCGTAAAGCGGATGATTGCGGACAACGAACTGCCCGCCTCCGTATGGGCAACGACGGATCGCCGCGAAGCGATCAAAGATGCCGATTTTGTGGTGGTCATGATCCAGGTCGGGGGATTTCATGCCTACGGGGCCGATTATGAGATCCCGCTCAAGTACGGCATCGACCAGTGCATCGGCGATACGCTGGGACCGGGCGGGCTTTTTAGGGGGCAACGGCATATCCCGGTGCTGGTGGACATCGCGAAGGATATGGAGGCGGTGGCGAAGCCGGGCGCAATCATGCTGCAGTACGCCAACCCGATGGCCGCCAACTGTCTGGCGCTGGGTAAGGTCTCCAACGTGCCGTTTATCGGGCTCTGTCATGGGGTGCAGACCACGCTCGACTTGATCTCCGGCTACTGCGAAGTCCCGAAAAACGAGAT
>JAYUMV010000206.1:0-7464 GCA_043762265.1 Chthonomonadaceae bacterium | reverse complement strand
CTGTAAATATGCGTCTGTAAATATGCGCCTGTAAAATAACGCCTTCCCGACGGTTAGAGAAACATGACCAATAATACTATCGACACTACCATCGACGATAAGACAGCGAAGTGCATTCGGTGCGGGTTTTGCCTGGACGCCTGCCCGACGTTTCGATTGACCGGGCAGGAGACGCGCGGCCCACGCGGACGCATCTATCTGGTGCGCTCGTGGCGGGAAAAGGTGATCCCCTTCGACAGCGACGTGATCGAGGCATTGGACACCTGCCTCGGCTGCCGCGCCTGCGAGACGGCCTGTCCGTCCGGCGTAGAGTACGGTTCGATCCTCGAAATGGCCCGCACCCATATCGAGGAGAACCATCTGCGGCCCGCCGCGCAGAGCTTTGCCCGCAAACAACTGATCGGCACCCTGACCAATCCCGGCCTCCTGGCGGCGTCACTGAAAGCGGCAGGGCTGTTCGGCAAACTAACGAATGGCAAGATGCCCGGTTTTGCCGCCAAACTCCTTTCCGGCTCCTCCGACCACGCGCTCTCGCTGCCGGTGGCGCAGGGCGAGGCGAAGGTGCATAATCTGCCGGAGCGTACGCCTGCGAAGGGCACGAAACGCTATACCGTCGGCATTCTGGAGGGCTGCGTGATGCGGGTGCTGTTTGGGGGCACCAACTCCGCGACGGTGCGGGTGCTCCAGTCCAACGGCTGCGAGGTCGTTGCGCCAAAGGCGGCAGGGTGCTGCGGCGCGCTGCATATCCATACCGGTTTTCATGCCGATGCACTCTCCCGGATGCGCGCCATGATCGACGCATTTGCGCCTTTGATGGAAGAACTGGACGCGATCATCCTCAACTCCGCCGGATGCGGCTCGACCATGAAAGAGTACGGCGATCTCTTCGCAGACGATCCTGCTTACCGCGACAAAGCAAAAGCCTTCTCTGCCAAAGTCAAAGACATCACCGAATGGCTATTCGAGATAGGCCTGACGCCGCCCCCCAAACCTCTCAATGCCGTCGTCTCTTATCACGACGCCTGCCATCTCTCCCATGGCCAGAAGGTGCGTCTTCAGCCCCGCAAACTGCTTCAGCAGATCCCTGGCCTGAAATTGGTCGAGATGGATGAGGCCGACACCTGCTGTGGGAGTGCCGGCGTCTACAACGTCACCGAGCCCGAAATGGCCCGCCAACTCCTCGACCGCAAACTCGAAAACCTCAAAGCGACCGGTGCAAGCATCATCGCCACCGGCAACCCCGGCTGCCTCGCCTGGATCCAGCAGGGCGCGAAAGAGCAGGGAATCCATGTCCGCATCTGCCACCCCGTCGAACTCCTCGACGAAGCCTACGCCTGAGCAAGAGCACAATGGCCCGAAAAATTCGGCCAATCTATGGGCTTAACTCGCTGTATATACCGGCGCTTATCGGACATTTCCTGTGTTCATCATCGAGACCCAGCCTGAGCCTGGAGCGTTGCTCTGCTTTTGCCGGCTTCTACATAGGCAATCCATAGTGGCTCTTGCAGGAAAAACGCAAGGGGAACGGAAACAGTATAACCAATCCATTTTGCTCTTAGGATGTGACTTGCCATGAATAAGCTCTCTTCGGACGCCGTTATCCCCCCTCTCTCCTTTCCCCTCGTGGGCTTGGGAGCTTCCGCAGGGGGTATCCAGGCGCTGCAAGCCTTCTTCGACAATATGCCCGATCAGAGTGGCATGGCGTTCGTAGTCATCATGCACCTCTCTCCCGATCACGAGAGCAGCCTGGCGCAGATCCTGCAAAACCGCACCTTGATGCCTGTGGTGCAGGTGATGGAGACGGTAGAGGTTGCTCCCAATCATGTCTATGTCATCCCGCCCAGCAAGCATTTGTTGCTGGAGGAGGGGCATATCCGTCTCATCGAGCCGCAGCAGGCGGCAGGCAAGCGCCTTGCCATCGACCTCTTCTTCCGTACTCTGGCGGCCACCTATGGGGTGCACGGCATCGCCATCGTGCTCTCCGGATCGGATGGGGATGGGGCGATCGGCATCAAGCATGTCAAGGAGCAGGGCGGGCTGACCATCGCGCAGGAGCCTACCGAAGCGGAATTCGACAGCATGCCGCGCCAGGCCATCAAGACCGGCATGGTAGACTGGGTGCTGCCGGTGGCGCAGATGCCGTCGCGGCTGATGGAGTTCCGGGGCAACGAAGCGCGCATGCACATTCCGCCGGAAGAGCCTCAGAGCGAAGCGGATGCTCAGGCCGAAGACACAAACTCCGGCGGCCCGGCAGCTATCCGCAAGGAAGCCAGTGCGGGTGATGAAGAGGCGCTGCTGGAAGTGCTGCGTTTTTTACGCGCGGAGACCGGGCACGATTTTACTCACTACAAACGCGCCACCATTCTGCGCCGGGTGGCGCGGCGCATGCAGGTCAACCTGCTGGAAGACATTCCCACTTACTTCGCCTTTCTGCAAGCGCATCTCGAAGAGGCGGTGGCGCTGCTGCACGATCTGCTCATCAGCGTCACCAACTTCTTCCGCGACCGCGAGGCGTTTGCTGCGCTGCAGAACCACGTTCCTCAACTCTTTGCCGATAAAACCGCCAGTGACCAGGTGCGGGTGTGGGTGGCAGGCTGCGCCACTGGAGAGGAAGCGTACTCCATTGCCATGCTGCTCCTCGAACAGGCCGATCGGCTGGAGAACCCGCCCACCATTCAGGTATTTGCAACCGACCTCGACGACAACGCGATCCAGGTCGCACGGGCAGGCGTGTATCCGACCACTATTGAAGCGGATGTCTCTCCCGAACGCTTGCGGCGCTTCTTCCACAAAGAAGAGAGCGGCTATCGGGTCAAGAAGGAGCTACGCGAGCGCGTGCTCTTCTCCGTTCACAACCTCCTCAAAGACTCGCCCTTCTCGCGTCTGGATCTGGTGACCTGCCGCAACCTGCTCATCTACCTCAAGAGGGAAGCGCAGGAGGGCGTGTTCGACCTGTTTCACTTTGCCCTGCGTCCTGGCGGGCTGCTGTTTCTGGGCAGCGCGGAAAGCGTGAGCGACGGCCATGCTTTCTTTGCTCCCCTGGATCGGCAGCATCGCCTGTTTGTGCGGCGCACGTCGGCACGCGGCGGCTGGCAACTGCCCGCCCTGCCCCTGACAGTCCCCTCCATTCCCCACACCACAACGCTCGCTCCCCCTACGCCTCCGCCCGCGCTTTCGGCGGGAGCAGGCGTGAGTGGGGCGGCTTCGTCACCGCCTCGGCCTGCCACAGGAGAGCGGCCAGGCTCCCCATATGGCCTCCTGCATTTGAACGTGCTGGAGCAATTGGCTGCGCCCTCGCTGCTGGTCAATGCGAACTATGACATCGTGCACCTCTCCGAGACGGTGGATCGTTACCTGCGCTTTACAGGCGAAGTGTCGCGAAACCTGTTGCAGGTGGCGCATCCGGCTTTGCGTCTGGAACTGCAAACCGCCCTGTTTCGCGCCCGCCACCAGCACACCAACGTCCGTACCACCCCCCTTATCCTGGAGATCGAGGGAACGCTGCACTCCGTGATTCTGGAGGTGCGCCCCACACGCACGAAAGACGTAACGCAGGAGTGTTTGGTGGTCCTCTTTGAAGAGGTTGCTGAGACTGTGGAAGCGCCGGTGCAAATGCCCCTTTCACCAGAGGCCCTCTCTCACCACCTGGAAGAAGAGATCCTGCATCTGCGGCATCAGCTCAGCGCCACGATAGAGCAGTACGAAGCCTCCCTGGAGGAACTCAAATCGGCCAATGAAGAGCAGCAGTCCGTCAACGAAGAGATGCGCTCCACCGCCGAGGAACTCGAAACCAGCAAGGAAGAGCTGCAATCGACCAACGAGGAACTGACGACTGTCAATCAGGAACTCAAAAGCAACCTGGATGAACTCAGCCGTGCCAATGGGGACCTCCAAAACTTGATGGCCTCCACCGAGATCGGCACGATCTTTCTGGATCGGCAACTGCTCATCAAGCGATACACGCCCCGCATCCGGGAACTCTTCAACATCATTCCTACGGACATCGGACGCCCGCTTTCCGACATCACCCACAAACTCAACTATCATCTCTTTACCGAAGACGCCGCCCGCGTGCTGGACACGCTGGCCCGTAGCGAGCGCGAAGTCCGCAATGGTGGACACACTTTCCTTGTCCGCATGCTGCCCTACCGCACTCCCGACGATTACATTGACGGTGTGGTCCTGAGTTTTATTGACGTCACTGAGCGCAACAAAGCCGAAGAAGCGTTGCGAGAGAGCGAGGAGAAATTCCGCACTTTGTTCGAGACGGTTGACGAAGGATTTACCATAAACGAGATCGTTACCGATGAAAACGATAACATCATAGATGCCATTTATCGCGACGCCAACGCGGCTTTCGAGCAACATACGGGACTAAAAAATGTCGTTGGCAAAAAGGTAAGTGAATTTGTTCCCCATTTAGAACAACACTGGCTCGATGCCATGACGCGTGTGTATAAGGCCGGTCACTCGGTGCGTCAGGAAGGTTACCAAGCCGATTTGCAGCGCTGGCTTACGGCGCACTATTCCCGTGTCGGGGGGCCGGGCAGCCGGTTATTTGCTGTCGTTTTCAGCGACATCACCGAGCGCAAGCAGCGCGAGCGGCAGCAGGAATATCTTTTGAAGCTGAACGACGCTCTGCACCCCCTGTCCGACCCGCTTGAAATTCAACAGGCGGCGATGGGCGTCGTGGGTGAGTATTTAGCGGTGGACCGCGTGTTGTATGCCGAAATCACGCCGGACGGCGAAACGGCGATGATCAATGACAACTACGCGCGCGGTAATTTTCCGAAATTGACGGGCAGCCTTCCGACTTCGGCTTTCGGCGCGGCGTCCGCGGATTTGAGAAACGGGCAAGTGATTGCTATCGCCGACGTCAACGCCAAAGTGACTTTGTCCGCGGCGGAAAAGGCGGCTTTCACCGAGCTTAATATTTACGCTACTGCCGGAGTTCCGCTCCACAAAGGCGGTCGCTGGGTTGCCGTTCTCAGCGTTCATCACGGAGTGCCGCGCCGCTGGCATGACGCAGAACTCGCCTTGTTGCAGGAAACGGCGGAGCATACCTGGGCAGCGGTCGAACGCGCTCGCGCCGAAGCGGCGCTCCGAGAGAGCGAGGCTCGGTATCAAGCCTTATTTGCGGCTTCACCGGTGCCGTTCCTCGTCGTCGCTCCGAACGCGCCGGACTTCACGATCACCGCTGTGAACGACGCCTATGTCGCCGCAACGCTAACGACCCGCGAAGCGCTAATCGGGCGCAACCTGCTCGACGTGTTCACCTATAATCCTGACCACCCGGGCCGGCAAGGTTCGGCGGCGGTCGCCCGCTCTATCAGCCAGGTTCTTGCAACGCGGCAGACGGACGTGATGGAGCGCCTCCGGTACGACCTTGTAACGCCCGACGGCGAGTTCGAGCCGCATTGGTGGCTGGCGGTCAACGCCCCCATGCTCGACGCTCAGGGGAATGTCCTGGCTATCATCCACCAGGCGACGCCCGTCACCAAGCAGTACCACGCCGAACAAGCCCTCCGCGCATCGGAGGAGCAGTACCGGTTGACGATAGAGAACCTTCGGGACTATGCCATCTTCACCCTCGACACACAGGGGCGGGTGACAAGTTGGAGTGAGGGAGCCAGGCGCATGTACGGGTATGACACGGAGGAGATCCTCGGGCATCCCTTGGAGGCGTTCTTTACTCCGGAAGATCAGGCAGCCAACATGCCCGAACACGACCTCGCCGCAGCGGCCGCCACCGGACGCCAGGAAGACGAGCGTTGGCGCGTCCGCAAGGACGGCTCGCGCTTCTGGGGCAATGAGATTTCCTCTTCCATACGCGACGAAAGCGGCGTCTTACGCGGCTTTGTCAAGATCAGCCGCGACCTGACCGCGCGCAAGCAGGCCGACGAGCAGCGGATCGCCCTCGAATACGAAACCACCATCCTGACCGAACGCAACCGCATGGCGCAGGAACTGCACGACACACTTGCACAGGGCTTCACGGGCATCAAACTGCAGTTGGAGGTGGGGCAATCTTCCCTGCAATCTGCGCCGCCCGATGTGGAAGAAGGCTTGCAGCGGGTGGTGCGGGCAAAGGAAATCGCCGCCAACAGCCATCAGGAAGCCCGTCGTTCCATTCGCGCCCTGCGCTCGCCCCTGCTGGAAAATGCCAGCCTTCCCGAAGCCCTGCAACGGCTTGCAAAAGAACTAAGCGATAGCGTTGAAGTCCTCTTTGCCCTCGAAGGAACGCCTTTCCCTCTGTCCGCCCTGGCAGAAAACGATCTGTACCGCATCGGGCAGGAGGCCGTGACCAATGCCGTTCGCCACAGCGAGGCGCAGCGGATCGTGATGACGCTGACCTACGTTGACGATCAGGTGCATCTAGGCATTGTGGACGATGGACGCGGCTTCGACCCAAATTCAGAACGCGTGGGTTTTGGCGTCGCCGGGATGCAGGAGCGGGCGCGACGCCTGGGAGCCGAACTGCACATCACCAGCCGGCCGGGGCAGGGAACGCAGGTCAACCTGACGTACCACCTTCCTGTCGGGCAGAGCCGAAGCGTCCCCTGAACAGGAGACGCTATCTGAGGAGGTACTTGGAAATCTGCCATAAGGATGCCAACATCGCGCTTTCGTCTCCGTAAGCATAGGCAAGAGACCCTTTTGTGCGGAGGAAAGCGAGAAGAGGATGAGCGAGGAAAATGACATCCGCGTGTTGATTGCCGACGATCATGAGGTGGTGCGGGAAGGCTTGCGGGGCATTCTGAATCGCCAGAAGATGCAGGTAGTGGCGGAAGCGAGGAACGGCCAGGAAGCCGTCGAACTGTATCGGCAGCACCAGCCGAGCATTGTGCTGATGGACTTGCGCATGCCCCTCATGGATGGTCTGTCCGCCACGCGCGCCGTTCTATCTGAGTTCCCCCACGCGCGTATCGTCATCTTGACCAACGCCGAAGGCGAGGAAGAGAACAGCCGTAAAGCTGGCGCTAAGACCCTTGTGCACAAAGATGCGTCTGCGGAACAGATGATTCGCGCAATCCGCGCGGTTCATGACCAGTCTTCCTGAAATCATCGCTTCTCATTTCAGCCTCCACCGTACTCGTCTTCTGCACCAAGCGTTTCCCTTGTTGTAACGCCTCGCAAACCCTCTTGCGACAAGGCTCTCCGTCCGGGTACACTTATGACCCATAAAGGACGTTATGGGTCATAAGTGTACCCGACCGGGCTGACTGTTGGCAAGCAGATTGTGGAAGGCGGGATGCCGAATCAAACGATGGTTAATTCGGTAGAGGAGCAATCCGGCAGGTTCGAGTCCTGTGCGTTCGATCATCTGACGGCCTCCCTATTTTCTGCCTGTGCTTTCCGCGATCACGGCGGGAGCGCGATAGGTTTCCCTTCCACCCATTACGGTGAGGAGGACTCTGGTTTTCAGAATCCTTTCTGGGGACGTACGTAAGATATTCTCCGAAA
>JAYUMV010000205.1:0-8867 GCA_043762265.1 Chthonomonadaceae bacterium | reverse complement strand
TCCTCGACCGTCAGGTTGCGGAAGACAGAAGCCTCTTGCGGAAGATAGGCGATGCCGTTGCGGGCGCGGCGATACATCGGCTGGCGCGTCACGTCCTGCCCATCCAGCAGAACCTGCCCCCGATTCGGTTTGACAAGCCCTACCAGCATGTAAAAAGTCGTCGTCTTACCGGCGCCGTTCGGCCCTAACAGGCCGACGATTTCGCCCTGATTAATAGTGATGCTGATCCCGTTGACGACTTTGCGTCCGCGGTACTCTTTCACCAGATCTGTGGCACTTATTTCCAAAGGGTTCTATTCTCTTCATTTCCGAGACCATGCCCGTCTCTACTTCGGTTTGGGGGGCGTCACCGGTTTGGCCTCGTCTACAGCAAAGGGTTTCGGTACGATGTCTAATTTCGGTTTGTGTTCCGGGTCGTCCAGGCGGTAGGAGAGACTTCCGCCTGCCTTCTTCACCGTCAGAATGGACTTCGGTCCGGAAGTCAGCACCATCGGCTCTTCCAGATGCTCTGGATCGGTAAAATCGACGCGGATCGGGCCGTGCGCCAGCATCTCCTGTCCTGCTTTCGTGCGCACAAACGAGGCCTGGGTGGCCGTTCCATCCGCCGTAGTTTTGACCTTCTTGTCTGCGGAAGGCTGAAGGACATGAAATTTCACGTTCTCCGTGACGGTGGCGCGCTGCAGATCGGAGGTCGTGGGTACGAACTCGCCTTCGAACTGCTCGCCTTGCAGACGCCAGGAGGTTTTGTCGTCCGGGCTGGCAAACTCACAGGTCGTCGTCGCCCCTTGAAAGTGAATCGCCTCCCCGAACTGGACGTCTCCGGATCGAAAACTATAGATATGGACCGTTCCGAGCGGAGTGGCCGCTGGTTTTGCTCCCGGTGGATCGGCCGCGGTAAGCTTTGTGCCCGCTTTGACCGTGGGCGTCTGCATAGGAGTGAACCGAATATCGTTGTTGGCCGCCGCGCCTTCCAGGGTATAACGAGCCGGTTTGGATTTCATCGCGACATTCAGGGAGTCGGTACGCAGCGTGGCTGGCCCACTGAAACGGGCTGCGTCGGTGAGAGTCGCGTGGGTGCCACCCGTAAATTCCATGTGCTGTTTGGTGCGTTCCAGTATGGCCCGGCCCGCCGTGCCCTCCAGAATGCGCTCTCCTTCGTCAGATTGCTGCACCAGTCGATACCGCACATTTCCGATCAACGTGATCAGGCCGCCGTCGATTTTACCTATGCGCGAGCCTTGGATGTCATCGGCATGCACATGCAAAACCGACTTGCTGGCTTTATCCGGCACAGTGATCTCGGTATAGGGTCCCAGCAGATGAAACTCTCCGGATCCCAGCACACCCTCGTTGGTATTGAAATCCGCTATCGTCACGTCACCGATCTTCAGTTTCTTCTTTTCTGCCTGCGGAGGCGCTGCCTGGCGCTTGTTGGAGAGAAGGGCGATCTGCTTCAACCTGGAAGGGTGCGGAGCGCTTGGGGGAGCACTCGCTTGATGTTCGGCGTGCGTCCGAATCGCACTGCCGCTACAGAGAATACTCGCCCCAAGCGACGACAGCAGGGAAACCCATGGCAAACGAAAACGGCGCATGGCCATTGCCTTTCTCACAGCTATTCGATCTTGATCTTCTTGAATTTCGTATCGAACGTGATACGTCCGCCCGTCTCGGTGATGGGAGTGCCACCGTTTTGGGGGCGCTGCGTCACTTGCGCGTGTCCGACGGCTACCATTTTGAAGGTGCGTGGATCCCAGGTGATATTATCGGCCGTAACGACGGTGTCCGGCGGGTTGGTAAGGGAGGTGACGCGCACACCGCCGGTGCCGACGATCAGATGATCTTCGGAGTTGGCATCGACCTGAGTGGCGACGATGTCGGCAGCGTGAACGCCCTCTTGATACAGTTTAGCCCGTACGCCGTGCAGCCGCATCGAATAGCTGGCGTCAAGATTATTCATCTCGCCCTGGCGGGCGTCGGCGATCAGGGCAGGAATGGCCCTGCCTTTCGCATCGCGAACCGTCCATGGAATATGCCAGTTGGATCCGGAGATCTCTCCCGTCATATTCTGGTTGGTATCCGCTTCGGCTTCTATTTTACCTGGATTGTGCCCGCTTTGAGAAGTGGAAGCGGAGTGATGACAGCCGACGACACCGCACAGCGGCAGTGTCACTCCTATCGATATCAGTATGTGGACTCCCCTAACCAACGTTTTACTTCCTCTATTCCGCCCGTAACTCCAACGCGATATCAGAAGCGCGCAACTCTGGCATAGGCGGATTTATCGAACGACGCAACTGTCCGCAGGCAGCGGAGATCGCATGGCCGCGAGTCATGCGCTGGGTCGCGACACGACCTGCTTTCTCCAACTCTTCTCGGAACCGCTGCACGCTCTCTCGCTCCGGGCGTCGGAAACCTTGCGGTGTCTCGACATAGTTGAATGGAATCAGATTGACGTTGCCGGGTAATTTGCGTGACTTCAGCAGAGAGGCCAGCGCCCGCGCCTGTTCCGGGCTGTCGTTGACGCCGCCGATGAGCAGATACTCGAATGTCAGGTTGCGGTGAGTGTGGCGGACATACTCGGCGCATGCATCCAGGATCTCGTCCAGTTTCCATTTACGGGCGGTCGGGATCAAGGTTTCGCGTGTCTCGTCGTCGGGGGCGTGGAGCGAGAGGGCCAGCGTGATCGGCATCTCTTCTTTCGCCAGCGCCCGAATTCCCGGTACGACACCGACAGTGGATACAGTTAAGTTACGCAGCGACAACCCAACCTCGTTCCCCAGCAGGCGCAGGCTCTTGACGACAGCGTCGTAGTTCCAGAGCGGTTCGCCCATCCCCATGTAGACGACGTGCGAGATGCGGCGTTCGCCGTCGGCCTGCATGCGCAGAAACTGGCCGATAATCTCGCCGACAGTCAGGTTGCGCATCAACCCTCCCTGTGCGGTGGCGCAGAACCGGCATCCGGCAGCGCAACCGATCTGGGTGGAGAGACAGACCGAGACACGTTCGGGATAGGGCAGGTAGACACTTTCGATCGTCTGGCCGTCTGCCTGTCGCAGCAGATATTTCACCGTCTCATCGGGGGCGGTATCGCGATGGGCAGTTTCCGGCAGTCCGACGGTATAGTTCTCCGCCAGTCGGGTGCGCAATGCCTGGGGAAGATCGTTCATTCCCTCGATGCTGGTGGCCCCCCGCTGATAGATCCAAGCCGCGATCTGCTTGCCGCGAAAGGCCCGTTCGCCATTCTCTTGCGCGACGCCTTCTAACTCTTTGATTGTCATTCCTACAAAAGGTTGCATTCCGTTTCCCTGCCCACTCTCTTCAATCCCAAATCGTCGAAATGGCCGACGGAGCGGCAAGGGGGTCAGCACCCCTCTCTACGCACCGTTGGCGGACCGTCCTCCTGGACGCGAATTCCGTTGGTAGGATCATAATGACCCGGTTGTGCTTTGCACCTGGAAGGTGAAAAAGGCCGACGGAGCGGTCTGCTCGGCGTCGGCCTCTTATTGTACTCTATTATCCGCCCTGGAGGGGCAGGACTACTTGCGCACCTGCGGGCGCTGCGGTACCGGCGGCACGGTTGGGGCGGGAATTGCGCTCTGCGAGGTCTGCGTGCGAGGCGCAGGGGCGTCCGGTTCGATGTTGGCGAGGGCGAGCAGGTCGCTGTTGTCTCGGCGGATATACGCCTTATTACCGTTGGAGTTCCCGCCGCCGTTGGCGTTGCCGACGACCTGCGCGGCCATCAGGGTCTGCACTACACGCATCACATCGTCCGTGCCGGAGGCAGCAGCGCTGTGGCCCCCTTCGCCGGTAGATCCGAAGTTGACGAACTGTCCGTTGGCAAGCGCGCCTGCCACTTCGCGGGTGAGGGCCGGGGCAAGTTCCAGTTTGCGCAGATCGAGGTAAGCCTGTCCCGACTCCATCAACGACTGTGCCTTCATACGGATCGCGTCGGCTTCGGCTTCTGCAATGGCGCGGATACGGGCGGCCTGGGCACGTCCTTCCGCCTCCTGCTGAATGACGTTCTGTTCGGCATCGGCGCGGGCCTGGGTGATCTGGCTTGCGGCCAGTTCCGCCTCACGCTGCTGGCGGACCGCCGCCTGCTTTTCGGCCTCCGCGCGGGCGATGGAAGCGCCGTTCGAGGCGATCTGCATGTTCAGGGCTTTCTCCTGATCGTTGATCTTCTGCGCGGCTTCGAGCTGGGCGATGCGGGCGCGCTGCTCTTCCTGGGCCTGCACCACATCGGCGCTGGCCTTGGCGCGTGCCGCCGACTCACGGCGTCGGGCCTCGGCTACCTCGCTGAGAACGGCTTTAATGTTGAGACTGTTAAAGGTCAGGCCCAGGTCGAGCAGTTCGCGGGAACAGGCGTCTTTGATGATGACCGCCAGTTCGTCGTCGTCCGCTTGAAGAATCATGGGGCCGCCGGTCGGAAGTGCGAGCGCATTGGCCGCTGCATTTGCGATGGAAGCGGCGGAGCGCGCGTTGAAGAGCTGTTCGTGCCGCAGCAGGTTGATTGCGCGCCGTCCTGCCGACGAGAGAACGTCCGTCAGGGTCTGAAGTTGATCGGCATTCGATTTCGAGAAGAACTTGTTTGCGGCGGTATTGACCATCGCATCGTTCTCGCCGACGCTGACGATGGCGGAGGCTTTGACGGTCACCTTCACGGGGGCAGGACGTCCGTTTACATCTACATCCGCCGTCTGGTCCGTGATCTCGATGTCCACATTGATCGCCTGCGCCGGGATCTGGCGGGCCTGCGTGATGACCGGGATAATCAGCGCCTTGCAGGGCCCCCGAAAGATCTTGAGGCCGCCGCCCCGGCCCGCAAGCAGGATCTGTCCTGCATCCACGCTCCGCAGAAAGGTCGTGACGACGACCGCGGTCAGTATCAGGACGCCACCGACGACGCCCGCAACTATAATCCATTCCATCTGAAAACTCTCCTGTTTTCCGACGAGGGACACACGCCTCGTGTCGCCTCGCCTCACCAACCCGACAAAAATCGTATTAGAGCAGGGTGACCGTCCCGATACGGCGCCCGATCTTAGAGCAACGTTACCGTCATGCGTTCGCGGGCGGGATCGACCTCTTCGACACGCAGGCGGTCGCCGACCTGGACCGGCAGATGCGCCTGTTCCGGCAGGAGTTGAGCGGAGAACTGCACCATCCGTCCATCTCGCTCCATAGCCACGATGCCCTTGCCGTTCCGAAACGGTGTGACTGCCTGCGCTTCACACAGGGTGAGCGCTTCGAGCGGCGAACAGGGTTTCCCCTGCGAGGAGAGCATCGCATTCCAGAGAGGCTGTACCGCAAACTTTTCCAGCAGTACTGCGGGAACGACCGCTATGAGGCCAGCGACAAGTGGGGAGAAGTGCAGGGAACCATGCAGCGCATTCCCGAACGCTCCGTAGAGCGCCATCAAACTGAAAATCATACGTGGGGACGGCACAAACCGCAGATTGGAAGCGGAAGAGGCTGCGGACTGCGCGGCACCTTTGCCTGCTGCGGTCAGCGTCTGACCAATCGCCGCTCCGCCTGTATGGAGGGCGCTGTGCGCTGGCCCTATGTGCAGACCCGTGTGGCCTGCCGCTCCAAGGCCATGCGAGGCGCCGATACTTCCGTGACGCCCAAGCGCGGGGATCGCCATTACGATCAGCCCGGTCAACCCGGCTACCATCAGAGCAAGAAACACCGACATACTGCCTCCACTCCGCGCCTGAGTGCAGGCGCATCTGTTCTACAGAGACGGACCAAAGAGAGTTGCGCTACCAAAAACTATTATGAACGTTTTCTTCTTCTATTCTACCAGGAAAAGAAGCCTTCGTGTCGTCCTCCTCTCAGGAGGAAAACCGCCTGCGAATAGTGTAGAATAGAGTCAACACGCAAATCGCGTCAGGAGACATGGGAAGATGCAGCGACGGGCTTATGGCAAGACTGGACAGGAGCTTTCAATCATCGGTTTGGGCGGGGTCGTCTTGGTAGGCATGGACCAGACGGAAGCCGACAACATCGTGGCGGAATCCATCGACCATGGTGTCAACTACTTCGATGTCGCGCCGAGTTATGGGCGGGATCAAGAGACGGAGAAGCGGATGGGACCGGCGCTTGCTGGACGCCGGGACGGCGTATTTCTGGCTTGCAAAACCGGCTGCAGGGACGCTGAAGGGGCGCTGACCGAACTGACACGATCCCTAAAACACTTGCAGACACACTATGTCGATCTCTACCAACTGCACGCCATTTCCAGCGTCGAAGAGGTCGAGAAGGCGTTTGGACCCGGCGGCGCGATGGAGACGATCGTGAAGGCGCGGGACGAAGGGTTGATCCGCAATATCGGTTTCTCGGCCCACTCGGTAGAGGCCGCGCTCCGCGCGATGGAACTGTTCGATTTTACCTCGGCGCTCTTTCCCATCAACTTCGTCACCTGGAACGAAGGCGACTTCGGACCGCAGATCCTGGCGAAAGCGCAGGAGAAAGGGGTCGCCCGACTCGCCCTCAAAGCCATGGCGCGTACCAACTGGCAGGAAGGCGCGCACCGCGAATACGCCAACTGCTGGTACGAACCGCTTTCCGATCCTCATATCGCAGAACTGGCGCTGCGTTTTACTCTTTCGCAGCCGATCACCGCTGCCGTGCCGCCTGGCGATCCGCGCTTGTTCCGCCTCGCCATGCAACTCGCGGCGGAGTTCCGACCGATCACAGCGGAGGAAACCGCCGAGCTTCTGGCCTATGCTCATGGCCTGACACCGATCTTCCGCGCCGCCGCCTGAAAGGTGCTTGCTTGAAGCGACTAGTGCTCCATCCTCGGATTATCGGCTGGCTGCCGCTGCTGGCAGTGCTGGTTGGCGCCGGGGTGCTCGGCGCGATTCGCGAAAATCGAATCGTGACCGAGCCCACCTGGATCCACAGCTATCAGGCCGGACTGCGTCTGGCGCAGCAGACGCACCGCCCGCTGCTGGTCAGTTTTCATACCCCGGGATGCAGTTGGTGTGCGAAAATGGACGCGGAAACCTTTACCGACCCGCAGATAGTGGAATTGAGCCGCAATTTCGTGTGCGTTTTTGTGGACAGTGAGACGGACATGGCCACGATCCGACGCTACGATGTCACCGAGTTCCCCACGACCCTTTTAACCGACCCAGAGGGGCATATTCTCTCCGCTTCTACGGGTTTTGTGCCCGCATCCGAACTTCTTCCCTCCCTCCGAAAGATCGAAACGCGCCGATTTTAACCCGCTCATCTGCCAACCGATAATCTGATTGTGCTTGACAAACCGCAGGGACATGGTGGTAACATACACCGACTTACAATCAGGACATATCGGGAACGGCGGTCGGACAGGGCGTAAACCGTCGTTTCACAGAAGGTAATCAATCGCAATGGCGAAATCCCTCATTATCGTGGAATCTCCGGGCAAGATAAAGACCCTCAAGAATTTTCTGGGCAGCGACTACGAGGTCGAGGCGAGCATAGGCCATGTGCGCGACCTGCCGGAGAAGAAACTGGGCGTCGATATCGAGAACGACTTCGCGCCTACCTACGAGACGACCAAAGACCGCACCGATGTCATGAAACGTCTGACCGCCGCCGCCAAGGGAGTCACGAACGTCTTTTTCGCCTCCGACCCTGACCGTGAAGGGGAGGCGATCGCTTGGCATCTCGCGGAAGCCCTCAAAATCAAAAATCCGCAGCGCATTCAGTACAATGAGATCACGAAGCAGGCAGTACAACATGCCATCGCCAATCCTGGCACCATCGACATGGACCGCGTCAACGCCCAGCAGGCGCGCAGGGTTCTGGATCGGTTGGTCGGTTACAAACTCTCTCCCATCCTGTGGAAGAAGATCCAGAAAGGGCTCTCCGCCGGGCGTGTGCAGTCGGTTCTGGTCCGCCTGATCTGCGAACGAGAGCGAGAGATCGAAGCCTTTGTACCGGTAGAGTACTGGTCTTTGACGGCGACCCTGACGCCGCAGGTTCCGGAGAGACGCTTCCCCTTTACGGCCAAACTGTTCAGCAGAGGAGGGGAGCGCCTCGAACCGAAGTCTGAAGAGACGATGAACGGCATTCTGCACGATCTCGAAGGCGCAAACTACGAGGTCGCGGAGATCAAGAAGCGGGAGCAGCGCCGCAACGCCGCGCCCCCCTTCATCACCAGCACGCTGCAGCAGGAGGCCGCCCGCAAACTGGGCTTCGGCAACCGCCGCACGATGTCGGTCGCGCAGGATCTTTACGAAGGCATCGATTTGGGCGAACTTGGCAGCGTAGGGCTCATCACCTATATGCGTACTGACAGCGTGCGAATCGCTGCCGAAGCTCAGGTGGAAGCCAATAAATACATTCTGGAACGCTACGACAGCGATCCTAAGAAGACACCCGGCTATACCTACGCGCTGGCGACACCGAAGCAGTTCAAGACAAAAGGCTCTGCGCAGGATGCCCACGAAGCCGTGCGTCCTACTTCCGTCTACCGCGAACCGGATCAGATCGCGCGTTTTCTCTCTGTCGATCAACTGAAACTCTATCGCATCATCTGGCAGCGGTTCGTCGCCAGTCAGATGATGCCGGCTGTCATGGATGTGACCACGGCAGACATAGGCGCCAGTGGCGGTAACGTCGCAGGAGCGCCCTATCTGTTTCGCTCTACCGGCAGTATCGTCAAGTTTGACGGCTTTATGCGCGTCTACACCGAGGGCAAGGATACGGAAGAGGTGACGGATGAAGAGCAGCCGCCGCTGCCGCCTCTCACCAAAGCGCAGCCTCTGGACCTGCTCGGGCTGGAACCGAAGCAGCACTTTACCGAGCCGCCGCCGCGCTATACCGAAGCGACCTTCGTCAAAACGCTCGATGAGCTGGGGATCGGCCGACCCAGC
>JAYUMV010000204.1:0-2824 GCA_043762265.1 Chthonomonadaceae bacterium | reverse complement strand
CGGCTTATATCTTCACAGTCGCTAACTCCTGCCAAAACACTTTTTGCGCAGGAGTCTGCCGGGCCTGTGTAGAACAGCGTGCCTAACCCGTTCTGCACCGGTCAGCCTCTTCTCAAGAGCGAATCGGTCCGCTTCCCTAGGAGAAGTCATTATGCTCCGAATCAAGCGCGCTTTCACCTTGATAGAACTTCTCGTTGTCATCGCCATAATTGCGATCCTGGCCGCCATCCTGTTTCCAGTCTTTTCTGAGGCGCGCGAAAACGCCCGACAGTCAGTCTGCGCCAGCAATATGCGTCAGATCGGCATGGCTAGCCGGATGTATGTCACCGACTACGACGAACTCTGGTTCCCGGCGACAACCGTCGGTCGGCCCGATGCTTCCTACGCCTGGGCGATGCCCTGGATCGGTTACGATAACAACAACGTGCCATTTCCTGGAGACATGACCCAGCCCGCTCAGCACCCGGCCCATCCTGGTCTCCTCGACCCCTATATCAAGAGCGACGGTATGAAACGCTGTCCCAGTATGCCCGGCAGTTGGCAGACGGCCTATGCCCTCAACGACTTCAACATCTATATTCCTTCCGCTTACTTTACCACCAATCCTGCTGCTCAGGGAAACGAATACGGTCCTTGCTTCAAAACCAAGACAATCGATCCCGGAACGGGTATGGAAATCGATTTCGCCGCGTCGGATGCGGAGATTGAACAGCCCTCCGAAACGCTGCTCTGTTGGGAACATCTCAACCCTCGCCCGCTCTGTGACTTTCTCCAGATCCCGGATTGGTTCAATACCCCTCCGAGCGGCGCCTATCGCGATCATTTTCACCTTCTGCACCGCAACGGCGCCACCACTTTGTGGGCCGACGGCCATGTGAAACACAAGATTTACGACACCCTCAAGCGCCCCTGGTTCTCGGTCCTCAAATCGATCTATCCCGGCTCCTGAACCTCCGCTCGCGTGTTCGTCGCTTGTGATATAATGGGAGAATTATCGACGACGATAGCTTAGATCGGGAGTAGATCGACATGAACATAACCGTACAGGAGATGGCGCAACGGGCGAAACAGGCGTCCCGACAGTTGGGCGCTTTGCCTACCACAACGAAAAACGCTGCACTGCATGCGATGGCAGAGGCGCTTCTGGGAAACGCCGCTTCGATCCAGGACGCCAATACGACGGATCTGGCGGCAGGGCGGGCCAGCGGACTCTCGGAGACGTTGCTCGACAGATTGACATTAAACGTCGCCCGCATCCGCAGCATGGCAGAGGGCTTGCAGCAGGTCGCGGCGCTTTCCGATCCGGTCGGCCAGATTCTGAGCGGTGGACGACTGGCAAACGGCCTGGAGATGCAGCGCGTGCGGGTGCCGCTCGGTGTCATTGCGATCATCTACGAGAGCCGCCCGAATGTGACCGCCGATGCCGCCAGTCTGTGTCTGAAAGCAGGCAATGCCGTCATTCTGCGCGGGGGGTCCGAAGCGATCCGCTCGAACACGGTCCTGGCACGCCTGTTGGCGACGGCGGGCGAACGGGCCGGGCTGCCCGCGCACTCCCTTCAGTTCATCGAAACCACGGACCGCGAAGCGGCGGTGGCGCTCATGCAGGCGGAAGGACTGGTCGATCTGCTGATCCCGCGTGGTGGCGAACGCCTTAAGAAGAGCGTCCTGGCCCATGCCACGGTGCCGGTACTGGCGTCGCTCGGCGGCAACTGCCACACCTATATCGACGCTTCTGCGGATCTCGCGATGGCGGCAGAGATCGCTCTCAACGCTAAAGTATCGCGGCCTTCGGTCTGCAACGCGATGGAGACCCTGCTGGTGCATGCCTCGGTCGCGGAGGCTCTGCTCCCCTCTCTCGGCGCGCGCTTTGCCGCTGCCAACGTCGAACTACGCGGCGACGACCGTGTGCGCTCCCTCTTTCCGTCCGCCCTCGCCGCAGACGAGTCGGACTGGGCAACCGAGTATCTCTCCCCTATCCTGGCGATTCACGTGGTCGATTCCCTGGACACGGCTCTCGATCATATCGCCCGTTACGGCACCGGGCACTCCGAAGCCATCGTCACTGGGAGTTATTCCGCCTCCGAACGCTTTGTGCAGGAGGTGGATGCCGCCTGTGTCTATGTCAACGCCTCGACCCGTTTCACCGACGGATCGGAGTTCGGAATGGGTGCGGAGGTCGGGATCAGTACCTCCAAACTCCATGCCCGCGGCCCCGTCGGGCTGTCGGAACTCACCACTTATAAGACCGTACTCCGCGGGAGTGGCCAAATCCGAAACTGACCGGACCATCGTTTTGCAGGTAAAATAGAGTGCAGGCGCCACTTCGGCAGCCCCATTCCAATCCATCGATTTTGAGGAGAACCCCATGGCAAAGTTGCAGGTGGCGATTATCGGATGCGGAGGCCGCGGGAACGAGCATGCGAAAGGTTACGCCGCATCGGACGAGGTCGAAATCGTCGCGATCGTCGATCCGCTCACAACGGCGGCAGACGCTCTCGCAGCGAAGTACCACGTCCCACACACCTATCCGACGTATGCCGAGATGTTCGCCGCGCACCAGCCGGACATCGTCAGCATCTGCACCTGGACGCCTCTGCACGCCGAAATGATCGCGGCGACGGCCAAGGCGGCAGGAGTTCGCGCGATCCACGCGGAGAAGCCTATGGCTCCAACCTGGGGCGCAGCGAAAGCGGAACATGCCGCCTGCGTCGCGGCAGGAGTCCAGTTGACCTTCTGTCATCAGCGCCGCTTCGGAGCCGAGTACGTCAAGGCGAAGCAGTTGGCACAGAGCGGCGCTATCGGTAAGATCCTCCGCCTCGAAGGC
>JAYUMV010000203.1:0-1992 GCA_043762265.1 Chthonomonadaceae bacterium | reverse complement strand
GGCCTGATCGTCACCGTCCTGATCGTGACCCTGCGCGCGCGCCTGCTCTGGTTCCCCCTGCATCCGCTCGGCTACGCGCTCTCGGGCACCTGGACCATGATGGTCTTCTGGTTCCCCTGCTTTGTGGCCTGGCTCTTCAAAGTCGTTCTGCTGCGCTATGGCGGCATGAAACTTTACTCCCGCGCCCGCCCGCTCTTTCTGGGAATGGTGCTGGGCGAATTCACCACGGCGATCCTGTTCACTCTGCCCGCCCTCTATAACCGCTTCACCCCCACGCCCTCCTTCCCCTGGCCGTAAAGGGGTATAATTTCACAATATCGATCGACAGGAGAGCGGAGAGGATGCTTTTTCGGGGGGATTCTGCTAATCGCATAACGCGGCTGTTCGCGGGGTTGGCCCTGATGGGAGCGGGGACATGGCTGATCGCTTTTTGGAACCCGGTCAGCAGTCTGATTGGGGTCACGATCTGCGGCATCGGGCTGAGCGTGGTGGTTTGGCAGAGCGTTCAGATGTGGCGCGAGCGGCCTGACCCGTACGATCTGAACCGCCTCTGGGACAAGCCTGCGTCGGAACCCGATCAACCGTTAGAGACGCCGGCAGACGCGAAGCTGATCTACTGTTTGCGTTGCGGCGTCTCTATGTCGGAAATCCATGCCATCTGTCCGCAATGCGGCCATTTTCTCAACCGTTAGCGGAAAAGAATTTCCGGGGCTGCTTTTTTTGCAAATAGGAAGCCCTTCGGGCACCCCAAATCGCCTACCCTAACGGCGATTTTCTACTGGATGCCCTGCGCTTTGAGTTTGGCGAGGAACTGCTGGGCGGTGCCTTTGATATCCTGGGGGCAGTTGGGCATCGCCTGAATCGCTTTCAGGTCCGGTAGGGCCTGCTTGAGTTGGTTTTGGGAGAGGTGGCAGTACGCGAGGCTGAGATGACCGACAGCCACGTCGCGCGGCGCTTTGGTGATTTTGATCGCCCGTTGGTAGAGCGGAACCGACTTGTCGAACTTCCCGCGGAGCGAGTAGAAATCGCCGAGGTAGAGGCAGGAGCGCGAAAGCAGACCTTTGGAGTTCTGCGGATCGAGTTTTTCCACCTTCTGCTGCATCGCAATGGTCTGCGGTGCGTTCCCCTGAGCCGCGTAGTAACCTTCCAGATCGAACGCGCTCTGTACATCGCTGTTGTTCTTCTGGAAACGCGCCTGTGCCCCGATAAAGTCCTGGTGCCGCTTCATGGTGGTGTTGAAGGTTCTGACAAAATCGGCAGCGGGCAGAAAGCCGTCGATCATCCCCTCCACTCCCCCTGTCTCGTTGAGGAAGAGGATTGTCGGGAAGCCGTGGACACCGTACTTCATCGCCAAATTCTTGCCTTCATGCTCGGCATCGACTTTGACAGTCACGACCTGATCGCTCAGTTTGATCACATTGGCGTCGGTGTAGGTCTCGGCATCGAGCTTCTTGCAGTAGCCGCACCACGAAGTGTAAAAATCTACCATCAGCAGTTTATGGCTCTGTTTCGCCTCCGTCTGCGCGCCCACCAGCGATTTGCGCCACTCGATCGCTTTGCCGACGCCTCCACCCCCAGCCCAGGCGCATCGCCCGCTCGCCAGAAGCGCTGCACACGCCAGGAAACCACGCCAAATCGTTGTTCGCATCCGTTATTATCCTCTCACAGCCTGCCCGACGCCTGCCGCGGCTGCCCTATCTTGCCCTCGTCCACGTGAGACTATTGTACCACGTACGGTGTGCGCTTCACGGCAGAAGCGGCGCTTGCCAGTTTTCGTCGAAGAACCCGGCCAGTTCCGTGTTTTTGCTGCGGTCGTCGGTGTAGGCCACATCCGGCGCGATCTTTAGTACCGCAAAGTCGGGCAGATGCGGGTACTGCTGCGAGTTGCTGCCGTCCCTATCGGCGCGGGAGAAGGTAAAACCGATGTTCAGGACGACGTAGCGCCCCGGACTCTCCGGATTAGGGAAGATCAGGGCCGGCAGATGATCGTGC
>JAYUMV010000202.1:0-7930 GCA_043762265.1 Chthonomonadaceae bacterium | reverse complement strand
ACGCGCGTCTCTCGGCCTGTCCGTTCTCAACGTTACAGACGTTCGCGGATCCGGCGCGTCGTCAGGTTGCCGGTTGCGGTCGCCCGACCGACGAGAGTTTCTCGCCCCGCGCTTCGCGGACCAGGTTGTCTCTGTCTTCACAGAGGCATCTCTGTCTGCATAATCTTCGCCCTGCCCACGCCCTGGTTGCGCATCGGCTGGTACCCCATAGGAATATCGAAGTCACGTTTGTCTTCCAGAATCTCCCTGAGAGTTCGCAGTTGCAGACGAGGAATCTTCTTTGAGCCGTACCCTTCCAGGAGGCCCAGTTCCTCCGCCTCCTGCCGCATCTGCTTGGTGGGCTCCTCCAGCGAAACGAACAAGAGGCTTGCGCGACCACGACCGTATCAATAAATTGAGATTTATTGATACGTAATAACGCTCACTAGTACCTCTTCAAGGTAGTATGCTTGCACCGCCACTGGGATAGTGGAAGTGCTTCGCTGATCTCAAAACCTATGCAAAGGTTCTACCTGGATGAGGTACTAGTTGCGTATCGGTCAGGCGTCTCGCTTTTAGCGTACGTTCTTCTGCACAGATTTCGGGTATACTCCAACGCACATCTATCTCCTCTGAAGAGGCATCTTCCATGCAACTGCGCGACTTCGCTCTGCCCCTTGCGGGTCTGGGCATTCTGTTCACGATCTTTGCCAGCGAACAAATTACCACTCCGCATCCTGAACCCGGTCCCGTTCACGTCGCCTACTGGGAGAAGTGGACCGGGTTCGAGGGCGATGCGATGCAGGCGGTTGTGGACACTTACAATCGCAAACAGAACAAGATCCATGTAGATCTGCTGACGGTCAGCGGCATCGAAAGCAAGACGCTGCTGGCCGTCGCAGGGGGGGATCCGCCCGATGTCGCCGGTCTGTATGGCCCGAACATGGCGCAGTACGCCGACGACAGAGCGATCCTCAAACTCGACGACTATTGCCGGGAGAAGGGGATCAGCGCTGCCGACTATATTCCGGCATTTTGGGATATGGGAACCTATGAGGGGCATGTCTACGCTCTGCCCAGCGCTCCCGCCTCTACGGCCCTCCACTACAACAAACAGATGTTTCGAGACGCCGGTCTCGACCCGGAAAAACCGCCGCAGACCATCGAAGAGATGGACGCGATGGCAGAGAAAATCACCACACGGGATGCGCAGGGCAAGCTCGACAAAGCCGGCTTCATGCCCTCCGAGCCCGGCTGGTGGAACTGGGGCTGGGGCGAAACATTCGGGGGCAAACTGTGGGACGGCAAGACCAAAATCACGGCGGACGATCCCAACAATATTCGGGCGATGGCCTGGGTGCAGTCCTATTCACGCAAGTATGGCGCTGCACAGCTACAGAGTTTTCGCAGCGGTTTTGGGAACTTCTCGTCGCCGCAGAACGCTTTCCTTTCCAGCAAAGTCGCCATGGAGATGCAGGGTGTCTGGATGCACAACTTTATCGATCAGTATGCGCCGAGCCTGGAGAAGCCGGTATTGAACTGGGCCGCCGTGCCGTTTCCCTATCCCGCCGACCGACCGGATCTCGCAGGCACCACCTTCGCGGACCTGGATATTCTGGTCATACCGCGCGGCGCAAAGCACCCGAAAGAGGCCTTCGAGTTTATCGCTTTCGTGCAGTCGCAGGAGGGGATGGAACTGCTCTGCATGGGGCAAAAGAAAAACTCGCCACTCGTAAAAGTCAGCCCGGATTTCTACCGGACGCATCCCAACCCCTATATCAAACTGTTCGCCGAGATGCCCAAAAACAAGAACGTGCTTTCGCCGCCGAAACTGGCTCTCTGGCCGGAATACAAGGACGAACTCAGCAATGCATTCGATGAGATCGCCCTGCTCAAGGTGACTCCGGAGGAGGGGCTGAAGCATGTGCAGGAGAGAATGCAGCCAAAGATGGATCAGTATCTGGAACGCCTCCACAAGCGCAACGAGATGGAGGGAGTCCGTCCATGAAAATTCGCCACCGTGAGGCCCTGACGGCGCTGCTTTTTGTGGCTCCCTGGCTCGTCGGGTTCTCCGTGTTTCTCCTCTATCCGTTGCTCGCTTCACTCTACTACAGCTTCTGCGACTACTCGGTGCTGCGGCCTCCTGTTTGGGTAGGCATGGAGAACTACACCGACCTTGTCCATGACAGCGTGTTCCGGGGAGCCCTGTGGAATACAGGAGTGTTTGCGGCGCTCGCCCTGCCGATGGGGATGTTTGTCGCCATCTCCCTGGCGCTCATGCTGAACGCCAAGATCAAGGGCATGACGCTCTACCGCACCTTCTTCTATGTGCCTTCGCTGGTCCCCGGCGCCTCCCTCGCCATGCTGGGCCTCTGGGTTTTCAACGGAGAGCATGGGGTCTTGAACCATATCCTGGATCCGATCATGAACGCGCCTCCGAATCTGCTGAACTTTCTTTTTCATACCCATCTTCCCCATTTTAAGCCGCCGCAGTGGCTGAGCGACCCGGAATGGTCGAAACCGGCGCTGGTAGTGTTGGGGGTGTGGGGCGCCGGAAATTCGATGGTCATCTATTTGGCCGGACTCCAGGATGTGCCGCAGGCGCTCTACGAGGCGGCGGAACTCGATGGCGCGGGATGGTGGGCCAAAACGCGTCACGTCACGCTGCCGATGCTATCGCCCGTCATTCTCTTCAATCTCATCATGGGCATCATTGGCACGCTGCAAGTCTTTACCCTGCCTTTTATCATGTTTCCCGGCGGCACTCCCGCGCGCTCGACCTACTTCTATACGATGTATCTGTACGACAACGCGTTTGTCTACCTGAAGATGGGGTATGCCTGCGCGATGGGCTGGATCATGTTCCTGATCATCATGGCGCTGACGTTCATCGCACTGAGGATGTCCGAGAAGCGTGTCCACTATAACGGCGGTTAGATTCCGTCGCAGCGCCTTTTAAGAGAGAAAACGACGATGGCTGTTGCCGCTTTAAAAACGAAACATCGCGATCCCAACCGACAGAAGAACCCGTTGCTGCTGCATCTGGCGTTGATCCTGCTGTCTCTGATCTTCACCTTCCCGCTGATCTGGATGCTGCTGACCTCTGTCAAGCCGTTGGCGGAGACGATGAGTACCGAGATCGTC
Organism: Chthonomonadaceae bacterium; assembly: GCA_043762265.1. Taxonomy (GTDB): domain Bacteria; phylum Armatimonadota; class Chthonomonadetes; order Chthonomonadales; family Chthonomonadaceae; genus JANXLO01. The sequence continues at coordinate 4,807 of JAYUMV010000202.1, read as the reverse complement.
TGGATCCCATCGAAGGTGCTCTGGCACAACTACTACGACGCCTTCGTCTATCACGCGGACAAACTCGGCTATGTGCCGTTTCTGGTCTATGGGCGGAACACGCTGCTGGTCTGCGCCCTCGTCGTCGCGGGAACCATCTGCTCGAACGCGTTGGTGGCCTACGCCTTCGCCCGGATGCGCTTTCCGGGACGGGAAATCCTGTTCAGTATCACGCTGGCGACGATGATGGTTCCCTTTCCGGTCCTGATGGTTCCGATCTACGCCCTCTTCAAGAATCTCGGCTGGATCGGCACCTTCCGACCGCTCTGGGTTCCGGCCTGGTTCGGGAGCGCCTTCAATATTTTCCTCCTACGGCAGTTCTTCCGGACGATCCCGCTGGAGTTGTCGGAGGCGGCCAAACTGGACGGCTGTTCGGAATGGCAGATCTTCCGACAGGTGATGCTGCCACTGGCCAAACCCGCGCTGGCCGTTGTGGCGCTATTCTCCTTCATGGGTACCTGGAACGACTTCCTGGGGCCGATGATCTATCTGGTGGATCAGAAGACCTTCACGCTGGGCCTCGGCCTGCAGGCCTATCAGAGCCAGCATGGCGGAACCCCCTGGAACCTGCTGATGGCCGCCTCCGCGATGGTGATGCTGCCGATCATCGTGCTCTTCTTCTTTGCGCAGAAACAGTTCATTCAGGGGATCGCCGTCACCGGTTTGAAGGGCTAAAGAACGTTTGGAGGCGAGAGGAAACGACGACGATGATACGCTGGGGAATTATCGGATGCGGGGATGTGGCCGAAGTGAAGAGCGGACCGGGCTTTCGGCTGATCGAGGGCAGCGATCTGGTCGCCGTCATGCGTCGGGACGGCGCGAAGGCGGCGGACTATGCGCAGCGGCATAAAGTACCCTACGCTTTCGACAGTGCGGAGGCCGTCATTCAGCATCCCGAAGTGGATGCCGTCTACATCGCCACTCCGCCCGGCTCCCATCTCGACTACGCCCTGGCTGTCTGCGCGGCAGGCAAACCCTGCTACGTCGAAAAACCGATGGCCCGCAACCACGCCGAGTGCGTGGCCATGACAGACGCCTTCGCGAAAGCGGGCTTGCCGCTCTTCGTCGCGTTCTACCGGCGCAGTCTGGCACGTTTTTTGAAGGCGAAAGAGGTCGTAGAGACGGGCGGTATTGGACAGATCACCGGCGTGAGTTACCGATTCTCAAGCGCCTCGCATCGGCGGACCGATGCGAACCATCTGCCGTGGCGGCTGATAGCCGAAGAGTCGGGCGGCGGCCTGTTTCTCGATCTGGGTTGTCATACGCTGGATATTCTGGATTTTATTCTGGGTCCGCTGGGAGAGGTCGAAGGCTCGGCAGCCAATCTGGCTGGACCCTACGATGTCGAGGACTCGATCACGATGCGCTTCCGCACCCCTTCCGGTGCGCTGGGAACCGCCGCTTGGAACTTCGTCAGCGGGGTTAACACCGACATCATCGAGATCACCGGCACCGACGGACAGATCTCTTTCTCCACCTTCGGCAATGAACCGGTGCGCCTGCGTACCCTTCCCGGCGCGCCGTCTACGTCCTTTCCCGGCCAGGGCGCGAACGTCCCGGCTGGCGCACGCGGCGAACTTCAGGACGAACTCCTCGATCTCCCCAATCCCCTGCACATCCAACAGCCTCTCATTCAGACCATCGTCGATGAATTGAACGGTAAAGGCCACTGCCCAAGTACCGGCGTGACCGCTTCCCGAACGGCCCTCGTCATGGACACGGTCCTGAACAGTTTCTACGGTGGGCGCGAAGACGCTTTCTGGGCACGCCCCGATACCTGGCCTGGCCGACGTTTGCGCTAATCAACTCTCCGATTCCAACCAGGTCCGAAGCAGCATCGCAAGTTCGGGGTTTGCGGTTCCCGGTCGTATCTGGACGGCTCCTACTCCTGCGGTCCCAAAAGGATATTCCGGAGTGGGGATAGGATAGGTGCGGAGAGACTCCGGGCGCACATTCGGAGAGACGGGCACACCGGGAAACAGACACCAGGCCGCATCGACGGCTGGGACGGTTTGCCCGGTGTCTGCGTCTGTGCGGACGATTGCGTCACGATAGGCGTGCATCTTATCGATATCCTCTTGCTCCGCTCCTACGTCTTCGTAGGACCGATATTTTGGGTCGAGCAGCAGCAGTCTGTCGTTGCGGATCAGGGCGATATCGGGCTGCATGACGTGAGAGAGAGAACGGAACCTGGTCGGAGGGCGTGTAGAAGCGCGGTTTGCGCTGGCAAACAGGGGTTGATAGAGCAGATCAAACGTCGCCTCTGGGGAGAGGGAGGTTTCTGCGGGAAACGAGCGGCGGAACCGTATGCGGGAGGCTTTCCCGTGGGCGAGACGCAGACGCATTCCTGACGAGACGATCTGCATAGCGTCGGCCTCGAAGGGCTTCCATCCGAGGTCACGCAGGGCGATGCCTACGCGCAGGAAACACCAGATCTCATAGAGATGCCAGGCTTCCAGGGTAGGAAAGCGCAGCGCCGTGCTTTCGGACCAGTCCAGATGGAGCCCTGAACGCGACGTTTGCAGGAGAGTATAGAGGCTTCGATAGGCGGGGGAGCAACGCAGCAGGGACTCGGCAGAGGGGGCGACTCTGCTTTTGGGGAGCGCAACGCATTCGAGAAAGGGGGACTGACTGCGCCAGTGACGCAACCGTTGAGACAACTCCGCCGCTACGGAGATTGCGGTCGGCTCCTCACAGAACAGCGCAAGGCGGTGCAGCGCCTGAGTCTCATGCGCCAGACTCCCCAGGAAGTCGGCTACGATTCCATTGGGGGAGGTCTGCAGCGTGGGAGTGGAGCGTTCTTCCAGCACACGCGCCGACGCATCGAACCCCTCTCCTACCTGCGTTGTCTGTATCCACACCCGATGGTCCGTGGGATTGCGAGCCAGGCGGCCGAGTGTGCTGGGATTGCCGCGCACTGCCTGGATCGGTAGGGAGCGGGGTAGGGGGATGGCGGCGCTGTCCGGCGAGGCTGCAATGGAGTGCAGGGCCGCTTCTAAGCGCGGCCAGAGGTCGGCAAGCAAAAAGAGACGTTCCCAGGCAGAACTCTCGACCTGGGCATGCGGCGAGGCCGCAAGAGTTTCGCCATCTCCGCGCAGTGCCTCGCGACCGAGAAGCAGGCTGAAACGGTGAATATCGTTGCAAAGGGCGATCCGTTCCAACCGCGAAAGCCGCACGAAAGTCTGATCACTGGCGTTCAAAAAAGCATTCCTTTCTGCGCCCTCCTGTCATCGATCCCCAAAAGAGGCAGGAGAAACCTGCCTGAAAAGCGGCAGGAGAAACCGGGCTCCATGGCGAATGGAGAGGGGCAGGAGGAAGAGAGCGGTATGGTACAATCTCGGGATCCGGATGCGCTATCGCAGGCTCTGGCCGAGCCATCTCGTCGGGCGATCCTCGAAAATTTGCGCCTCGGGCAGAAGTCCGTGAGCGAACTGGTAGCGGCGACCGGGCTAAAGCAACCGAACGTCTCCAACCATCTGGCGCGGATGCGCCAACAGGGCATCGTACGCGCCGAGCGTCTCGGGCGTAACGTCTACTACTCCATTGCACTTCCGGTCGCGGAACTCCTGCTGCGTCTGTATGAAACGACGGCAAATCCTCTTTTATCCCCGGATTTGACTCAGTCCTCTGCTTCTTCTCTTGCCGCACAAGCAGGGGCGCGCCCGACCTTTCCTACCGGACTGTTCGCCAGCACGGCGAGTCCGCCGCAGCCCACGGTGGAAGCGTGGAGACAAGCCTTTTTTCGCATCATATTGGCTGGCGAGGAGGATCGTGCCCATGCGCTGGTCAACGATCTGCTGGCACATCGTGTCGATCTGCAGACGATCTATCTGGATGTTTTCGAGTGGGCCATGCATCGGGTCGGGGAGTCCTATGTGCAGGGAGAGACGGATGAGGCGCACGAACATATGGCGTCGCAGATCACGGACCGTATGATGGGCCGGGTCGCTCACTTCTATACGCCGGTTGCCAGAAGACCCTATCGGGCGCTGCTGGGCGGGGTCGCGGGCAACCGGCATGTACTGGGCCTGCGCATGCTCTCCGATGGTCTGCGTACCTTAGGATGGGAAACGCTCTTTTTGGGACCAGATGTGCCGACCGCCAGTTTTCTGGCAACGGCGAAGTCGGAGCGGCCTGATCTCATTGTGATGACCTGTATGTTGGAAGAGCATTGGGAAGCATTAGATTTTTTGCTCCGCCAACTTCGGGCAGCACAACAAGAACAGCCATGGCTGCACTACCGACTTGCTGCGGGTGGGCAGTTCCTCAACCAAAATCCACAGGCGCTCCTGAATCTGCCTATCGACTTCAGCGCACCCACCCTCCATGAATTTATCGAGACGGTCAACCATTTGTATCCCCTGCCACTCCCCTTGGAAAAATAATTGGCTTAAACACTTGTCAAATATGGCTGACACTGCTATAATAGGGATGTGAAGGCGGTAAGTCGCTCAAAAGCGGCTTTTACCCCGCAGAAAAGCCCTGAATTTCGCTTTTTAGGCTTTTTGAGAGAGGGAATGTGAGTTTCCCTGACAAAAAAGTATTTTTGAAATTTATTTTGTCTAGTGTGAACATACAGAGCATTTGATCCGTCTAAAGAAGTAGAGGCGCGCACAAGGGCGTTTCGATCCCAAAATTTCACAGCAGTGTTATACCGACGCGGGGGGCGTACGGGTAACCTATCCAGACAGACACTACGCAAGTACTGGGCAACCAGCGTCTGAACGGAAAACCGGGCGGAGCAACTCTGGGGGGATGTTGCTCCGCC
>JAYUMV010000201.1:0-10178 GCA_043762265.1 Chthonomonadaceae bacterium | reverse complement strand
CTGCCGACCCTGATGCGGCGGCTGTTTACGCTTGATCGGGACAACCCTGTCTACGATCTGCCGGTCGCGCAACTGCGCGTCTGTTCGCTGCTGCAATCGGGGCCTCGGGCGCTCTCGAACCTTAGCCAGGAACTCTATATCTCCGTCAGTGCGATGACTCAGATTGCGGATCGCCTGGAACGCGCCGGAATGGTCGAACGTGTTTCGGGCGCAGAGGATCGGCGGGTACGCCTGCTGCAGCTTTCGCCTTTAGGCGTAGAACGCATGCAGTCTCGACGCGCATTTCGAACGGATCGCGCGGAGGAGGCGCTGCTTCAGTTGTCGCAGGAGGAGCGTCGCGCGATTCTGGAGGCGGTCAATCTGCTGTTGGATGCTGCAACGGCCACGGCGCCCGCAGCGCAACAGGAAGATCCGATCCCGATTCGCCAGCAGCAGTAACAGGTCCATCCAGCCTTAAAATGGACTCACGTGAAAGGAACCCTTATGCCACGCCGCATGCACGGTTTGCTCGGTGTCGCGCTCCTGATTACCCTGGGGGGAGGAGCGGCGGCACAGCAGGCAACCGATACGAAACCTACGCAGATACCGGATCCGCCCGGTGGACAGACTCCGCCGGTCGCCCCTAAAACGGTGGACTCCAAGATCCCGCCTACGGTCGCGATCCCAGCTGCGCCCCCGACTGCCGATGTTATGAACAGGCCGCTGAGCGCGGACGAAGCGGTGCGGATAGCGCTGCGCAAACAGCCCAATGTTACTATAGCGCGGGCGGGCATCTCGGCAGCCCAGGGGCGCACGGAACAGACCCGCTCTGCTCTGCTCCCCACGCTCGGAATCAGCGGCGGCTACAACCGTGTCACCGTCCTCTCCGGCGCTGGCGCCGGTTCGGCCTCCAACGGGGGCGGCGCCAACGGCTTCACCGCTTCGGCGGTGGTGCGGCAGTTGATTTTCGATTTCAACCATACGCGTGAACTCGTCCGCCAGACGGAATCGCTCACGCGCGCCGCCGAGCAGAATCTGACGCGGGTGCAGTCCGATCTGGTCTCTCAAGTCAAACAGGCATATTATCTGGTCGTGCAGGACGACCAGTTGGTAGTGGTCAACCAGGAAAGTCTGGACAACCGTCGCGCTCAGCGCGATCTGGCGCGGGCTCGTTTGAACTCCGGTCTGGGCCTGCCGTCCGATGTCGCGACCGCAGAGACCGCCTACTCCGCAGGCGTCCTCACGCTGACGGTGGCAAAGAACAACGCTGCCATCGCGCGCGTCAATCTGGCGGTGCTGCTGGGAATCGATGCGCGTACTCCGATTACGACTGTCGCAGGAGGCGAGCCCACGTTCCCCTCAGACGATGTCAATGCTCTGGTGGAGGCGGCGCTCAAGCAGCGGCCGGATGTGCTGCAAGCGCAGGCGAATGTCGAGGCCGATCGACACGCTGTCAGGGCTGCCCGAACGACGAACGCGCCTACTGTGGGGGGAACGCTGGGCTTCTCCTCACGCGGCGACTCGTTTTTGCCCGGCGATAACGGCCTGACGATCGGCGCCACGGTCACCTTTACCCCGTTCGATGGGGGATTGACGCAGGGCAAAGTGAAAGAGGCCCGCGCCAACCTCGATTCGGCGCAGGCCTCTCTGCTGGGGACTCGGCAGGCAGTGGCAGCCGATGTGGCGCAGGCCTGGCTGAACTTACGGACCGCAGAGCAGCGGGTCGCGACCGCCAATGACGAAGTCACCAATGCGACGGAGGGCGTGCGTATCGCCACTGGCCGCTATTCGAGTGGGCTGGGGCTGTTTCAGGACATCATCACGGCGCAGTCGCTGCTGGTGACCGCCCGCACCGATCTGGCCAACGCACAGGCGCAGGTAGACAGCTCGCGCGCCGCACTGCGGCGTGCTATCGGTACTCCCCCTCCCGTCGTACGTTAAGGAGATTTATCTATGTGGGTCTATACGCGTGTGCGCCACGAACACGATCCTCGCTTTCTCATCAACCTGGATCACTATCCCTCCCTCGCGGTCAACCAGATCGGGGAAAGATTCTTTGTCGATGCCGGTACAGGCGGTGAAACCGCTACGCTGGTCTCTACCAACTCTCTGGAAGAGGCGACTGGGTTCGTGCAGCAGATTTTCGAGGCTCTGGAGGCCGGAAAGATCGCTCTCGACCTGAGCCTCGACAGGCCCAAAGCCGGAGATCAAAAACCTACTCCTGCACCGGGCGGATCTAACACGGCAGACCCGCACCAGGCTCCCCCGTTAAAGGCCATTACCAAATAGCCGACGGCGTTTCCACATACTGCCGTTGCCAAGCGTTTGCTGCGATCAAACCGCCTCCTGCCTGTAAAGGCTCGGAGGCGGTTTCTCGTTTCTTCTCTTCTCGGGGATGCAATAGAGCGAACTATTGACACCAGGAGACGTAGTAGGTTATGATAGGATACATAATTACACCTTTCTTTGTATAGGAGCGCTTGTGATTGCCTGTTTCTATATGCCGCAAATCGCTATCGCCACCGAGCGCATTCGCGCTTCGGCGCTCTGGGGGCGCCCTCTCGCTCTTGTGGGAGAGAGCGAGACCCTGGTCTGCGTCTCAGAGGAGGCGGCTATGGCAGGTGTTAAGGCAGGGCAGGCGGCTACGGGGGCGCGTGCGCTTTGCCGACAACTGGTCGTACTGCCCTACGACCGCCCGGCTTACGAACAGGCGGCGCAAGTGGTGTGGGAAGCTCTCGCGGTAGAGAGTTCTCTGGTGGAGCCGGTTGCGCCGGAAGTCTGCTATGTGCAGTTCGATGGCAGCGACATCGTAGAACGTGTTCGATATCTACTGGAGCGTCTGGTGACGGCGACACGCTTTTCGATGCAGGTGGGGCTGGCGCAGAGTAAGATCGTCGCCTACCATACGGCACGGCAAGCAGAGGTCGATACCGTGCGCGTCGTAGAGACTTGCCCGGAGGAGGTTCTGCGGGCGGTGCCGCTGGCATCCTGGGCTCCTCTCGAAGAATCGCAACGGCGGCATTTGGCCAAACTGGGCCTGCGTACCTGGGGGGACATCGCCCGCCTACCGGCACGGGAGATGCAGCGCCGCCTGGGAAGCCTGGCGCCTCGGCTCTCGCAACTTGCTCATGGGCAGGACAGCGATCCTGTTCGAGCGAAATGGCCTGCTCCCACGCTCTGCCGTAGGAGACGCCGAACGCGCGATTCAGGCGACGGATGCCCGCTGGCGCTACGACCGTTTGCCGCTCGACGATCCCGAAACTTATGCCTCGATGCAGGCAGGGCAGTCGGTAGGGGTGTTCCAGTTCGAGAGTCCGGCGCAGATCGCGCTGGCCGGTTCGTTGGAGCCAGAGCATTTCGAAGATCTGGTGGCGAGTGTCGCCTTGATCCGACCCGGCCCGATCCGGGGCAACGGCGTTCAGCGGTTCGTGGCAGCCCGCAACGGCTGGGCGCGTGCCGACTGCCTGCATCCGACGCTGGACAAGATCCTTGCCAAGACCTATGGAGTCATCGTCTTTCAGGAGCAGGTGACGCAGGTTTTCGCGCTCATGACCGGCTGTTCGGAGATCGAGGCCGATAAGATGCGCAAGGGGCTGGTGCCCCACCAGAAAAAGGGCACGATGGACGTCGCACGCGCGGCCTTTCTACAGGCGGCGATGACACGGCATCGCGATCTGACGCTGGAGCGCGGAAATCTGCTGTTCGACCAACTGGCGGGCTGGAGCGGCTTTGGCTTCATGGAGGGGCATGCCGCCGCCTTCGCCCAGACAGGCTACAAGACAGCCTATCTGTCGGTGCATCATCCGGCGGCCTACTTCGCCGGTCTGATGAACCACCAGCCGATGGGCTACTACAACGCCAACAGTCTGGCGGCGGAGGCGCGTCGGCGGGGCATCCAGATTCTGCCGGTCGATATCAACGAGAGCGAAGACCGTTGCCGCCCCGTAGGAGAGGAGGCTATTCGGCTGGGCTTTCGGCTGGTCGCGGAGATGCGTGAGAACGACATCAAAGCGGTGCTGGAGGCGCGGGGTGGGGAGCCGTTTCACTCGCTGCTGGACTTCTGCTGTCGTGCGCCTCTGCATCGCAGCCGCCTGGAAAACCTGATCCTCTGCGGCGCTTTCGATGCGCTGCACACGCATCGGCGCGGCCTGACCTGGCGCTTGGAGGAGACTCAGGGGATGGCGGCCGCTTATCGGGCTGCCGAGGTGGATGCGCCGCAATCCGCGCTGCATTTCGGGTCCGTGCGCGACATTCCTACTCCCATCGCGGACACCCTGGACGATTTCTCGCTCTGGGACCGATTTCTATGGACCTGGCGACTGACAGGCGTCTGCGCCGAGTGCCATGTCTTCACCCATCTGCGCTCCCATCTGGCCCGACACCGCGTGCTGACCACCGCAGAGGCGACGCAGCAGCCACACGGCACGCGCGTCACCGTGGCAGGGCTCAATGTCCGCCCGCATCGTCCCCCAACTCGCAGCGGCAAACCTGTCCTCTTCACCAGTGTCGAAGACGAAATGGGGTTGCTGCAAGTCGTCTGCTTCGGCGCGGAAATTCCGACACTGACCCCGGTCTTCCTGACCGCTCCCTCCGTCCTGGTACGCGGCGTCATCGGGCGCAAAGGGCGAGCCGTCAGCCTGCGTGTCGAAAAGGCCAAACTCCTCCGCATGGAAGACATCGCCGAACGCCTTCCCACATTGCCGAACGAGACACCTGCCGAAATCGCAGTATTGAGCGATCTTCCACATCTTGTCGAGGTCTTTGGACGCTGAAATTGTGATCTTAATCCGCCGCTTCGCAGCCATGGCGGAGGGCGTTGACGCCATCTTTCGCTTCCGGAGCGATCAGCGCGGTAATACGGATATGGGCCTCCAGGCGGGTGGAGGCGGTCGGCACCCACTCCCTGCCTCCGTCCCGACAGTTCACCAGAATGCAGCCCGCCGGGAGACCCAGTTCGCGGACGAGACGACCTTCGAACGGCGAGCCATGTTCGACTTCCAGTTCTAATACCAGCGTCTCGGTGTGGTCGGGCAGGGCGCCGCCGCGCCGCAGATCGCGCTCCAGGAGAGCTTCGTAGATCGGCAGTTGCCCCAGGCCCTCGGCGACGATATAGGCGCAGAAACAGGCGACCAGCAGCGGCAGCATCTGGGCATAGTTGCCGGTCATCTCGATGATGAGCACGATCCCTGTGAGCGGAGCCCGCACGATGGCGGTAAAGTAGGCGGCCATGCCGACGACCGCGAAGATCGCAGGGTTCGGCACCAGATGCGGCACGAGCAGATGCGTGATCTCGCCGGTGCCCAGGCCGATGAGCGCGCCGAGCACGAGCAGGGGCGCAAAGATGCCCCCGGGTGCGCCGGTGCCGTAACTGGCCATCGAGAGCACAAACCGCAGCGCAAACCAGGCCGGTATCATCATCAGGAGCGCGTGACCGTCCAGAAACCTCTCCGCCAGCGTATGCCCTCCGCCGACGGCGTTCGGGGAGAACCAGGCGATCACTCCCACGGCTGCGCCGACGCCCCCTGCTGCCAGAGGCGCCAGACGCGCCGGGATCCGAGCGAACAAATTAATAGTAGCCATCAGGCTGCGGTTATAGACGACGCCCAGCAGACCACAGGCGATTCCCAGCCCGATGAAAGCTGGTAGGACCGTCAGAGCAGGCACGGGATAACTGGGAATGCGGAACACCGGAAACTGGCCGGAGGCGAACCGCGCCACGATGTCCGCGGTTGCCGCAGCGAGGAAGGCCGCCCCGAAGACAGCCTGTCGAAAATCCTTTTGCACCTCTTCGAGCACAAAGATCAGCCCGGCCAGGGGCGCATTGAAGGCGGCGGCAAGCCCTGCTCCTGCTCCCGCCGCAATCAGGATCAGACGGTCGCGCCGACTGACCTGAAGCCATTCGGAGACCGCCGCTCCTACCGCTCCGCCCATCTGCACCGTCGGCCCTTCTCGCCCCAGCACAAGGCCGCTGCTGAGCGCCAGCGCACCTCCACAAAACTTAACGCCCAATATCCGCTTCCAATGCAGTTCCCGATAGCGATGCAGCACCGCCTCCAGATGCGGAATACCGCTGCCGGAAGCCTCCGGAGCCACCTGCCGAACGAGAAAAACCGAGAGCGCTGCGCCCCCCGCACCGAAGAGCGCCACGCAGGCCATTCCGAACAGCGCGTGCAGGTGCGCCCAGACAATCAGCGCATTGCGAAGATTGTCTCCCTCGGCGAGAACGATCCGAAACGCGACGGCAAGCAGCCCTGAAAGCAGTCCTACCAGCGCGGCGCGTGGAAAGAGCCGACGGCGCTGCTGGCGCACATGCAGATACTCCTGCACTTCCGACTGTACCTGCTCAGAAGCCGAAAGCGATCCAGGAGGGGTTGGCTCTTCAGGCATACGATCCATTGTCGGTCTTTCTTTAGCTCTTTGAATCCAAGAAGTTAATGGGAGGATGTTGTAATATACCACACAGCCATGCTCTCTTTCCAGCGTTGCAGCACTGCCGAAATAGGGGAACATAGCGATCGAGTTGAACGTCCGTCCCGATACTATTCGGGGCACAGGAAAGAGAATTGTAAATCGCGTGGGTCGGTTTAGCATAGCCGGTCTGCCGAGGCCTGAAATCGCGATTTGAGAACGTGTCAGGCGCATTGCAAGGTAGACTTGATGAGGAGAAAGCGTGGAACTATTAACACAACCTGGAACTGGTATCAGGCCCCTTCTGGAAGGGATCGACAAGGCCGAGCATACCGTCCAAATCGTCATTTTCCGTTTTGATCGCGGGGAGATCGAGGCGGCGCTGACGCGTGCCGTCCGGCGCGGCGTCTTTGTACATGCGCTGGTCGCCTTTACGAGTCAGGGTCAGGGCGGCGAACAGACGCTGCGTAATCTGGAGATGCGCCTGCTCGCCGATGGCGTCAGTGTGGCGCGCACGGCGACCGATCTGGTGCGCTACCACGATAAGCTGATGATCATCGACCAGCAGACGCTCTATATGCTCGGCTTCAACTATACCTATATCGACATCGAGCGCAGCCGCAGTTTCGGTATCATCACCCAGCGAGCGGACTGGGTGCAGGAGGCCGTCAAACTCTTCACCGCCGATGCCACGCGGCAGCAGTACACGCCGGAGTGTCCTACTTTTTTGGTCAGTCCCGGCAACTCGCGCCAGGAACTGCTCAAATTCATTCAGGCGACACGCCACCAGCTCTGTATCTACGACGGCAAACTGACCGATCCCGATATGATTCACCTGATGCAGCAGAAGGCGAAAGAGGGGGTCGATATCCGCATCATCGGCACTATCGGCAAGCGTGCCACCGGAATGAAAGTCGCCGCGCTGCCTATGCGCCTGCATGCGCAGACGATCATTCGGGATGGAGAGCAGATGTTTCTGGGCAGTCAGAGCCTCCGCACCCTGGAACTCGACGCCCGCCGCGAAGTCGGCGTCCTGATCGACGACGCCGAAGTGGTGCAGAAGGCGCTGGCAACTTTCGAGGCCGACTGGAGCGGAATGAAACACGTTACTTCCTCGACCGTAGCTGTCATACCCGAGCCGGAAGCGGAGGGTGAGACAGCGGCGGCAGCGCCTGCGCTGCCAACGGCGCTCACGGTAAAAGAGGCGATCAAGAGCGCGATTTTGGAAGCCATCGAAGAGTCTCCCTCCGCGAAACTTGTCAAAGAAGCGGTAAAAGAGGCGGCCCGTGAAGCCGTGCGCGAAGTGACCCAACAGCCCATTCCCTGAAACCTTGGAGATCCGACCTTATCATGCGTACCGGCAATACTCGACATCCTCTGTACATCCTCCTGCCCGTGTTCTGTGCGCTGATGCTATGGAGTACCGGTTGCCTGGGCAACCCTCCGCAGAGAGCGGGTCGTATCACGGCCCGAACGGTTGGCGCAGGGCAGGGGAACGCCAATGTCGGTGTGGTGGAGATCCCGGATCTCTCAGGATTCCAACAGGTCGTGGCACTGAGCGATGCACACGGGATGTTCAATCCCCTCATGCATCTGCTGTCCGCCTGTAAGATCATCACCGCTGACGGGCACTGGTTGGCGGATCGCACGCTGGTGATCGTGATCGGCGACTCCATCGATAAAGGCCCGCAGAGCCTGGAGGTGATCGACCTTTGGCGTACCTTGCGCGCGGAGGCCCCTCGCAAGAGAAGCCGCGTCGTGGTACTGTTGGGTAACCACGAGGCGGAGTTCCTCGCCGCTCCGGCCACAAAAAAATCGGCGGCCACACGCGATGAACTGGCGGCGAAAGGGCTGGATGTGCGTGAACTCACCGATCCGATTCACCCACGCGCCCAGTTTCTGCGCTCGTTGCCGGTCGCAGCTCGTGTCGGCAAGCGCTGGCTCTTCTGTCACGCCGGGTGGATCCCCAAAATGCCCTATGCCGATTTCGTGGCCAGGGCGCGGTCGGTCCTGCGCGCCGGGGACTACGGCAACGCGCTGCTTCTCGCCGACGATTCGATCCTGGAGAAGAAGATCGGCATCGACGGAGACAAGTGGTGGGAAAGCGCCATTGATGTAAAGGATCTGGAAGACCGTTTGACTCAGGACGGTCTCTATGGAGTCGTTTTCGGGCATCAGCCTACCGCTTTCGGACTCGAAGGCGCGGTGGGCGTATATGATACCAAGGACGCCCGCCTTATCAAAATCGATAGCGGAATGGCCCCGGAAGCGGGAGCCCATCCTGGTCATCTGCTGCGGTTCACCGTTCCGGAGGAGCTGACCCACGACAAGCGTCCGGCGCATATCTTCTCGTCCGGCTTCGACGACGGCCATCCGGAGCTGCGCACCAAATCCCTGTAATTGTAATTTTTTGATCGCTCTATTCTGTGTGGAGACGTGGGCGTTGCGCTGTTTTGGAGGCACGTTTGCCTCCAAAACAGAAGATTTCGGAAGAATATCGCGCTAAACCAATGGGAGTGTGCGGTGCAAAGCGCCGTATGAAGGTATACTCGAATACGGTATGTCGAAAGTAATTGTCTTCTCATCTGCGGAAGATAAATTGACCATGCAACCGTTCCAAGGGATTGGGATACGCGCTCAATGACGAGGTGAAGATACGATCCTCATAGCCTGCCCTGTGCGCAGGGTGTACGGCTTTTCAACATGGCGGAACCGAGAGCATACCAATTCACCTCGGAGGAATTGAAAGCATGTATCTGGAGACTCGTCAACCGCAAAGGCGACACGCGTTCACACTCATCGAACTGCTCGTCGTGATCGCCATCATCGCTATTCTCGCCGCTATCCTTTTCCCGGTCTTCGCACAGGCCCGTGAGAAAGCCCGCCAGACTTCCTGTCTCAGCAACCTGAAACAGATCGGCATCGCGCTCACCATGTATCAGTCGGACTACGATAGCCAGTATCCGCCGTCGCAGTTGGGAGCGGACTCGAGCCATCTGGTATCCTGGCCGACCATGATCCAACCGTACATCAAGAACGAGAACGTTTTCATCTGCCCCTCCACCTCTCCGGGATCCTTTGCTGCCGACACCGCCTATTTGGTCCCGACTACCAAGGTCTACACCGGACGGACGAAAACGGCCGTCTCATTTGGGCTTCTGACGGCAGGAGATGGAACGAACCTTCCGCCTTTCCTGGTAAATGGGCTTTCCTATGGCCGCAATCTTATTCCGGATACCACGGCCGCCTGGTTCACGCCCAACTTCAAAACGGCCGCGAATTCGAAAAGCGGCTTTGTCACGACCGGAACCACCATTTCCGTCGTTGAAGCGCAGGTCGAAGATCCGACTGGCACCATCCACATCTGTGATGCGATGACCGGTAGCACCGGCGATCCTACCGTTCAGGGCAACAGTATCCGGGGGATTCAGGCCGAAAACCGCACCGACCATTTCAATACCGATACTGCGTCCAAAGTGGCTTATCGGCATGGAGGTGGGTTCGAGGCTCTCTTCGGCGACAACCACGCCAAATACCGCAAGTGGGGATCCACGACCCCTTGCAACTGGTCCATTCAGGATGACACCTGCCCGTAACCTACGCACGGTGCTCGGCTATGTAAAAGAGAGCGAGGGAAGGAGCATCCTTCCCTCGCTCTCTTGGTGCGTTTTTAACCTGCAATGCCTGTCCTCTACGGGTAACCTATCCAGACAGACACTACGCAAGTACTGGGCAACCAGCGTCTGAACGGAAAACCGGGCGGAGCAACTCTGGGGGGATGTTGCTCCGCC
>JAYUMV010000200.1:0-11452 GCA_043762265.1 Chthonomonadaceae bacterium | reverse complement strand
GTCACGACCGGCGCCTTGACCGACGAGGAGCATAAGAAGGCGGGCAACGAAGTACGCAAACTCGGCGGACTGTTTATCCTTGGCACCGAGCGCCATGAGAGCCGCCGTATCGACAACCAGTTGCGCGGACGCGCCGGACGCCAGGGCGATCCCGGCGAGAGCCGCTTCTTCGTCTCGCTCGAAGACGAACTGTGGCGACTGTTCGGCGACCGCGCCAACCACCCGCTCCTGCGGACGTGGGACGAGCATCTGGCGATGGACGCCAAACTGCTCTCCGGCATGATCCAGAACGCGCAGCGTAAAGTGGAAGCCTACTACTTCGAATCGCGCAAGCACGTTCTCGACTACGACGATGTCATGAACCGCCAGCGCGAACTGATCTACCGTGAGCGTCGGCGCATCCTGGAAGGCGTCAACCTGAAAGAGACGATCCTGCACTACGTGCGGGAGAACATTCAGGCGGCCGTCACCCTCTATGCGCGTGGGGATCAGCCGCAGAGCGAGTGGGATCTCGATACGCTCTACAACGAACTCAACGACTACTTCATGCTGTTCCCGGTCATCACGGTGAACGACTTGCAGGGCAAAACGCGCGACCAGATGATCGACTTCCTGATCAACCATGTCGTGAATGTCTACGAATCGCGTGAGTCGGAGTTTGCCGAAAGGCAGGGCGATGGCACGATGCGCGAACTGGAGCGCTGGATGGCTCTGCGCGCGATCAACTCGAAGTGGATGGAGCATCTCGCGAATATGGAATACCTGCGCGAGGGCATCCAACTGCGCGGCTACGAGCAGAAGGATCCTCTGCTGATCTATCAGAAAGAGGCGTTCGGAGAGTTCGAGCGGATGCAGCAGTCGATTCAGGACGACATCGTGCGGAATATCATGCGCGTCCAAATCGTGGCGGAGCCGGAGCCGCAGCCGTTCCCGCAAGCGCCTCCGCAGCAGATGGTCGCTCCGGCGATCCCGCTCCCGCAGAGTCTGCCCCGGTACAGCGCGACCAACGTGCCCACTCCCAGTGGCATCGCCACCAACATGGATGGCGCGAGCGCCCTCTCCAACCGCCGTGACGACGGTGCGCCCGCCGAATGGAAGGGTGGTCGCAACGACAACTGCTGGTGCGGCAGCGGCCAGAAGTACAAGCGGTGCCACGGCAAATAGCCGTCCCAGCACCGGATCGGATCGCAACGGCCCTCTTTCACTTATCGAAGGGGGCCGTTGTCGTACGCAGATCGCAAGGACGCTTCTCGCGGGAAGAGAGCAAAATTTTATGAGACACGATGTAACGGTGCGGGAGCCGGATGCCGAGCGCCCCTCTGCTGCGCCCGACGACCGGATCGGTACAATTCTGGAGCGTCTGGAAGCCCTCTACGGCGTTCCCGACTGGACGCCGCGTAACGATCCGCTGGACGAACTGGTGGCCTGTATCCTTTCCCAGAACACCTCCGACACCAACTCTTTCCGCGCTTTCGAGCAGTTGAAGCGCCGCTATCCGACGATGCAGCAGGTGCTGGACGCCCCCGTGCCGGAGTTGATCGAAACCATTCGCAGCGGCGGACTGGCGGAGACCAAAGCGCCGCGTATCCAGAACGTGCTGCGCGGCCTGCTGGAAGAGCGCGGCCAACTCTCCCTGCAATTTCTCTATTCTATGTCGGATGCGGACGCGCGCGCATGGCTGCGCAGTCTGCCCGGAGTCGGCCCGAAGACGGCGGGCATCGTGCTCTGCTTCGCGATGGGGCGGCCGGTTCTGCCCGTCGATACGCATGTCTTTCGCGTCTCCTGGAGGCTCGGTCTGATCGACAAGCGGATCGGGGAGGCGAAGGCGCATGACGCGCTACAGGCGCAGATCCTGCCGGAGCAGACGTTCCGATTCCATGTCGCGCTCATCACGCACGGCAGACAGGTCTGCAAAGCGATCACTCCGCTCTGTGCTCTCTGTCCGCTCACCGACATCTGCCCCACCTATCCGCTCATAAAGGCCGTTACTCTGCTGCGAGCCCAACCGGAGAAGAAAGCCTAAAACGCCATGAGAATGCCCCAACTCTCGGAGACGGAGGCGCAGGCGCCGCGCTGGATGGCGACTGTGCTCTGGCTGGCAGCGGTCTACAACATCCTGTGGGGCGCATGGATCGTGCTGTTCCCACTCGCCGCGTTTCATCTGCTCGGGATGAAGGAGCCGAACTATCCGCAGATCTGGCAGTGCGTCGGGATGATCGTGGGCGTCTACGGCATCGGCTACGGTTGTGCCGCCCTCGATCCCTACCGCCAATGGCCCATCGTGCTCGTCGGCCTACTCGGCAAACTATTCGGCCCGCTCGGATTCCTAATGTCGGTCCTCAAAGGCGATCTGCCCCTGAAATTCGGTTGCCTCCTCCTCACCAACGACTTCCTCTGGTGGATCCCCTTTACGCTCATTCTATACGGCACCCTAAAAGCCTACAAGGCTGCGGTTCGATCACAATAGGAACCGTCATGACGCGTAGTAGAACCCCAACGTTAAAACAGGCGCGACAGGCCGCTTTAGAGGGCAGAGTAGAGGAGGCTGTCCCGCTGTTGCGAGCCTATGCGGACAGAGGCGACACGTCTGCGGCAGCTTCGTTAGCGGAACTGCTTGCCTTTCAAGGCGAATGGAGAGAGTGTCTGGAGCGGGCGGGCGCGTTCATAGCGCGGCCACAATCGGCCTATGCAGGGAATGTCTTCGACGATATGATCCGCCTCCTTGCCCGCGCTGGCAGCGAAACCCACCAGTGGGAATTGCTCTTACATCTGATTCAAACGGCAGAACAGCGCGTCGAAGAGAATATCGCGGAATACAATCCGCCAAAACAGGAGGCCGCTTGGACACGCTATCGCACGATCTTCCAGGCTTTACGCACCTACGCTCAGCGCGAAGGAACTCCTCCGCATGAACTGATATGTGTCTTCGGTGCCGCCAAACAAAGTCAGGCACATCAGGAGGTTGCGTACCGCGAAGCTGTGCAGAATGCAACGCAACTACGACCGGATCTGCGTAGGAAGCCTGACGCTCTTTCGGCCCATCACTTCAGTTTGGCGCAGTTTTACAACCAGGAAGCCGAGGGGATTCGGCTGTATGAAGAAGAACGCATGCCTCCAGATTTCGACCGTGCGGTCTTCGTAGCGAAAGCCTATGTGCATCGAGACCAGCCGGAACGTGCCTGGGATGTTCTGTGGAAATATATGTCCGGATGGTGGCCCGTGGACCGTGCACAAGTAGTTCCAGTCGTCTTGCTCGTCGATCAGGACCTGGCAACACTCATGAGTCACGAACGATGCGCGCAAGTATTAACCCTTCCTCGTGGCCCGAAGGCTCTATGAACGAGCGTGAAGCATTCCAGCGGCGAATGTTTCAGCCTCAAGATCGCGAAGGGCTTACTGGAGAAAGGCGAAAGTCCGGTCGGACATCCTGCCATGGGCGACTTTACCTCCTTCCTCCCGCATGCTGCAAAGGCGAAGCAGGCCCGGAAGGATATTGGGCTTCGGAGAAAATCGAAGATGATTGAGTCCGCTGTTTATGCCTGGAAATTGCAAGGCCGTCTGCATGTCTGGTGCTACCTGCCGCCTGTGAGAGGTCTGAATGGCTGGCATCTCAACGCCGATGCAGCTACCTGCACCAGTCTCATCGACCTAGTGGATCGCATGCTGGGAGCCGAAGGGAAGTCGCATAAGCGTATTCCCGTCATCATACCAGTCCAGATGCGCATCGGTCAGGGCCATCCCTGGACGCCCGTTTCCGAACTCATTCTGCGTTATCCACAGGGAGAAGTGGAAGACGATTTCTGGCAGATAGAACTGGGCGAGGGAAACGTATTAACATTGACCGTTGGGCGAGGGAAGCTGCAAGAGTTGCGGGAGAGCCTTCAGGGCTTGCCCCACGGGAAAGACGATTTTGCCCTTGGACCGACCGTCCCCTGGGAGAGTGTTCGCAGGAGCAAGGCCGCACGGACACGCTTCGCCGCCGAATGCCTCTGGTTCTGGACAAAGATCGAATAGGTATTTAGACAGACAGTAGGGTGTGTCGGACACACGTAGGAGAACCCGGAAGAGGAGGAACCTATCGTTTAGCATAGAAAGTAGTTTCTTTAGAGACTCTTCTAAGGATGGGCGGCGTCTAGCCGGGTATCGACCCAAAAACCATGGTGATCCAGGACTTTGTCGAACCCGACCTTGTGGGCGAGGCGGGCGGAGGCTTCGTTCGTACTCTAACAATGCCAGCCAATATGCGAAATGCCTTTTGCGAGGCATCCGTTCACTGTAGCCGCTACAGTCATTGCGGCAAACCCCTGGCGGCGTTCACTCTCCAGGGTATGTACGCCTAGCTCACACCACGTTCCGGTGACGCAATCGGGCATACACCAGGAGACAATTTGGCCATCTCGTTCCAAGCACATCCCGATACCGGCGGCGAGGAACGCTTCCACAGAACCGAACCCTCCCTGCGCCCAGGCGATCAAGCGGGGAACAGGAGAACGATCCCGCTCGGACAGTAGTTGGGCATCCACGGGACGTAATGTACTCCCTGCGGGCAAGTTTTGCCAACCCTCCAAGAGTGGCCCCGTAAAGCGAAAGTACTGTTGATAGTACTCTTTATAGGAGAGTTCGGGCAGAATATCCGTCTGTGTTTGCAGCCAATCGGCAGGATGAAGATGCAGAGGCAATTGATCCTCACCTCGCAAGCGGGCATCCGGAACCCATTCATCACGCAGATAACTCCGCAGCCAGGCATTAAACGGTCGGTTGTGTGCATCACCGATTAAGTACCACCCTTCGCTGTTGAAGGCGAAAGCGGAACGAGGGCGATCAGGATCGTCTACATAGGCCCAGCCCGGCATCTCCCCTGCAACGAATGCATGGACGCTCAGGTGGTGTTCCATCTCTGTGATCAGAGGCAGTATTCTTTCAAAGCCGTTGTTGAGTTTGTGCAAAGCCTATCCCCTTCCCAACCGTTTTCTTTGTACTCTGTATCGTGGCTACAGAGCGGGTTGCTAAAGGAATCTGGACGTTGGGAAACAAGGCACAATGGACTGAAGCACACCTTTACCATGGATGGGAATTCTTTCGGTGATTTTGTTTAGATCGCACGGCTGGCGCGTAAGTAGGGTAGAGACGATTCACCGATGCGTTCCACGGAAGGTAGGAAATGGCGGAGATAGCCACCGCACAATCTCCAGTTGAGGTAACCGACGAATCCCTGGCCGCCGCAGCGCGCTCCGGCGACCGGCAGGCATTCGACACCCTGGTCGGCCGTTATCGCGATATCGCCTTCGCCTACGCTCTCTCGCACCTCCATAGCCGGGAGGAGGCGGAGGACGTGACGCAGGAGGCGTTTGTCCGGGCGCTCCTGGCCCTGAATCGATTCCGGATTCAGGCCTCATGGGCGGCGTGGCTGATGCGGATCGTGCGCAATCTCTGTCGTGATGCCCTGCGCCGCCGCCGCGTCCGAGCGTCGGTCACGCTGGACGACCGCTGGATGGATTCCGCTCCCACCCCCGATATGGCGGCGCTCTTCTTCGAGCGATGCACCGAGTTGGCCGGCGCCATCGCGGCCTCCCAGACCACGCAGAAGTCCTCCCATGGTCCGGCTCCAATCCGGCATCGCCGGGTCCGCCGGATGCACGACACGCGGAGGTTGGTTCGAAACAAGCCGAACAGAGCAGGCGCATCGCTTGTTTCGGCTGCCGGACCTCCCTCCGCCCAAAAGCAGACCGTCACCTGGGACCAGATGGCATCCTGGTACGAATACCAGGGCGATTATCGCTCCGCCGCTGCCGCCTACGTACAGGCTGTACGCGAATCCCCGACCGATTCACGGGTGTTCAACGCCGGTAGGACTTCCGAGTGCGCGGGCGACGTTGCGCAGGCGATCGAATACTACGCGCGTTTCCTAAAGCACGAACGCGAGCAGGAATCACACTCCCAACAAGAAGTACCACCCACGAAAGGAACCTCACTATGGAACGAAAATCGGGATTCTGCCTGACCAGTTGCACCGTTTTACTGTTGTCCGGAGCCGTTTCGGCCGGGGCGCAAACGCCGCAGGCACAGCCACCCTCCGGTGCGCCCGGACAGCCGTCCGTCCCCAACAATTTTGGAGGAGGAGGCGGTCAGCAAACGGGACAGGGCGGTTTTGGTGGAGGCGGTCAGACCGGACAGGGAGGTTTTGGCGGAGGAGGCGGTCAGCAGCCAGGACCAGGCGGTTTTGGCGAAGGCGGTCAGCAGGGTCAGCAGTTTCCCAGACAGGGGCAAATCGGACAGAACCAGGGATGGCAAGGAATGAACTTCGGCGGGGCGCACATCTCCCTGACCGACCTGGTAGAACTGCTCGAACAGAAGCAGGCCGCGATGCGAAAATAGCCCGTCCACGTTCTTCCAGCTACGACAAGAAGCCGCTCGGTCACAATGACCGAGCGGTGATTTTGATTGTCTGCCGTAGGTCAAACCTCTGGCAGAGCGGCAGTGACGGTTTCTGACAGATACACGAATCCTAGCCTTCAAAGGCATGTCTTTGCTATAATAGAGATAGAACTGAAGGGAGATCCGCACATGACAACGTCGATTCACACGATCGAAGTGACTTGAATATCGGAGGAGTCCCTTCGCCTCCTGGACGAGCGTGTTCGTCAGCAAGGGGGCGACCGCGCTGAGTACATTCGTCATCTGTTGGATAAAGACTTGCATTCTCCTAATCTCTCAGAATTGCTCGCTCCCTTTCGTGAACAGGTTATCGAAAGTGGTCTGGATGAGGAAGAATTGGATCAACTGTTCACCGAAGCACGCGAGGAAGCGTCTCTGACAAGACAGGCAAGGTAGAGGTGAACAACAAAAACATACGGCTGTCTGTTGTCTTTGACTGCATGGTATTTCTACAGTTTTAGGCTAGCGAGGACTACTGCTCCGACCAAATACGAGCCCCTACGATGTTAAGTTACAACCATCCCGATAGACTGCGGCTTACCTTTGACGTTCCTCGCGGCGGCAGACTTCACCATCTGGCATCAAACAGTCACCTCCCTTCCTAGCCAGGGCGGCATTTCCCTCTATGACTTACGAGCAGCAAATGAGTCGTAGATATGGTCAGATAACCTGTGGTAGAATACAGATAAGAAGTAGGAGGTGACAGCGATGGCAACCGTGGTGCTGACGAATGAACAGGTGATGGCGCTGGTAATGCAACTCCCGCCGGAGAGCAAGCGCCTTATCCTGGAGGCGCTCAAATCAGAAAACGAACCGGTAATTGTGGATAAAGAGGGCATATTGGTGGTGCGTGCTCCCTTACTGCAGGACATTTCCGATATTGTAGAGCAGGAGCGAGGGGCGAGAGTTGCCGCGCTTCTCGCTGAGATACCATTGTGAAAGCACTGCTGGATACCTCAACTCTTGTCGCGGCGCTGGTCGAAGGACATGAGGCTCATGACAGGGCATTTTCCTGGTTACAGCGTGCCCATCGAAGAGACATAGAGGGTATGGTTTCTGCTCACACCCTGGCAGAACTGTACGCTATCCTGACTCGTCTTCCCGTAAAGCCACGCCTTTCCGCTGCCCGCACCTGGCAGATCATACAACAGGATGTCCTTAATCCTCTGGAAGTGGTAGCGCTTTCTTCAGCGGATTACCATGCTGTTCTTGCTCATCTGTCGCAAGAAGAGATCGTTGGCGGTGTCGTATACGATGCCTTGATTGCTCAAGCAGCATTGAAAGCGGGCGTGGATGTACTTGTAACACTCAACCCCAAAGACTTTCTTCGCACTTATCCTGGTTTGACAGCACAGATCCTCACCCCCTGACACCGTACAGTTTTTTCGTAGAGCCTCTACGATTCCGGTAGCGCGAACACGCTGCCACCGAAAAGCGAGTAGAGAAAACTATGAAAGAAAGCTTATGCGAGGTCGCGTGGGGCAGTGACAAGCAATAATATTAGGGGACAACAACGGTTCCGTCATTCTCGGGTCAAAAGGTTGCCGATCTGTCTTTGCATGAGGGTCCATAGAGATTTCCAGGCAGCGAAGTTCACCTCTTCATCGCGATCTTGTAGCGCATCAACAAGCCCCTTTTCAATTTCGGGTGAGATAATTTGCAGGTTTGCCATAACTTCAGCTGCCCGTAATCGTACCTCTTCATACTCGTGTTGCAGACCTTCCAGTAGCGCACGGTGTTCTGCTTCCGATTCTCTGCCCAATTTTACCAGGGTAGCAGCCGCCTCTACCGCCGTATCTTCGCTGTTTAAGAGAGTACATAACAGGGTAATTATCTCTAAAGACCTATCTCCCAAATGCCCGAATGCCTCTGCTGCTAAACGCTGATAATGTGGGTGACTATTAGCCGCATTCAGCAACGCTGCCTTACCCTTCTCCGATGCTGGTTTTACCTTCCCCATAGTTTCTATGGCCATTGACTTTACGGTCCATTCAGGATCGTCTACAGCTTTCAGGCAGACATTTACAATACGGTCATTGCTTTTTCCGATTCTTGCAAGCGCCTCTAGTGCCTGGTAACGCACGGGCCATTCCATATCTTGAGCAGCGGAACTTAGCGCATCTAATAGTTCCGCCGAATGGATAGACGCATATCCCAATGCTCTGGCAGCGCCACCCCGAACGTGCCCGCTGTCGTTCTTTAGTAATGCGAGCATTTTGGCTTGAAGGGACGGAAATTTCGCCGTCAATTGCCCAAGGGCTTCTGCGGCTCCATTGTTTCCAAAATCACTGACGGAAGTAAGGGGGTTGGCATCGAGGCTTGGATCAGGCAATGCCAAGATCAGCGCCTCTATTACCCCGTTGGACAACTCACCGACTGTGCCTAAAGCACGCGCAGCGGAGACCCGCATCGTGAAGTCATCGTCATGTAGCGCCTCTATTAGTACCGGCACAATCTCTGGTCTTGACGGCTTCAACAGTCCCAAAACTTCTGCAGAAGTCGAGCGCCAGTGACGTTCATTACCCTCCTTTATCGACGCCATATGGTACTCAAGCCCTGCACCAACCGGCAAACAAACCAATCTCTTTTTTACGGCGGCAATCAATAGGGCAATAATATTTTCCGATCCCTGTCCGACCACTTTAAGAGAATTGGCAGCGCAGCACTTCGCGAATATGTCTGAAGACTGCAATATCGCGTGGACAACATCCAGCGATACGGTTACGTCCTGCTCTGCCTGCCCAAGAGCTTTTGCAGCATTCAGTTGGACACTCCATCTTTCATCATCGAGAGCCCGTTGAAATTGCGCGAACACCAGGGGACCGATCGTATTTGTCTTTACTTTAGCAAGCACGCTCCAAGCTGTTTTCAGGAGTGGAGAAGGCTCATTAGATTCCTCTCCATTAAGACAGATAGCAGCAAGGGCATCTGCAATCTCTGTGGCAAGAATTGGCTCAATGACTTTACAGTCACTGAGGTAGCGGACAGTCAGAAAAAGATCACGCTTTAGGACCTCTTCGTATTTAGAGGGCACCAACATGACATCATCGTTTCTGCCGGTCGCATTCCAAAGCGCAGACCGAACGAGGATGGCTGTTGTTTCCGGCGTTTGTGCGGCCAATAATCGACGTATTTTCTGCTCTTCCCAAAAGCGAAATTTGTTCGACTGTAACCAGGGAATAAGCAAAGCTATTTGTTCCATAATGTGTGGTATCCGTTGAGCAACGTATCAGAGCTTTTCACTTCAAGCGACGCGCTTTACGGAGATAACCATCTCTGGCAGTGCGATCTGTGATCGTTTCTGCCAGAGAACATTTGTTCTATCGTTTGCAAAGCTTTGACATACGTTGTTGGTCGTGACGCTATTGGGCGGCGATGTCATCGACTTGGACGATGTGGTTCATGGCCTGGTAGGTGTCGTCGCCGAGGCGTTCGCGGGTCGTTTCCTGGCCTTTCATGGAGAGGATACGGTAGGTGACGACGCGGTAGCCGACCGCGCCGGGGTTGCGGAGGTAGGCGCTCCCGGCGTGGGTGTCGGTGCGATAGGCGACACGGGTCAGGTTTTGCGGGGTGATCGTCTCCAGGATGTCGGAGGTGATTTGGGCCGACTGTGGGGACTTTTTCGCGCCGTAGAGCCGAATGTCCAGCATATCGCCGTGCGCGTCGGTGTGGATGCGCAGGGGATAGGGATAGGGATTGCGGAAACGCAGGTCGATGGTGTATTGCGCGACCGCCGCATCCCGGCCCGGCGGCACGTAGTGAGGCGCGAAGACGTGTGGGTGTCGTTCCAAGATCGGCAGGCCCGCCAGGAGCGCGACGTTGTAGAGCGTTGTGGAGGTCTGGCAGACGCCTCCCCCGTAGGCTTTGATGAGTTCTCCGTCGTAGCTGACCGGCGCTTTCACGTAGCCCGTATCCTGCGCCCAGGAGCGCACGACCTTATTGAACGAGAACTCTGCGCCAGGTGGAATCACTTTGCCGTCCAGAAACTCCGCCGCCCGCTCCGCATTGTGGCGCTGACTGGCGGTGCGGCCTTTCAGGCTGGTCGCATAGCCCGCGATCTCGACCTCGGGAGGAGGGGCGGAGGAGAGGCGGAAGAACATTCCGCCTCCCACTGCCAGCAATGCCGCCACAGCCCCCGCTTCCAACCAGAACTGACTTTTCATGACTACGGCTCCTCTTCTATCTGATCACGACGCGGGTCTCGGCCGTCTCGGCGCGGGTCTCGGGCGTGTACATCCCCTGCACCAGCGTCGGGAGCGTGTGATAGCTGCCAGGCGTCTGGGCGCGCAGGTTGTACTCGATGACGTGCTTGCCTTTGGTGATCGTCTTCGCGAAGAAGGCGATATGGTCGTCGCGCACATCCACGCCCTGCCACCAGTAGCCCCAATCGACCACCTCGCTCGCGTCGCCGCGCTCGTTGACCTCGCAGCCGGCGGGAAACGGATCTTCGATCAGGACATAGGCCATGTCGCGCGGCGCGTCGATAGTCAGACGAACCCGAATGCGGTCCCCCTGCGCCAGTTGGTTGTTGGTCGGCTCCGTCTGGAGCGACCAGGAGTCCATCCCGGCCTTCTGCGGTTTCAGGCGCA
Source organism: Chthonomonadaceae bacterium (assembly GCA_043762265.1). Classification (GTDB taxonomy): domain Bacteria; phylum Armatimonadota; class Chthonomonadetes; order Chthonomonadales; family Chthonomonadaceae; genus JANXLO01. The sequence continues at coordinate 428 of JAYUMV010000200.1, read as the reverse complement.
GATATTCGCGCTTCACCGTCAGCGTCTCGCCTTTGACCGACGGCGGCGAGACGGCAGGCATGTCTTCCGTCGCGACGATCTGCTTCCACTCCACCGAATAGAAGATCGGGCTGCCGCCGCTGGAGCGTTCCAGCGTGACATCGTTCTTGTCGTGGCGCAGTTCCGTGGCCGGAACGTGCAGGGTCAACTGCGGCTCCTTCAGCAGGTCGGGCGTCAGGGTATAGGTTTGCCGCACGACGCCGTTGAGCTTGATCGTCACCTGTCCCCCTGGGATAGAGCCCGACTGGGATTTCAGATAGTCGCACAGACCGGCCAGCGCCCAGGCAGTATCGCGGGTGCTGCCCCAGTAGTCGCCGGTGCGGTGCAGCATCAGCCAGCGCAGGATCCCGTTGACACGCGGGTCCTGCGGGTTCACCGCAAGTTGCGCC
>JAYUMV010000199.1:0-9268 GCA_043762265.1 Chthonomonadaceae bacterium | reverse complement strand
CGGGGCTTGTGTGTTTTCTGCTCTGTCTGCCTTGGGAGATGCGACCGGGGAGAAACGGCGAGCGCAACTGGCGAAGGTGCAGCGTGTCCTGATCGTGCCGCCTTTCTTTGGCACGGAGACGCTGGGCAAACTGGAGGAGCAAAAGACCCATCCGGAAAAAAATAAGCCGGATGCCAAACTAATCGCCTATGCCGTGCAACTCCGTTCCCTCGAAGACCACTCGCGCGAATGGCTGCCGCAGCGCGTGAAGGCGCGCACCAACTTTCAGATCGTGTCGCAGGAAGAGTTTGAGGCCGCTCTGAAAGAGCTGAAACTCACTCCGCAAAGTCTCTTCCAAAATGCAGGCAGGATGAAGGGCAAGACTTTCGCGCTTCCGGAGAGCGCCGTCGTGCGGACGGTCGCCCAGCGTCTGCATGCCGATGCTATCCTGCTCTCTACACTCGACGAACCCCGCCAGAACAGCGGCTTCTACCAGTTCGATCCCCTGGCGGGCCTGAGCTACGACAGTGCGAAGGTACGCGGCAAAATAGGCTTCTGGCTGCTGCTCCCGGACGGGACGGAAGTACTGCACGAGTATACCGAGGTGCTGCATCCCGTCAGCAAGCTTGGTAACCGCACTTTCCTCCTGACCGACTGGACGGAAACGGAAGACGAAGTCATTGAGGACTTTATGGACGAATTGACCCGCTATACGCCTCTGAAAACGCCGGAGCGCAAGCCGACCCCCGCGCACAGCCAGTAGGGGCCGTACGCAAATGGCGGTCTGCCATGAGAATCGCGGGCGTGAGGTAGAATAAGTGAAAATGACGGTTTGTACGTCCGAGGAGGGACTTGTTGACGGCAGAGAAGTGGAAAGTGATTGTGGTGATGCTCCTGGCGACGCTGGCGGTGTCGCTTGGGGAGGCGCTGCTCTCCAAAGGGATGAAACTGACGAATGTGCCGACGGCCTCCGGGTTAATGCAGGCGCGGGCGGTACTGAACCGCTATGTGATCTGCGGAACCGTGTTGATGGCCGCTTACTTCGGCCTCTACATGATGGCGCTGCGCTGGGCCGACCTCAGTTTCGTGCTGCCGCTGACCGCGGTCTCCTATCTGCTCGGCGCACTGCTGGCAAAATTCTATCTGGGCGAACACGTCTCCCCGACGCGCTGGGCAGGAGTGCTGATCATCACCTTCGGCGTCATTGTCGTCGGTTTCGGTGAACGCGGTAGCGGTGGGACACATTGACGATCCTCGGAATCATCCTGCGTGTGGTTTTAGGGGGAATGCTTGGGGCGTTCGGGTTCTATTCCGGCCTTCAGATCTGGGCCGCACGTCAATGGTCACGCACACGCCCGCAACTGACGCCGGAGTTCTTGCCCTGTGTCACCATCCTCAAGCCGGTGCGCGGCGTGGACGCCCATGCCTACGAGAACTTCGTTTCGTTTTGCCGCCTGGACTACCCGAACGACCGCGTGCAACTTTTGTTCAGTGCCCTCGAAGCGGGCGATCCTGTTCTGGAACTGGTCGAACGGCTTCAGAAGGAGTTTCCGGAGCGCGATATCGGCATCGTGCGTCCCGACTCTACGGCAGTGCGGGGTCCGAATCGCAAGGTCTGCAATCTCGCGGCCATGCTCCCGGCCGCGAAGCACGATCTGCTGGTTCTGGCCGACAGCGATATGCGTGTCTCGCCGGACTATCTGCGCCGCCTCGTGGCGCCGTTTCGCCCCGAGGCCGAGAGCGTGGGACCAAAGGTCGGCCTGGTGACCTGCCCTTACCGAGGCAGCTCTCCCGAGAGCCTTCCTGCGGCGCTGGAAGCCCTGGGCATCGGCTCCGACTTCATTCCGAGCGCCATGGTGAGTCGTGCGCTGGAGGGCGTCTCGTTCGCCTTCGGTTCGACCATCGCGCTGCCGAAATCGGTGCTCGCGGAGCTTGGCGGCTTCGAGGCGCTGTTCGATGAGTTGGCGGACGATTTCCGACTGGGCAATGGGGCGGCGAAAGCCGGGTATACCGTCGTGCTTTCGGACGTGGTCGTGGACGATGTGCTGGGCGCAGAGCGGTTCGGCCTGATGTGGTCGCGGCGGCTGCGCTGGGCGCGGACCGTGCGCTCCTGTCGGCCAGCAGGGTATGCGGGCTCCGCCATTACACACGGTATCGCGCTGGGGCTCCTGTTTCTGGTCGCCTCCCACTTTGCACTCTACGGATGGCTGACATTCGGCGTAGTCTTGCTGGTGCGCCTGTGCGTTGTGCTGTTCCTCGCGCATCGCTACACCCACGATCCCAACATCGCCCGTTTCCTCCCGCTTCTTCCCCTTAGCGATCTGCTCGGCTTCGCGCTCTACCTCGGCAGTTATTGCGGCAGCCGGATCGTCTGGCGCGGCGAACGTTTTCGGCTGCTCGCCGGCGGCAAACTGCAGCGCGAATAGGCCGATAGGGTATCCTGTTGGATATGCGTGTCCTGATACTTGCCAATGGAGAGGCGCCTGAACCAGAATGGGCGCAGCGGATCGCCGCCGAACATGACCTTGTCCTCGCGACAGATGGGGCCGCGCATCTGGCCGCCGGACTGGGCCTGACACCGGACCTCGTCTGCGGGGACTTCGATTCGATCGACATGGCGGTCGCGCAGGCCGAGTTTCCGCAGGCCCGTTTTCTGCCTACGCCGGATCAGGAGCAAGCCGATCTCGAAAAAGCGCTGCTCGTCGCTCAGGAACAGGGCGCCACGGCGATCACCATTATCGGGGCGACCGGCTACCGACTCGATCACACTCTGGCCGCATTTGCCGTGCTCCTGCGGCATCATGTCGAACTACCGATCGCCCTGCGCACCGAAGACACGTTGGTCCTCGCCCTCTCCGGGACGGACGAAGCGACGGGCGAACATACGCTCGCTACCGAGCCCAACGATACGATCTCGCTGATCTCCTTCGACGGCAAAGCTAAAGTCACCCTGACCGGAGTCCGCTGGCCTCTCCTGGAAGAGACGCTGGAGTTCGCCACACGCGGCGTCAGCAACCGAGCCATCGGCGGTCAGGTCGGAGTGCGCGTGCGTGACGGCGCGATCCTGATCTGCCATCTCAAACACCATGAATCCTGAACTTCACGTCGTTTTCAAAGCTTTAGATTGGCTGCCGCTGGCCCTCTATGTCCTGTTTCTGCTGGTGGTCGGGTTCTGGCCGCGCAAAGAGGACACGGAAGGCTATCTGATCGCCAACCGCAGCCTGAGCATCCCGGTGTTCGTGGCGACTCTGGTGGCGACCTGGTACGGAGGCATTCTGGGCGCGGGCGAGTTCGTCTACGGCGATGGACTGGCGGCCTGGGTATCGAACGGGCTGCCCTACTATATCTTTGCCATCCTCTTCGCTCTTGTGCTGGCACGACGCGTCCGGGGCGGTTCTGCCCATCTCTACACGATCCCCGACAAGTTCGCGCAGGCGTATGACCGCAAGACTGCCGTGCTGGCGGCCTGTTTCGCCTTCTTCTACGCCGCGCCCGCCGCCTATATCCTGATGACCGGCACGCTGCTCCATCTGCTGTTCGGCTGGCCCCTCCTCTTCTCCATGGTCGTCGGGATTCTCTTTTCAGTCATCTATGTGTTTCGGGGCGGGTTTCTCTCCGATGTGCGGGTCAACACCTTGCAGTTTGTGCTGATGTTTGTCGGGTTTCTGACGATCACGGGTATCTGCCTGGCGAAGTTCGGCGGTTTTGCCTATCTGGCCCACTCGACCGTTCTGCCACCGACCCATCTCAAACCGCTGGGGACGCACGATCTGGGATGGGCGGCGGTCTGGTTCTTTATCGCCTTGCAAACCTTGAGCGACCCCGGTTTCCATCAGCGCTGCTATGCGGCGCGCACGCCGCGCACCGCTGCGGTCGGCATTCTGATCGCCGTGCTCTGCTGGATGCTCTTCGACACCCTCACGACCACGACCGGCCTCTTCGCCCGCGCCCTGCTGCCCGATCTGCCCAACCCTACGCTCGCTTTCCCGGCGCTGGCGGAGCGCGTGCTTCCGGCAGGGCTAAAGGGGATTTTCTATGTCGGAATGCTCGCGCCCATCATGGCGAGCCTGGTCTCCTACACCTTTATCGCGGCGGTCACCGTCGGCCGTGACCTAATCTGGCGACTGCGTGGCGACACCGACGAAAGCAAAGTGCCTCTCTACACCCGTTACGGCCTGATCGCCGCCTCGCTCTTCGCCCTGGTGGTCGCTTTGATGGTTCCCTCGGTCGTCAAGCAGTGGTATGTGTTCGGCAACATCTATGTGCCGGGCATGCTGCTCCCCCTGCTCGGAGCTTACGCGCCTTCTCCTCGCTGGAAGACCACCCCCCACTTCGCCTTCCTCTCCATGCTGGGCGGAGCCTCCTTCGCGCTGGGCTGGCTGCTCTGGGGCTGGAAACACGGTGGCCTCGACGATCCCCACTTCCCTCTCAACTGGCAGCCCATGTTCGCCGGTCTCCTCGTAGGCGCAGTCTTCTACGGCATCGGCCTGCTTCCCAATCTGCGCCAAGCGGTAACCGATAGGAGCGCTTAACCGGGCGACCTAACCCCCCGCCCCCTTCCCGACGCGGGAAGGGGGTGCCCGAACACGCAGTTACTTTGTTGCACCTCACCTTTTTTCCGGTTCTCCATGCTTTGTTTCATGAGACAAGAAGGCATAGAAATGGTTCTCTTACTCGAATCACTATCTTTGCACTTTTTGCAAAACGAGATCAGACACAGACATCTGCGTATGGAAAAGCCTCTCTGTCCGTAAAAGGAAAGAGAATTCACATGAAGAGGTTGGTGTGAGAGGAGTATGGAGATGGAATCGGTCATTGATCCGGGTGTGCGGATTGGGCATGCCCACCTGAAGGTCGCGGATCTGGAGCGTTCACTCGCCTTCTACTGCGGGGTGCTGGGTTTCCAGTTGATGCAGCGCATGGGCAATCAGGCGGCCTTTATCAGTGCGGGCGGCTATCATCATCACATCGGACTCAACACATGGGAGAGCGCGGGCGGTTCGCCGCCGCCGCCAGGCACAACGGGCCTCTATCATGTCGCCATTCTCTACCCCTCACGCCGCGCGCTCGGCATCGCGCTTCAGAAGTTGGTCGAAGCGCAGATCTCTCTGGATGGCGCCAGCGACCACGGCGTGAGCGAAGCGCTCTACCTTCGAGATCCGGACGACAACGGCCTCGAACTCTACTGGGACCGCCCCAAAGAACAGTGGCCGCTCGCCCCAGATGGCAAACTCGCCATGTTCTCTCACCGCCTCGATCTGCATGCGCTTCTGAGCGAGGCCGCCCTGCCGGATGAACCTATCACCAGCTCAGAAAACCCACCCAAGGATCTATAAAGCTCCCTTACCAGACCGCAAACGGATCCAGACGACAGCCTCATCCTTACGCTTCAGAATCAGCTCACGTCAAACCCAGGCCTCTTCAGAGGCCTTACCGCATCAGACCGCTCCTTCAGGGGCGGTAATATCGCATGGTGGCGCGCTTCTTGCCGATCGCTCCCCCGAGCCAGATCGGGGGAGCGACAGGAACTCTATTCCCAGGTGATCAGGGAGAGTTCGATTGGCAGTTCGGCGTCGGGATTCGTGGGCAAGACGCGGACGGAGAAGCCCTGCTGTCCGCTCTGCTCACACGGGATGTCGCCCTCGTAGTGGTGGAGGCCGTCTGTTTCTGCCTTCCAGGTCAGGGAGGTGGACGTGCCGTTCACGACCTGGCGATTGGTATCCAGGACGCCATGCACGGCCTGCACCGTCACATCGCTGGGAGTCAGAGCGCCAAGGCGAACGAGGGCGGTGAAGTGCAGCGTATCGCCGACATGATAGTTGCCGCTTCCCCCGTTTTCGGTCGGCCAGCCATCGGGGCTCGACGGCTTGACCACCATCTCCACATGCTCCACCTTGACTCCGCTCCACTGGTCCCGCACCTTCTGCTTCCAGGCGACCAGGGTTTTCGCCCGCGCCAGATCGTCGGCGAGCAGCATCGTGCTGCGGTGGGACGAGGGCACATAGAAGCGGTCGGCATACTCCGCGACCATACGGTGCGTGTTGAAGCGCGGGCAGAGCTGCCGCATGGAGTTGCGCACGCGACTGAGCCAGGCGCGGGGAATGCCCTCCACATTGCGGTCGTAGAAGATCGGCACGACCTCTTTCTCCAGGATCTCATAGAGCGCGTTGGCTTCAAGGCGATCCTGTTCCGCCGGGTCGTGATACTCTTCCCCGCGCCCGATAGACCAGCCTGCACCGGGCTCGTAGCCCTCCGCCCACCAGCCATCCGGAATCGAGACGTTCAGGCCGCCGTTCGCCAGGATCTTCATGCCGCTGGTGCCGCTCGCCTCCATCGGGCGGCGCGGGGTGTTGAGCCAGATATCGACTCCCTGCACCAGTTCGCGTGCGACCGTCAGGTCGTAGTCTTCCAGAAAAACGATGCCATGCCGCGCCTCTGGGCGACTGGCGAACTGCACGACCTGGCGAATCAACTCCTTGCCGCCATCGTCTTTCGGGTGCGCTTTGCCCGCCATCACGATCTGCACCGGTCGTTGAGCGTCGTTCAGCAACCGGAACAGGCGGTCGGCGTCCGAGAGCAGCAAGGTAGCGCGTTTGTAGGTCGCGAATCGGCGGGCGAAGCCGATGGTCAGCGCATTGGGAGAGAGCACTTCGCGGGTCTGGCGGATCTCGTATTCGCTGCGGTTGCGATGCTCGTACTGCGCCTTGAGACGCGTACGGGCGAACTCCACCAGAGCGGCCCGTCTGCGTTCACAGACACGCCACAGCTCCTCGTCCGGAATATTGTCCACTTTGGCCCAGATCGCCGGGTCGCTCATATCCCACTGCCAGCGCGCGCCCAGATACCGGTCGAGCAGGTCCGACATTTCTCGGGAAATGAACGAGCGGATATGAATGCCGTTGGTGACATGACCGACCGGCACCTCGTCTTCTGGGAAGCCGGGATAGCCGGACTGCACCATGCGCCGCGACACCTTGCCATGCAGTTTGCTGACCCCATTGACATGGTGCGCGTGCCGCAGCGCGAAGACCGCCATGTTGAACTTCTCGCCTTGATCGTTGCGATTCACGCGGCCAAGCGCCATAAATTCCGGAAAAGGCAGCCCCATCTGCTCGACATAAGGGCCGAGATAGCGACTGAGCAGGTCAGGGGTAAAGTAGTCGAAACCGGCAGGAACAGGCGTGTGGGTGGTAAAGAGGTTGCCTGCGGAGGCCGCCTCCCGTGCTTCTGCATATCCGACGTTATGCGCGACCATCTGCATGCGGGCGCGCTCCAGCGCCATAAACGCCGAGTGGCCTTCATTCATGTGGCAGGCAGTCGGGGTGATGCCGAGCGCCGTGAGGGCGCGAACTCCGCCGATGCCCAGCACGATCTCCTGCATCAGCCGCATCTCGACATCGCCGCCGTAGAGTTGGTCGGTGATATTCTGGTCCTGCTCGCTGTTGGCCGGGATGTTGGTGTCGAGCAGATAGAGCGGGATACGCCCTACCTGCGCCTTCCAGACCTGCACCCAGACGGTGCGCCCCGGAAAGTCCAGGGCGATACAGAGCGGCTTGCCCTGCGCATCGCGTTCCGGCTGCAGAGGCATGTTGTAGAAATCGTTGTCGGGATAGCGCTCCTGCTGCCAACCATCGGCATTGAGCGATTGGCGGAAGTAACCCTGTTGGTAAAGCAGCCCGACCGCGACGAGCGGCAGGCCGAGGTCACTGGAGGATTTCAGGTGGTCCCCGGAGAGGACTCCCAGGCCGCCGGAGTAGATCGGCAGACACTCGGTCAGTCCGAACTCCATGCTGAAATAGGCGATCCGCACCTCGGTCTGGCCGGGATAGTGGCGCTGAAACCAGGTATTCCGCGACTGCATATAGGAATCGAGGCCGCGCCCGATGCGGTCCAGTTGCGCCAGGAACGCTTCGTCCTCAGCGGCGTCCCGCAGACGCTCCTGAGCGATGCTGCCCAGCATGCGCACGGGGTTGTGTCCGGTCTGTTCCCAGAGATCGGGATCGAGGTCACGGAAGAGGGCGATAGTCTCCGGGTCCCAGGCCCAGCGCAGATTGTAAGCGATATCACGCAGCCCGTGCAGCGATTCGGGCAGAGAAGGCACGACATGAAATGAATGAACGGTTGGCATAAGGGAAATTCCTCCACTCCGACTCTTCCCCGCCCAAGCCTCTATTCCCTGCAAACAGACCGCTTCTTAACGAGATTTTAACGTTGGCGAGGTTATGGAACGCTATTAAATATATTGCGCCCATCGTCATTAACGCTTCCCAGTTGCTTTTCGTTGCCTTAGAAATCATCTCTCTGCAAACATGCAAACCTGGCAGGAGAAATGCATTCTAAAACGGAATGGGAATTCAGATATTACGCACTTTTGCGGTTACGGAGTGCCGCTTCTCCTCATGAGAGCAGAGTGGAACCTTAGCAACGTTTACCCTACGGCTCTCAATACAAAGGAGGTCTGCACAAACTTGAAAGATAAACGGATGATGGATCTTCAGCTGACCTTGGACGTCAAGATCCATACAAAAACCCCTCTGGCGCAATTTCAACCTCTTCTTGAGCGTGGCCGCATAGATTTCCATCGGTTACATCCTGCTATCGCTACTGTCATCGTCACGGCTGCCGGTGAAGGCCGTAGCGACCTCCTTGCTCTCTTCCTGGACCATCCTATCGAGCAGGGTGACCTGAACAAAGCTCTCTTAAGCGCTTCTAAGGGCTGGCACAAGGAGATTGTACAGACCCTCCTGCAAGCAGGAGCGGATATTCGCACCAGAGACAAGGATGGGGGGTCGCCCTTGATCTCCCTGATGCAGGGTTTCCGCGCAGACCGAGATACCGACAAAGCACTCTCCACGGCCCGCCTTTTACTGGAGCAGGGAGCCGATAGGTATGCGGTAGACAACAAGGGAAGTTCGGCGCTGAACGCTCTGCTGGATCATGTAGATTTAGCACACCCCCTCGCACAGTTTCTGCTCGCCTCAGGCGTACAGATCGGTCTGGCGGAAGCGGCGATATCAGGCGATGCCGAGAAATTAACGACACTGATCGCCCAGGCCACCGATGCTGGAGAGGCGCCGGCAATGTGGTCGCGCGCTGTAAATCTGAATCGGATCGCATCGCGAGGATATGTCGATGTCATGCGTATCCTTCTTCGCTCTGTCGGAGACGCACGCTCCAAGTTGGGGGATCTTGGTCTGCACTATGCAGTCCACTCGGGGCAAACGGAGATGGTTCGGATATTGCTGCAAAATGGCGCGCCTCTCACGCCGTCTTACGCCAGGGGGTACCT
>JAYUMV010000198.1:0-4170 GCA_043762265.1 Chthonomonadaceae bacterium | reverse complement strand
AGGAACGCATTTTAGAGTTGGTAGGTGTTTCCGCAGAATGGTACACCCGCTTATGCGACGATTCTCATTTACTGGCTCAGAAAATGAGCGATCCATGAGCTATTACGTTCAAAGAGCCGGATTGTTTCCCTACCCTCGAACATCCGACCGCGAACCGTTGTTAACGCAGAACGATTTCCGGTGAGTACGGCATGCAGTCAGTATAGCGAGGGAGCGGACAGGTGTCAAGGTGACCACTTGCGGAGATGGCGCGTGGGCAGGAGTAACAGAAGGGACTGCCGAACACTACTGGAGACTCTGGTCCGAGCCTCCGCGGAGCCGATCCAGGGCCAACAAACGGAACTGTTGCCGGCAGCACATTACTGCGCAGAGACACCTTCCGAAAAGCTCCTAAGAGCCTTGATCACAAAAACGCAGGAGAACCGATAGGATGTCTGGCCGATTCCGATGGAAACCCGTGGCCGTTCTCGCCACCCTCTTGATAGTGGGTGTTGCAGGTGCTTGCTTCGTGATCCGCAGCGGCATGGCGCACGAACGCAAGGAGTTCCTGACGGAGCGAGATCCGGAATCCGGCTGTCGGTACCGATTCACGATCTCCACCGATTGGAATGTGAACTCACAGACGATGGGCGTGCATTCCGGGAAACGGATCGGCTTTCTTTCGATTCAGGCTCCTGCCAACCCGCCGTTTCGACAATGGGTGAACGACTCTCTGCTGCACCGCGCCCCGTCTAAACCGGTTACGATCCAGACCTTCAGTTTCATCGTTGCCGCCCGGTCACGTCGTTACCACCTGGTCGAGGGGTATCCTGAAGCGGCGTCATCGCCTCTCGCCCGAGTCCTCGCACGCAAGCGTCTTCGAATCGACGGCCATCCTGCCGTCCTCAGCCGATTAGAGATAAAGATGACCGGCGCTAACTATCAGTTTTCGGCGCTGACAATCTACTTTCCCGAGAATTCTGCCCTCTATGATATGTACAGTGTCAGTGACCCTGTGCAGGGGGACCAAGTCTATCAGGAACTCCAAACAGATCAGCGCCTTCTTCCACATCGGGAAAGCGCCGGCTTCCCCCGACCTCAAGCCTTGATACGTGCGGAGCGAGGATCAGCCCCGGAGCAAGAAGCCACCGAAGAGGTAAGGAATCGGGCAGAAATGACGTACGGTACAGCAGGAGGACGACGATGAGTACAGACCAGCCATTGAAGCGATTGGTGAGTACGGGACGCTATGTACGACTGCTGACAGAACGCACCTCCCTCACACTGGGAGCGATTTTTTCCCTTTCTGTCGGCATGATCACGCTCTTTGCTGCGGTCACTTCCCTTCTGACTGCTTTCAACCGTCAGCTTCCGATCGGACCTGCCATTTTCTTGGAGGTCGGCGGCGTGCTTGCCTGCATCTCAGCCGGAATGTTTTTCACCGCCTTTCGTTTCTACAAAAAGGAACGGAAGATAGAACGTGTCGCGCCTATCACCCGCCAGAATGCCCATCTTCTCCCCTCAAAGGACAGCCTGGTACGCGCCTCCGACGTTCCCGCCTCCCAACTGCAGACAGAACTCCTCCGCGCCGCGCAGTATGGCACCGCGACGCCTGCCGATGAGCTGCTAAGAGCCACCACAAACAGACAGGATGCCTGATGGCGTCATAGACAATATTCGTTGCTCCAACTTTGATCGGAGAACATTTCCCGCTTAACGTCCCGTTGCCAGAGTGGAGGAACGGGAGGCTTCTCATGGTTAAACGAGGGGGCAAATCACGACTTTAAGGCATGAAAAAGTGGGTTAGAGATACAATCTCTAACCCACCTAAACATTCTATGATCGGGGTGACTGGATTTGAACCAGCGACATCTCGCCCCCCAGACGAGCACTCTACCACTGAGCTACACCCCGGCGAAACCTCGGTATTATATACTGACTCGGGGGGTTCTGTCAAGGACGAATATGCCGACGGTTCGGTGTGGAGGTTGCCTTATCACAGAAGTCGCCGGTACCCTTGAGACGGCGACGTCTATTATTCGCGCAACTTCGGCCTGCCGGAGGAGGTATTGCCATAAAGAATGGCGTAAAGATGCCGTGACAGCAGGAGCAGAAGGTTTGCCGACGCAGGAAACGTCTCGCTCCTTGCCACCAATGCAAGAGACAATTCGGTTCGCTTATGAGTATGCCCACAGGTCCGACCATGACGTGCCGGCCTGGGGAGAAGGAGAGTTCACATCATGGCAGCAACAGGTGGGGGTGCGCCGATGTATTCCGGCTATGGACAGCCTCCGAAAATCCGGCTTGAAGTGATCGGCGAGGCATGGCAACTTTTTACCCAGCAGATGAGCACCTGGGTACTGGCCATGTTCCTCATGTTCGTGATATTGTTGGTCCCAGGGTCCTCATGGGCGTCGCATTGGTGGCTACCGGCTTGATGGCAGGATCCGCCGGAAACCACGCCGGGGGAGCGCTCTTCGGCCTCGGCACTATGGCGGTCATACTTGGCGGCACGTTCGTCATCATGCTCGTCGCCGTTGTGTTGATGGGCGGTCTCTTCCGGATGGCGATCAAACAACTGCGGGGTGAACCGATCCATGTGAGCGATCTTTGGTCGGTCACCGATGTGATCTGGAAACTGGTAGGGGCGGCCTTCCTCATCGGTCTCGCCGTCAGCGTCTCGACTTTGGCCTGCTATCTGCCTGCATTCATCGTCGGCGGCCTGCTCATGCTCACGATCCCGCTGATCGTCGATCAGAAAATGGGCGTTATCGAGGCGATGTCCCGCAGTTGGAACGCTCTGAAACAGGACTGGCTGATGGCGGCCGTTCTCTACTTCTTGCTCAATATCATCGGCACTCTCGGGGTCGTGGCCATCTATATCGGGATGCTTTTCACCTACCCGATCTTCATCCTGGGTACGGCGCTCGTCTACCGTGACTTCATCCTTGGTGGCAGCATTCCCCCACCCAGTGGCCCACAGCCGTACGGTTCCAGCCCCTACCCAACCAATGTGACTCCTGGAGCGTATCCGCCGGAGATGTATGCGCCCCAGCAGCCCCCGCCGCCACCGCCGACAGAACTTCGGTAACGAGCGAGCACTTGCGCGGTAATCCTGACGAATGCTATAATAGTAGTCAGGTATTACCGCGCTTTTTGGTGCCTCGGCGGAACGGGAAAAGCGCCTCAAGCGTAAACGGGACTATGACGACGTTGACACAGAACCCTAATGAACATATTTCCCGCAAGCAGGATGGGCTCTGCACGCCTGCGGTCGCGGATCATCCGGTCGGTCTGCTCGATCTGGTGGGCAATACGCCGCTGATCCAATTGCGTCGTATCGTGCCGCGTAACCCGCGTGTCGCGATCTACGCCAAAGCGGAGTGGGCCAATCCCGGCGGATCGGTGAAGGATCGGCCTGCAAAGAACATGCTGCTGGCAGGCGAACGCTCCGGCCTGCTGCGCCCCGGTAAAATTATTCTGGATGCCACTTCCGGCAACACCGGTATCGCCTATGCCATGCTCGGTGCGTCGATGGGCTACCCCGTACACCTCTGCCTGCCGCGCAACGCCAACGATGAGCGCAAGCAACTGCTCAAGGCCTACGGTGCCCACCTGATCTTCACCGATCCACGCCTCTCCTCCGACGGCGCGATCCTGAAAGCCCGCGAACTGGTCGCTGCGGACCCTGACCGGTATTTCTATCCCGATCAGTATAACAATCCCGCGAACTGGCAGGCACACTACGAGACCACCGCGCCGGAGATCTGGAAGCAGACAAAAGGACGCGTCACCCATTTCGTCGCGGGGCTCGGCACCAGTGGCACCTTTATGGGGGTCGGACGCCGCCTGCGCGAACTCAACCCGGACATCCGCCTGATCGCCTTTCAGCCCGACTCGCCGTTTCACGGCCTGGAAGGCATGAAGTACATGGCCACCTCCATCGTGCCCGGCATCTACGATCCGAAACTGGCCGACGAGAATCGCGAGGTTGGCACCGAAGCCGCCCACACCATGGTGCGCCGTCTGGCACGCGAAGAGGGTGTGCTGGTGGGCATCTCGGCAGCGGCGGCGATGGTCTGTTCATTGCAACTGGCCGAGGAGCTGGACGAAGGCGTGATTGTGACGATCTTCTGCGACAGCGGCACGCGCTATCTCTCCGAGCGGTTCTGGAAAGACACGGAGGATCTC
>JAYUMV010000197.1:0-19588 GCA_043762265.1 Chthonomonadaceae bacterium | reverse complement strand
CTCTTCGACAGTACTGGCCACTCACTCGACAAACTCTCCACGGTGATCACCGTGAGCATCCCGAGCCGCATAACCCCCCATAACCCATCCCTTCCCTTTAATGCGACGCAGGTCTTTACGGTCGCTCCGCTGACGGGAAGCTATCCGACCGGAGCCACTTATACCTGGGCTCTCACAGGCAATGGCCGCATTGGAGGAACCAACCCGGTGGTCACCAACCAGCCGCAAATTACCTATAATGCTCCCTCGACTGCTTCGAACGATACGCTTGTTGTTACGGTGAAAGATGGGACTGGAAAGGTGTTGGCTAAACCCGGGGCGACCATCACCGTCGAAGCGACGAGCGGCAGTTTCAACGTCCCCGTCTCGCCAAAATTCATCGCCGTGATGAATTACAGAAACGGCCAGCTTGACGGCACGTATGCCGTCTACGGCGGCTACGCCTTCTCGATACCGACGCGAGCGTGGACGCTTGCGGAAGCATATGTCCCTGGAGGCACAGCAGGAGGACTGTATCATACGGACTACGATCGCGGTGCGCCGGTCTTCGATTCGGCCCTTACCTTTATTTCCTACTTCTATCAATACACAGCGTCAAAGTACTACAATCTCGGAAATGGAACCGTGTTCCTATTCATATTTGAAGCCCAAACGGTACCCGCTGCCGACGTTCAACGTACCATAGATCAGATCAGGAAACTTCTGGAGCAATCTCCGATCGATCATATCACGTTCATCTGATCGGCTCTAAACGGGGTACAACAACGAGGGGGTGAATTCAGCTCTGTTTTGCGTGGAGAATTTGGGGGAGCACCGCAGAAATGAGCGCTTCGAGGGGGGTATAGATGCCGCTTCGCCAGTATCGGTCGAACGTTTCGCCCCCCAGCAGCGTTTGCATTTCGCCCAGATGTTTGAGAATGCGCGCTTCGAAGTAAGGCGCGGCATAGTACCCCATCTTCTCCTGAAGAGCTTTCATGGCGGAGAGAAACTGCACGCTCTCTCCGGGGAAACCTTTGGCGGCCATTCGAAAGGCGCCGTCTCCAAAAATGCGTATCAGGTTCGTGAGATGCCGATGCGCAATCGCTGTCCGTAGCGCATGCGCCAAGCATCGGTCGCCCTCTTCCTCCCGGTTCTGCCCCCAGAGCGCGCACATCAGATTGCGCCAATAGCCCGATTGCAGCCGACTATCCTCCGTTGCTTCGGCAAATCCTGTTCTCACACACTCTTCGGCGGCTCGAAAATCCTGCATCGGGTCAGGATTATCGAGACAGTATTCAGCACGACCCAGGAAAGCTTCGGCGATGAAATGGCAGCACATACGCCGAACAAGGCCAACCTGTATGCTTTCGCTATTTTCTATACAGGCGATGGCTTCACGCTCGTAAGCGATCGCCTGCCCCCACTCTCCCTGCATCAGCCTTACGTAGCCTAGCCCGTTCAGCGCCCATGCCTTACCAATTATATCCTGCTCGGACGCCAGCGCCGCGACCTCTGCCATCCGCTCCGCCTCGGCGTAGCGCCCTGTATCTGCAAAGATCCGAAATCCTACCAGTTCACCGGTCTTGCGCACCAGTTGGATCAATTTTTCCTCTGGGAAAGCGCGCGCGATCCACTGCAGAGCCAGACGATGGTAGCCTCGATTGGCCCATAAGTTCAGGATGGATGTCAGCAACGGTGTAAGTGTGTCCTGGTCATTTTCCCAGTACCAGTCCATCGCCGCTAACAGGTTCTCATGATCCGCTTCCAATTGGTCCATGAAGCGAAAATCTTCCTCTTCCGCCCCCGCTACCATGGCAATATAGTAGCGTGCATGGCGTTCTCGAAAGAGCGCCAGCGTTTCGGGCGTGAGGCTTTCCGCTGCGAACTGCCGCAGAGTTTCGAGAAGCGCATAGCGCATCGATCCCAGTCTCTCGTTTTCATGAACGCCCACTAAAGAGCAGAGAACGAGATGATGGAGATGGGCCTCCGCCTCTAAACTGCCGGTCACGGTCCGCGCTGCCTCTACCGACCAGCCGCCGTAAAACGTTGCAAGCGCGGGAAAGAAGTCACGCTGCGACTGCGAAAGCAACTCCAGGCTGCCCTCCACCACGGCACGCAGCGATTGATGCCGCACGGCGCGGCCCCGCTGATGTGATCTCAGATCGGTCAGCCCGGTTTGCAGAGTGTGCGCGATCTGCTGTGGCGTCTGCGCGGTGATGCGCGCCGCCGCCAGTTCCAGTGCAAGAGGAATGCCTTCCAGTTGTCGGCAGATTTCGGCCACTGCAGGAGCGTTCTGTGGGGAAAGGGTGAAATCGGGACGGGCGTTTTTCGCTCTATCTACGAACAGGGAGACAGAAGCGAACTCCAGAAGAAGCTCGGCCTGAGCCGGAGGTCCGGGTGCATCCAAGGGTGCCAACAAAAGGACCGTTTCGCCCGAAATGTTGAGACGCTCCCGGCTGGTCACGAGCAGGCGCAGGCCAGCGACAGAGGCGATCAGGCGCAGCGTCATCTGAGCGACGCCGTCGCTCAGATGTTCGGCATTGTCGAGGATAACCAGCAGGGGGGCACGTCGATTGAGCACCTGGCACAACTGATCTTCAATCGAAGCCTCGGTTTGAGGCGCGACCCCGAGCGCCTGCAACACCGTGTCGTACAGGCGCTCGGCGTCCGACAGTGCAACGAGCGACACAAAACAGCACTCTTCGTCCCACATTCCTGCAATTTCCACAGCCAGGCGCGTTTTCCCCATTCCTCCCATTCCGACCAGCGAGACCTCCCGGTGCGCCTGCAAAAGCTTCTGAAGCGTTTGCAGTTC
This sequence comes from Chthonomonadaceae bacterium, assembly GCA_043762265.1. GTDB lineage: Bacteria > Armatimonadota > Chthonomonadetes > Chthonomonadales > Chthonomonadaceae > JANXLO01. The sequence continues at coordinate 16,794 of JAYUMV010000197.1, read as the reverse complement.
CCGTTCTCTTCCGAAAAAGCGGGATAGATAGAGAGGCAGCAAAGTCTTGTGAGAGGAGACAAGGGCGTATTTCGATATTCCCGCTCCGCTCTGCCCAGACCACAAAGGTTCTTCGGGCATCTGACGCGTCTCTGTTTTGAAACGAGAAACGGGCCGGTCGTGCAGGGCGACAGCCTCTTCAAGGAGCATTTCATAGCGCGCCTGCTGCATAACCGCCCACTCTTCGTAGTATCCCGGCAAGAGAGGACCTGCGATAAGCGCCACGGCCTGCGAGTGATAGCCGCTACGCAAGAGGCGTTCACACTCGGCGGCGTCGCAGGCAACCGTTTGCGCGCGCAAGCGGACCCGGCCAGGCTCACTGACATCCAGAACCGCGCCGAAGACGATGCCTTCCGGCTCCAGATGCCGACGCAGAGAGGCAAGTGTCACCCGGAAGCGATTGGCTACCGGTCCCGGCTCTTCTTCCGGCCACAATGCCTCATACAACTCTTCTCGGGGGCAGGATCGGTCCAGGTTCAGAGCGAGGTATGCAAGCAGCGCCCCCACCTTGTGGGAGCGGAACCGCCGCGTCTCCATTCCGGAAGCGGCCACCAGAATTGGTCCGTTGAAAAGCCGCACTTGCCATATCGTCGTCACGTTTGCCCTTGACCTCTAGAAAAACTCTGGTTTCAACCGTACGCCATGCCGTCCCACAGCAAGCTATCTTCCGTGCGTCACTTCGGAGAACCCATCTCCGCATTGAAGAGGAGAAAGTTTTCTAGCCAGAGCATATTCCGCATATCAATTCTGCGATTCCGCCGCGCCTTTATGGCCTTAGACAAAAAACGTTAATGTCTGGCTAATGGAACGTTGCTATTCTCTATACGACGTTCTCTATACGACGTTCTCCTCGAACCTATTGGAAAGGAAGAGAAGGGAAAAGCAATGCAAATCGGATATCCTAAGAAATCTTTCACTCGCTACGGCCGCGTCACTCTCTTTTGCGCAATCGGACTGAATGGCCTGATCCTGGCAGGCTGCGGGGGAGGAAGTGGAAATGGCAGCGTCTCCACGGTGCCCCAGGGCAACGCCGGAGTCCGTGCCATCGCCATCGCCGCCGATCAGTCCATCGCAAGCGGGAGGGCGTTCCCTCTGGCGGCAGTTCTGGACACCGCGCCGACGGGCAGTGTCTTCACGAGAGCCGCCCACGCGCACTCCAAGACGATGCCGACCCGCGCTGGCGGAGGAACCCTGGTGTTCGATCCCGCCGACGGTCTCTACAAGACCTACACGACCACCGGAAACACCCAATCGGTCGCCTACTACACGGATGCTGCCGGAACAAAATCGGCAGGAACCGCTTCGATGACGATTATGGGAGCGAGCAGTTTCGATACTGCCTATAAGGCCTACCCTGTCACCGTCAACTTCACCGCCAATGTCACGGGAGGCACCCTGCCCTTTAACGGATCGGGAACGGTTGTCTTTACCGATGCGACGGGAGCGAACAGCCTGACCGGCAAGTTCACCCTGCCCCTGAACCATGTCGTGGTTTCGGGCAAGCTGTCCCTCGACAGCAACAGCAATGTCAGCGGCAGCGTCGATGTCGTAGAGAGCGGGGCTACACTGCATGTCACCAACCTCAGCGGCAATCTGACCTCCGACGTGACCGGAGCCATCTCCAGCGACCCATACGGCTGGAAAGGCACCGGGACGTTCAACCTTCAGACCGGGAAGTTCTCGATCACCCTCAATACAGGTTCGGGTACGGCGACTGCCGTAAGCGACGCGTCGGGCAGTCTGACGCTGCACTTCGCGGACGGCACTTCCCAGACCATCACCAATCCCTTGACCTCCACGTTGGCGGGCGCGGATACGGGCACAGGATCCGGCAGCGGCGCCAACGGGGGAGGAACCACCGGCACAGGATCGACGGCTTACAACGCCCCCGTTGCGCTGGTCCTTCCGCCAGGAACCACCAATTTCGCGCACCCTTTAGCGATCTCAGGCGCCAATATTGCGATTGGACAGGTAGCGACGGGAAAAGGGGACATCGTTTCCGTCGCCTGGTCGGCGCCGAACCACCCCGTCCTCCTGGCTCCGGTTCCCAATACTAAAGACACGGATACACTCGCGCTGTCCGCGAACACAGCCCAGATTGTGGGAGGTTCCGGGGCGTTTAATATCTATAAGCCCGCATTCTGGTCAGGTGCAAGCAACACGCCGCAGGCTCTTCAAATAGGCGACTCTGTCGTGGGGCTCGCCACCTCGATCAATACGAACGGACAAATCGTTGGCCTTGGAGTCAGCGGCAATCTCACTCACACCGGTATTCACAAAATCTTGATCCAGGATGTGACCTTCATCGATACGCAGGCGCTTTACTGGTCCAGCGTAGCGGCAGCGCCTGCGGTTCTGACTCCGCTTGTGACGGGCGGCGATGCAGGCGCGATCAGCATCAACGATAAGGGTCAGATCGTTGGATATGCCTTCAATGCGGCAGGAACGCGTGTGCCGGTCTACTGGTCCAGTCCTAGCGCATCGCCGATTGCGCTCGCGGTGCCTTCGGGCGCTGCTTCGGTAACCGTAGCAGGCATCGACAATCTGGGCCATATAGCGGGCACGTCTCTCACCGCCGCCGACATCTATTCGGGGCCTACGACGCCGCTGTACTGGTCTTCCCCGACCGCTACTCCCACGGTCCTGCCGCTTCCGAAAGGCACGGTGAGGGGAGTTGTGTTCGGCCTGTCCGGCAACGGCACAATCGTCGGGTCGGCGTCTACTACCTATCCCCAATCTCACGCCGTCGTATGGAAAAATCAGCAGGTGGAAGACTTGACCGACACTCTGCCTGCAGATAGCCCGATTCTTCCCGAATGGGGTCAAGCCGTCAACGATCAGGGACAAATCCTCGCATATGGAATCGGCAATGGCATGGGCGAGTACTACATTCTGACGCCAAAATAGTGTTGTGAACGGAGAAGGGAGACATCCTGACAGACGAATCCGTTAGACTTCGCAAAGATCTTCCGGCGTCTGCCAGGTTTCCGGGCCGCAAGAGGAGATCGATAGAGGAAGCCGCCATAGCAACAGACTATGGCGGCTTCCTCTTGACTCGGCATCAGGAACTACGCTTCCTTTGCTTTGTGCGGCGTTTCAGCCGACCGTGCGGATGTAAGTGTTGCCGGGGAGGCGACGGACAAGGCCGTCGAGTTCCAAAAAAATCATCTCGATGCCTGCTTCGGTCCCGGAGATACCAGCGCGCTGAGAGATCTGGTCGATGTGTTGAGGCGACTGGGTGAGGGCTTCCATCAACTGCTGCCGCACAGGGGAGAGGGATTTCAGGACGGCGCTGAGGGCAGGATCCGGCTTCGCGGCATTGACAGTTCGCGCTGGAGCCTCGTCCGTGGTCGAGCTGGTTTCGAGGGCGGGGCGGCGTTCGCGCAGGTCGAGAACGCCCTGCTGGAAGGCGGGGGCAGTAATGGGCAACAGCCCTACGGCGTGCAGGATGTCGGCGACCTCCGTCACCAGCATCGCACCGACTTTAATAAGATCGTTGCAGCCCTCGCTGGAGGGCCGGTCGATATTGCCGGGAACGGCCAGCACCGGACGGCCCTGGTCAGCGGCAAAACCGGCCGTGATCAGCGCACCGCTCTTGCGAGGGGCTTCGACCACCAGCACCGCCAGCGACATCGCAGAGATCAACCGGTTGCGAGCCGGAAATCGCCAGGCTTCCGGCTGCGCTCCCAGCGGGTTTTCCGAGATCGTCGCCCCATGTTCGATGATCTGCTCGAAGAGATGCCGATTGTCGCGCGGGTAGTCCACGTCCAGCCCACAGCCCAGGAAGGCGAGCGTGCGGCCTCCGCCCGAAATCGCGCCGCGATGGGCGGAAGCGTCGATTCCGACCGCCCCGCCGCTGACCACCGTCATATTCTGTTCGGCCAGTTCACGACCCATTCGCTCTGCGGTCGCCCGTCCATAGGGGGTCGCATGGCGGGAACCGACGATGCCGATGCTGCGGCTGTCGGTCGGAAGCAGGGTGCCGCGTACAAAAAGGATCGGCGGCGCGTCGGGCAGGATCTCCAGAACTTCCGGGTATTCCGGTTGCCCCTGTAAGGCCAGCCAGACGCCCTGCTTCTCCACCCAGGCGACCTGTCTGTCTGTCGGCAGCATAAGAGGGTCTCGTAGGCGTACGAGATGGCGGGCCTGAAACCCTGCTACGGGATCGAGTTCGGCATCCGTGGCAGCGAAGATACGCTGGGGATCGTGGTCGAAATGCGCCAGGAGGGTTGTTAAAAGACGCGGGGCCAGGGAAAGATTGGAGAGATGTAACCAGGCACGCAGCGAGTCCCCGTCCAAAAACTGGGACAGGGGGCTCGCTGCGGAAGAGGAGGAGACGGGAGAAGCGTTGTCAGGGGCAGTCATAGAGGGCGTCAGTTGCCGCCGCCGCCAGTACCCTTGCCGCCGCCACTACCGCCGGGGTTGTAGCCGCTGCCGCCGGGACCGCCGCCGACGCCAGGCGTACTGCTGCGCTTGATCGCACGGCGTGGGATCGTATCGTCGATCAGGAACGTCCAGGTCTTGGTTGCGGCATTTCCCATCCAGTCTTTCACTGAGATCGTGACGCTGTGGTGGCCGTCGGACAGGTTGGAGCCTCGGCCCTCATCGCTCACCTGCGTGAAGTAGTCTACGATGCCCTCATTGGAATCCCAGACGAATCCGTCTTTATCGCTGGTCTCCTGTCCCACGGGTCGGCGCGGGATCTCTTTCCCATCTATCTGAAGGTGGAGCGTGCTGACGTTGACGCCGGAGCCGGCATCGTTCACTTTGGCGCTGATGTGGAAAGGCGGACGTCCGTTGAGATAGTCGCCCTGTTCGGGAACGACCCGTGTGATCGTCGGCGGCTGCGAATCGGCGGCATCGTGTCGGAAAGCGGTCAGAGATCCATCGTCGGAGAGGACAAAGAGCGTTCCATTGACGGCGATCGGAGTCGAAGCGATGTTGGTTACAAGGGGCACAAAGCTCGGGCTCGTGGCGCTCGGCGCCATGATGTAGGACCACTTAAGATCGCCTGTCGTCAGGTCGAAGGCGTTCACTCCCCCGCGCGTCGAGGTCACGATCAGCATGTTATCGGCGATCAACGGCGCGGCCAGAACCTCTTCATCGACACGCACCGCCTTTTTCCAGATGCTGCGGGACTGCGAGTTGATGGCATAGACGTAGCGGTCTACCGTAACGACGTAGGCGTTGCCGGCGGCATCGACGGTGGGAGGCGCCACCGCATCGCTGTAGAGACGCAGGGGCCAGATAAGCAGTCCGTTGGTGCGATATTTGGAGAGGGTGCTGCCTGTCGCCAGGTAGAAGGTCTCTCCGGTAATGACGGGAAGCGCGAGGCGAATATCGCCTTGAATACGGTTGGCGTATTTGAAGGCGCCACTGGTGAGATCGATGGAGTGCAGTACCTGGTTGCCGGTGACGTAGTAGAGAAAACCGTTTGAAACGGTGACACCGGAAGTGACATCGCCCCCCAGGTCCAGTCCCGCTTTGCCCTTGACACTCCAGATACCGGGGAGCAGATCTCCTGTCGTCATGTTGATCGCGTAGAGACGGTTATTCTGGCCGACCGCGTAGACGGTGTTGTTGAAGACGATAGGCGAATAGGCGACGCCGTTCGGGATATTGGTGAACCATTTCTTCACCCCGTCGGTGGTATTGAAGGCGTAGAGGCCATCGAGTGCGCTCACATAGACCGTATCTCTGGACACCGTGGGAGCAGTGATCACCGTCGAGGAGAGCGTGGAAGTAGGATCGGCGGGAAATCGCCATTTCAACGAGCCCGCTTTCGCGTCCACCGCATAGATCACTTTGCCGGAAGCATAGTAGATCATTCCGTCCGCGTAGACAGGAGCGGCAGGGTTGTTACCATAACCGGAACTGGTATACTTCCAGAGGACGGCCAGGGGCGTTTCGAGCGTGGTACTCTGCGCCTCAGCGAAGCGGGCGGGCAGCGCCGCACATGCCGACAGCAGCAGGGCCAATGCAGCCACCGCCCCTCCGGCGCGACGTCGCGATGGAAGCACATTATGGCGCGATTGCGCCCAAGGAAGACGGATACGCAGCAGCGTTATCATAGGAACAAACCCCCTGTCTGGTGGTTAAAAAGATCGTTGTAGCGGCGGCGGAGCGGAGCATGAAATCCCATCACTGTTTTAGACGCATTGTCCGGAGCGAACGTTACGCCAGCGAACTCCCTCTCTATTATAAGAAATACAGGGAACACTGTCAAGTGTTTGGCAGGAATTGCCCGCCCAGGAACGAAACTAATGTCTAACGTCTTTAGCAGAGCCGCTTTCCGAGGGGAGACACCGACCATGTTGAGTGCAGAACAGATTCAAAGTTTTCGCGAACAGGGATTTTTGCAGGCGCAGCATCTGATGACGGATACGCATGCCGACCAACTGCGCGAACGGATGTTTGAGGTCATCGAAGGCCAGTCAGCAGGCAAAGCCGAAACGGTGCGGAATATGGGCAGCGCACAAAATGTCGTTGTTCAGATCGTGAATATCTGGGAAGCCGACGACCTTTTTCGCCGTCATCTCTACCACCCGGAGCTTACGGCGATGATCGCGCAGCTCATGGAGACCGATACCGTGCGCGTGTGGCACGATCAGGTGCAGTACAAGCCGCCGACCATCGGCGGGCCGACCAACTGGCACCAAGACCATCCCTACTGGCCGATCATCCAGCCTGCCGACCTGGTCAGCGCCTGGATGGCGCTAGAAGATGCTACGATCGAGAACGGCTGCATGTGGATGGTTCCAGGCAGCCACAAATGGGGCGCACACAAAGGCGGAACGATCGGCACCGATCCGACGACCTTCCGGCCAACGCCTGATCTTTCCCAACTTCCCGAAGGTATCTCTGTCGAACCGGTGCCCTGTGAAGTGAAAAAAGGCGACATAATGTTCCACCACTGCCTGACCTGGCACGGTTCGCCGCCCAATCGCTCCGAGCACGGCCGTCCCGCCATAGCGGTCCACTATATGCCCGGCTACACCCGCTACGAAAAAGATCCGGCCAAAACCCATCTCGTCGAACACAATGTCGAAGTCGCCCCTGGCGAAGTCTTGAAAGGCGCCCACTTTCCCACCGTCCGCGAAAAGGGCCAACCTCTCAACCCCTGAAGCGAAATCTTCTAATCTTCGAACTCTGCTTCCTCCGCCAGTTCTCGCAGGAGAGCTTCTTTGCGGGCGGCTTCGGCGTGGCGGTCGAGGTAGGTCTGGAGGAGGAGGCAGGCGGCCATGCTGTCGATGACCTTTTTGCGTTCGGCACGATTGCGGTCGGCGGCGATGAGGACGCGCTCGGCCTCCAGGGTCGAGAGTCGTTCGTCCTGCAGGTGGATGGGGATGCGGACATTGTTGCGCAGAACGGCGACGAACGCCTCGATCTTTTCGGTCTGAATACCTCGGGAGCCGTTCATCATCAGGGGCAGGCCGACGACGATGGCCTCGACTTTGGTGTCGGAGATCAGTTGACGCAAAGCTGCCATATCACGTTTTTGGCCCTCCTGACGCCAGATGGTCGCGCCGGGTAGCGCCATGCGCCCTTCCTCGTCACTCACTGCCACCCCGATCGTCTTTTCGCCTACGTCCAGTCCTAAGATGCGTCCCATAAAAAACATGACAAGGGGAATGTCGCCATCCTGCGACATGGGGAAGCAACACAAAGGATGAAATAGGAAGGAGGAAGGATAAGTAGCGACTCATCCATCAGCCTTCATTCCTTATCCTTCGGCCTTTGCAATCACCCCTTGCTCTCTCCTCTCTTTTGCATTATCGTTGATTAGTAGGATGTAATAATGTCACTGACAGATCGGTCAGGCTTTCGGGTCGAAGTGGTAAACGCCAATCCATCAACGTCGAAAGTCTGTGCTCTCCATTTTACCCGTCTTGCTCGCGCTAACACCGTTTTGCCCAAAACGACTGGTCGGCAACTGCGTCACATTGTCATGGATAGGCTCGTCATGAACGAACGCATCGCCCAGGGAGCCTCTCACGAGGGAGAACCATTCTCTAGGAACCAGCGTAATCTCTCAAGGATGCGTCATTGCATAATGATGCATTGGCCCAGTAGAGTGCAGGGCGCTCTGCGATTAAAACGCAAAACCAGGGAGAAAACCATGGCGGAAAAAGCCGTTGAACAGACGATAAATTCGAAGACTATCGCCTCGGAGAATGCAGGGGCCGCGAATGAGGCCCAGACAGAAGCTGGCGCAGACTTTGTATTGCAGAAGGTACAACCTGCGCTACTGGGGCTGATGGACGGCTCCGTATCTACCCTCGCCCCGCTCTTTGCAGCGGCAGGACTCACGCATAGCGCGCACAAGGCGTTTTTTGTGGGTCTGGCAGCCTCGGTGGGAGCGGGCATCAGCATGGGCTTGGCCGAAGCGCTGTCCGATGATGGCGCGGTGACCGGACGGGGAAATCCTTGGATGCGCGGCGTCATCACAGGCTTGGCAACCACGCTTGGCGGTATGCTGCATACCTTGCCGTTTCTCATTCCGCTGCTCTCGCTGGCGCTTAACTGTGCCTATGGCGTCGTGGTAGTGGAATTGCTCGTCATCGCCTTCATCCGTTACAAGTACATGAAGACACCGCTCGCTTCTACAGTTTTCCAGGTGATCGTCGGAGGAGGCATCGTCTTTGCGGTGGGACTGTGGCTGGGTAAGCTCGGAGCAGGAGGTTAGAGAAGACGCATGGCTAGTAATGACAGAAGTGATCTGCAAACTATCGACTTTCGGCAACATCCCGAACACTATCGTATCGGCCGAGGCGAACAAGGCGTGCTCTCCGTGGAGCCTTACAAATCTGAGATCCTTCCCTACTGGCGCTTCAAAACCGTAGAGGAAGCCAAAACTTCTGCCGCTAAAATCTATTCTCTCTTTCTCGCGTATAAAAAAGCGGCGGATTTTGTCGGCATGGATATGGCGCGTAAGTTTTTACAGATGGGGTATACCCGAGCGCGCCGTTATGCCAACCATCCGAGTGGCCGCAAGTATGCCACGGTGCCAAAGACAGAAATGTCTGGTTCAGGCAAACAGGAGGTCCGCACCGTCCTCCCTCAAGCCGCAGATTGGGCCACGAATGAAAAAGCGCAAGCGGCGCAGGTCTTCTTCGGCTTTTACACGCAGGCCAAAGACGACCCCGAGTATAAGCAACAAGCACAGGAACACATCCAACTTTACGGGAAATGAATTCGTCTGTCGGCAGGAAAAACTTAGCAGCGGCGCCTCAAGCAAGAAAGCAAACAAAACTAACCATGAAGATTCCCGTTCTACAAGTGAAATACTCCTTGGTCTTGATGCTCCTTACAGTCCTAAGCCTGCCTCTGGTAGCCGGACAGAATGTTTCGAAGGAGCCTGCGTTCGTGCAGTCGGCCTACCTCTGGACACAGGCCACCGATCACGACCTGAGCGGAAACGGGGACTGGAACATGTATAAAACCTGGCTCGGCGTATCTCGATTAGGAGCCGAGTCCGATCCTGGTGGCTGGGGAAGTTGGGCCGACACCACCGAAGGCTGGAACAACGATCACTGGGGCGATCAGCAGACCCGATACGGCACCCGTATTCTGCCCGACATCCTACTGGGCATCGGCACCATGCCCTACGATTCCACTCCAGGCGCGACCTGGGAACAGAAACTGAAGTGGGAAGACCGACAGTGGCAGCTCGAAGCCAAGAACGATCCGGCCGTCATGCAGCATTTTGTCAACCTGGGCAACCATCTCGTGGACTGGCACTACAAGAGCGTCATTATCCGCATGGACTATGAGTTCGACGGTGGTTGGGACCCTTACGGCAACCTCAATGTCATGTCCGGTATGCCGGATAACTTCATCAACGCCTGGCGCAACATCGTGACCACCGTCCGCAATACCGTAAAAACGAGGGACCCGAAGATAAAGGTCCGCTTCCTCTGGAATCCTACCGACAGCAATGTGCAGGTGCCTTCCGCGAAGTTCTATCCGGGGGATGCCTTTGTGGACTACATCGGGTTTGACAACTATGATAGTGACTACAGCGGCATCTATAAGTCGGGTGTACAGCCAGACGCAGCCACGCAGCAGAAAGCCTGGACAAACAGCATCCGTCCCAGAATCCAGTGGTTTGCCGATTTTGCGTCGGCTGCCAATCCTCTCAAACGCAACGGCGCCCTTCCCGGCCACAGCGTCCCCTTAATCGTGGGGGAATGGGGATTGTGGCAGGTCGCGGCGGGCGGGCGGGGAGCGGGCGGGGACGATCCCTCCTACATCCAAAATATGTACGACTGGATGACCTCGCACAATGTGTATATGGAGTGTTACTTCGAGACGCCTGCCGACGGCATCTCGACCCTCTGGCCGGGCGGCTATCCAAAAGCAGGCAGCGGCAACCACTCCTGGGGCACGGCAGGGTCGCCTTACCCGAAGTCGGCGACGAAATACCGGCAGTTGTTCGGCGGGGCGCCGGCCGCACAGACCGCCCCGCCGAAATAGAGAAGCCCAATAGTTCTGTAGACAGGGGAATACGAGGTGAACGGCGAATGTTAGGGCAGCGTATCTTAACGCCATAATTCGCAGGGACCGCCCGAAGTTTCTGCGAGAGCCCTCCTTCCTGGAAAGGAAAGCAACGACGCCATGAACACTCAGTTTCAATTCTCCGCCGGAGTCTGGAACCTGCATCCCGGAGCCGATCCCTTCGGCCCGCCGGTCCGCCCGGACCGCGACTTCCCGGAGATCTGCGGCATTTTGCAGAGACTCGGTTTTACTTATGTGCAGTTGCACGACGACGACGCCGTGCCAATGGAGGTACCTGCCGCGCAGATCGGGGCGACCTGCCAGACCCTGAAGCGTATCGCGGGCGATCATGGCCTTGGGGTAGAGTTCATTGCGCCGCGCCTGTGGGAAGATACGCGCTTCGCTGATGGCGGCATCACCGCGAACAATCCCGCCTCCCGCGCTCTGGCCCTCGACCGCGCCAAACGCTCCGTCGATATCGCCAATGAGCTGGATACCGACCGCCTGGTGCTCTGGCCCGCACGCGAAGGCACCTATATTCGGGAAGCGAAGGACGCCGTGACGGCGTTCGGTCGCATGCTCGACTACTGCAACGCGATCCTGGCTTACGACCCGAAGATTCGGATCTTAGCGGAGATGAAGCCGAACGAGCCGATGGATCTCATGTACCTGCCCAGCACGGGCCACTTCCTGGCGCTGGCCTACAAAACCACGGATCCGGCGCGTGTCGGAGTGCTGATCGAAGCGGCGCACTGTATCCTGCTCGGTCTCGATCCCTCCGATGAGATGGCCTATGCCCTGTTCCATGAAAAGCTGTGGGGCGTCCACCTGAACGATCAGAACGGGCTGAAATACGATCAGGATAAGAGCTTCGGCAGCGTCGATCTGCGCCGCGCCTTTAATGCCGTCGATGTGCTGGTCCGCAACGACTACGGCAAGAACGGCGAAGTCGTTGGGCTGGATGTCAAAGCGATGCGCACACAGTCTTATGAACTCGCCTGGAAGCACCTCGCTAACAGCAAGGAGATCTTCGAGCGCCTGGTCGCCATCGCCGCGCAGATCGACCGCCAGGAATGGCAGTCTTTCGTGGACGCACAGGACTATGAAGGCCTGGAAATGTTTATTCTGCGTAACCTGCTGCGCGGTTAGAACGTTCGAGGAGAGAAGGGAAAGAGGAGCGGCGATTATTCGTCCTCTTCCTTCCCTTCGCTTCGTGCTATCGCTGTTACGGGGAATGCGGAAGCGATCTGAAGTCGCCCCAAGCGTGCAAACCTGCCTGGGCATAACCGTCTGAGCGAAGAGAAGGCCTGATGGACCGCGCTGTGACCCAACCCAAGACACTCCCCCTGAAACGCAAGAGTCGTCTGCGTCTGTGGGTTCTGCTGATTACGGTGGCGCTGATGCTTGCGGTCTACCTCCCGCTGCGCACGCATCGCGCCAATGAAAAGCTGATGCAGAGGCTGCTGCTGCACGATGCCGCAGGCGTGCGTGATGCGCTCACCGAGGGCGCCGATCCGGACCTGCGTCTCGCTCCTCAGGAGCTTAGAGGCCGTCCTGGCACGCTGCTGGATTTTGTGCGCCTGATCCTTCATCGAAGCCTGCGCGCCCCCACGAACAGCGCGAAGACCGCGTTGATGTATGCCGCCAACGACAGTGATGGTGAGATGGTCTCGGCGCTGCTCCAGCACAACGCCAACGTCAATCTGCGCATCGATAGCGGCCATTCGGCGCTGATGTACGCCGCTGCGAGGCAGTCCCCGGAGGTCGTTGCAGCTTTGTTGGCAAAAGGCGCGGATACGCACGCGCATACCCGAGTCGGCGAGACGGCGCTCCTATACGCCGCTCAGACAGGACAGACGCAAAACGTGCGCCTGCTGCTGGCGAAGGGCGAAGATATACACGAGATCGACCTGCGTTCTCAGACCGCGCTGTCTCTAGCGACGGAGGGCCGACATGAAGAGACGATCCGGCTGCTGCTGACGCAGGGGGCCGACGCGCGCGATCTGGCATCGGCGCATCCCTCCCCGAACACTCCGGTCGTGCGGTTCACCACATCCGGCCCGAATCGTACCGTTGTCACGATGAATGGGATCCCCATCTCCAGCCAGGGTGGGCGGATACGGCGCGTGCCGCCTCAGCCCTCGATCTCCACCGGACTGTCGCCCCTCGCCTTCGCGGCGAAGTGCGGCAGCCCCGCCCTCTTGCAGTTTTTATGGGAGCGTTCGGCTCCCGACGTCAGACAGCGGGCCGCGTGGGGGCTTCTGTGCCATACCGTCCAATCGGGGCAGATCGAGGCGGTACGCTATCTCCTGGACCAGAATGCGCCCGTCAATCCGGTACGCGACACGCTGCCGACCTCGGGCCTGACCGTTCTCCCTACGGTGCGCCGCCAACCCGGCGATTACGATTCCATGCGGGTCTATACTCCGCTCCACTATGCCGCTGCTCTGGAGACGCCCGCTATCGCCGCACTGTTGATCGCATACGGCGCGAATGTCAATGCGGCAGATATGGCCGGGACGACTCCCCTTCTCGCCGCTGCCACTGGTTCCCACCTGGAGACGCTGCGCCTGTTGATCGCACATGGCGCGAATGTGCGGGCGGCTGAGCGACGCTCCGGGCAGAACGCTCTCATGGGAGGCGTGTATCGTCCAGAAATCGTACGCCTGCTGCTCGATCACGGCCTGGAGATAAACGCCCGAGATCGTACCGGCAGAACCGCCCTGATGAACTGCACCTATCCACAGATCTCCGCGCTTCTGATCGCACGCGGCGCCGATGTCAATGCGCGGGACTCGCAGGGCACTACGGCGCTGATTGTCATGAGTATGTCCGATCGCCCCGAATGCGTGGCGCTGCTGCTGAAACACGGCGCGAACGTCCATAGCGTTAACCTGATGGGCGAGACGCCGCTTTCCGTCTCGCGCATCCTACGCTCCACAGCGATCATCACGCTTCTTACCGCTGCAGGAGCAAAACGCTAACCCTATGAATACCGGAGCCACCAACCTCATCACCCAGTTGATCGCGGCGGCGATCACTCCGGTCGCGCTGATCTCGGCATGTGCCGCGCTGATTCTCGGCATCAACAATAAGCATTCCGGAATCTCCGACAGGCTTCGGCAGGCGGTCGCGGACATCCGGAAAGAGGAGGCCGATTCGGCACGGCGCACCCAACTGCTGACCCAGATTCGCATTTTCTTTGCGCGGTTCCGACTGACCTGGTACGCGCTGGTCGCGCTCTACGCCGCCATCGTCTGCCTGTCGCTCTGTGTCCTGCTGATCGTCTACTCCCAACAACACCAATTGATCTTCGCAAACGGCACCCTGCTGCTCTTCATCGCCAGCGTGGTATTGATGCTGCTGGCCTCGTTCCTGGAGATCGGGGAGGTGGGCCTCTCCATGCACAGCCTGCGCGCGGAAGTGATCGATGTCTACCAACCCCCGACGCTTCGCAGGAAATAGCCTCTTTTCGCCTCTTTGCAGGGGCGAAAGCGCCCTGACGGCGATTGACAGGCGTTGTCGGTTTCCGGTATCCTTCTCCACAGGCAGGCGGGGCGAATAAGACTCCGCAGATGTGCATAGGAACGGAGAAGAAGGATGCCGAAAGTACTGGTCAGTGATCCCCTCGCCGAAGACGGGGTCGCAAAATTACGGGCAACGCCGGGCGTCGAGGTAGACGTCAAACATGGGCTGAAGCCGGAAGAGCTGCTGGCGATCATCGGAGAGTACGACGCGCTCGCGGTGCGGAGTGAGACCAAAGTCACGGCCGCGATTCTCGCTGTCGCCGATCGTCTTAAGATCATCGGGCGGGCGGGAGTCGGCGTCGATAACATCGATGTCGAAGCTGCGACCAAAAAAGGCGTGCTGGTCGTCAACTCGCCGGACGGCAACACCCTTGCCGCCGCTGAACTCACCGTCGGCATGCTGCTGGCGTTGGCTCGCCAGATTCCGCAGGCGGATGCCAGCATGAAGGCCGGCAAATGGGATCGCAAAAAGTTTCTCGGCACGGAGATTTTCGGCAAGACGGTCGGCGTTCTGGGCCTGGGCCGTATCGGCAGCGCGGTCGCCGAGCGCCTGAAAGGTTTCGGCGTCGAACTGATCGCCTACAACCCCTTTGTGCCGGAAGAGATGACCCGACGTATGGGGGTGGAGCCTGTCTCCCTCGACGATCTGCTCCGTCGCAGCGACTTCATCACGATTCATACTCCCCTCAGCGACGAGACACGGGGCCTGATTTCGACCCCGCAGTTCGCCCAGATGAAAGACGGTGTTCGGATCATTAACTGCGCGCGCGGCGGCATCGTGGACGAGGCGGCGCTTGCGGAGGCGGTCAAGAGCGGGAAGGTGGGGGGCATTGCTTTCGATGTGTTTACCAAGGAACCGCCGGAGCCGACCAATCCCCTGCTCGACCTGCCGTCGAACAATATCCTGACCCCGCACCTCGGAGCCTCGACCGAGGAGGCGCAGACCAAAGTCGCGGTCGATGTCTGCGAACAGATCGCCGATGTTTTGCAGGGCCGACCGGCCCGCACCGCCGTCAATCTGCCCTCGATCTCCGGGGAAGATATGGCGCGTATCGCTCCTTTTCAGGCGCTCGCCACTCAGATCGGCAGCCTTCAGATGCAGTTGGCACTGGCCGCAGGGGAGTCGGGCCGACGCATCAATGCGGTAGAAGTGATCTTCAGCGGCGACTTCGCGGGCCTGCCTACGGCTCCGATCACCCGAGCCGTTCTGAAGGGTCTGATGGCTCCGCTTACGACGAATACCGTCAACATCGTCAACGCTCCCTCGTTGGCGGAGGCGCGCGGCATTCGGGTCGTGGAGTCGCACAGTCCCGCCACCGCCGACCACACCTGCCTGCTCTCTGTGCGCGCGCACCTGCCGGGCAGCGACCGCACGGTCTGCGGCACCGTCTACGACAACGAGCCGCACATCGTCCATATCGATGGCTACCATGTGGACATCGTACCGTATGGTCATATGATCGTGACGCAGCATAGCGACAGGCCGGGCATCATCGGCAATGTCGGCATGCTGCTCGGGAGCAACCATATCAACATTGCCGGTATGCACGTCGGTCGTGAAACCAACGGCGGGCGGGCCATCATGGTCGTCATGGTAGACGAGGCGATCCCGGCAGAACTGCTGCACCTGATTCGCAGCTTTCCGGGCATGGAAGAGGCGCAACTCGTTACGCTCTGAGAGACGAACGTTCGTCAGCGGCTTCCGGCGGAGAGCCGATGCAGGGTGCACAGAATCGCTCTGCGTAGGCCCTCCGCCTCTCTCACGGCGGCACATTGTGAAAGATTTGCCTGCTCGTTGTAGCTTTTTGTAACTATTTCTCAAAACAGGTGCTCAAACGGGTTGAGCAGGCGAACTTCTGTCCGGAAAACTTCGTCCATTCTACTGAGAGCGTTCCTCTAGCTCCGGTGCGTTGAAGTAACCCCCGCCCCGCTGTGGGTGTCATGTGAAACATGTAGTCCAGTGTTTCCTTCCATCTGGCCTGCAATCCACAGGGGTACTGGTGCAATTCTGCAAGTCTGGGAAGTGTGACCTATGGTACCTACTGAGTCGTCCGAAAGAACTTGCCGCGCGGAACCGCGATGGCAGGATAAAATGATTGCCGGCTTCTGGCTGCCATTTTGTCTGCTTTTTCATCTCTGGGTCTACTTCACGCCCCAGTACGAGGAAAAGTGGGAACTCTTGCAGCCTTTACAGAGCCGATCACAGTCACGTCAAACCGTCTCGCACTCTCTCCTGATGGGGACGCTTGTGGTTGTCAGTGTGCTTGGGTTCGCCCTCTTCGCCCTGAGAACCCTGCCTCCGTTCACCTCACGCCTACTTCTGGTGATGACCTTCGCGTTCAGTTTCTGGCAGTTCCTGCGCCCGAAACTCTAATCTTCGGCTTGCCCGAATAAATCGTCTGTTCTCTATGGCCCGATCTGTCTCTCCGCCGCTTTCCTGGGGCTGGAGTGCATAGACCGGGCCTCTCTCTGTCCGCTCGCCAGAATCGCCGGAACAGAGCAGTTGCATCCGCCCGTGATTCGTGACATAATGACCCAGAACTTTGCACTGGAACCGAAGAGGTTCCGGGTCGCTACGCCTCTCTTGAGGTGCACGGCGACCAGGACTGGGAGTATGGGTCAACTACTGTCCCGTAAACGAGACGGCTTGTCCCTGATCCGAAGACCGAGACGATACGCTGGTTGGCGACAGCGCGTCGGAAGGTGAAGACCAACCGACAAGGTGTTTATC
>JAYUMV010000196.1:0-2304 GCA_043762265.1 Chthonomonadaceae bacterium | reverse complement strand
TGAAGATCGCCGATTCGAAGATCGCGGAGTTGGACGACAGCGGCATTGTGCGCGGCAAGCACGATGGAACGACGCTGGTGACCGGCATGCTGCGCGGGCGCAGTGTGCGGGTGCCGGTGGTGGTGAGCGGGTTTGTAAAGCCGGTTGCGCCGCGCTTCCTGAACGAGGTGGAGCCTATTCTTACCAAGGAAGGCTGCAACATGGGCGCGTGTCATGGCGCGGCGTCCGGGAAAGGCGGCTTCAAGCTTTCGCTGCTGGGCTACGATCCCGATACGGACTTTCTGGCGATCGCCCGTCAGAAAGCGGCGAGCCGCGTGGCATTGGTTCAGCCCGATCAGAGCCTCCTGCTGCTGAAGCCGACCCTGAAGGTCGTGCATCGCGGGGGACTGCGGTTTCGGGTAGGTTCGCCGGAGTACCGCGTGCTGCGCGACTGGATCGCGGCAGGGGCGCCCGGCCCACACGCCAAAGAGCCCAGTGTAGTCGTGCTGGAGACGAGTCCGGCGGTGCGCAAACTCGCCGTCGGCCAGACGCAGCGGATTCGCGTCACGGCTCGTTTCGATGACAAAACGACACGGGACGTGACCGGAGAGACACTGTTCACCGGTAGTGATGAGACGGTTGCGAAGGTCTCTGCGGACGGCGAGGCGACCGTTACCGGCCCCGGAGAGGCGGCAGTCGTCATACGTTATCAGGGGCTGGTCGGTACCGCACGGATCATCTCGCCCTACGCCGCGCCTTACACCCTGCCGCGTACCGCTGGGACGGCGACCACGGCGCAACAGGTGGATCGCCTCGGCATGCAGAAACTCGCTGATCTCGGTCTGCCCGCCTCGCCGCACAGCAGTGATCCCGATTTCCTGCGCCGCGCCTCCCTCGATGTCACCGGACAACTGCCTTCTCCGGAAGAGGTGCGCGCCTTCCTCGCCGACCGCGACCCGAACAAGCGCGACAAACTGATCGACTCGCTGCTCGAACGTCCGGAATACATCGATTTCTGGACCTTGCGATGGGCCGACATTCTGCGCTGCTCGCGCACCTTCCTCTCCGCAAAGGGCATGTATGCCTACAACAACTGGATTCGGCAGAGCGTTGCCGAAAATCGCCCGTGGAATCAGTTCGCCGGAGATCTGCTGCTGGCGCAGGGCAGCATCTTCACCGACGGCGCGGCCAACTACTACAAGGCATCCGGCTCCCCGCAGGAGTTGGCGGAAAATACCGCGCAGGTCTTCCTCGGCGTGCGGATGCAGTGCGCAAAATGCCACAACCATCCCTACGACCGCTGGACCCAGAACCAGTACTACGAGATGGCCGCCTTCTTCGCTCAGGTAAAACGCAAGCCCGGTGAGCGAACGGAGGAGCAGGTCGTCTACGCGACCAACAAAGGGGAGATCGCCAATCCGCGTACCGGCAAAACCATGCAGCCCTGCGCCCTCGATGCCAGGCCGGTGCCCGCAGATTATGCGGGAGACCGCAGGGTCGAACTGGTGAAGTGGATGACTGCGCCGCAGAATCCCTTCTTCGCGCATACGGTGGTCAATCGGATCTGGAAGCATTTTATGGGACGGGGGTTTGTGGAGCCGGTCGATGACATTCGGCCGACCAATCCGGCCTCCAATGCGCCGCTCTTCGACTTTCTAGCGCAGGATTTCGCCACACACAGCTACGATCTCAAACGCCTGATGCGCACCATCCTGCGCTCGGAAGCCTATCAGCGCTCCGCGATTCCTCTGCCCGGCAATGCGCGGGACACGCGCTACTACGCGCACTATCCCTTCAAGCGCCTGGGCGCGGAGCAGATGCTCGATGCGATCTCGACCGCCACCGGCGTCTCCGAAAAATTCGACGGCCTGCCGAGCGGCATCCATGCCGAACAACTGCCCGATTCGGGAGTCAACTCCTACTTCCTGGATCTGTTCGGGCGGCCTGCGCGCAACATCGTCTGCGAGTGCGAACGGTCCGACGAGCCCAACCTGGGGCAGGTGCTCCACCTGATGAACGGACCCGATCTCAACACCCGTCTGACTTCCAAATCCGGACGCATTGCCGCCCTGTTCGACAAGAAGTTGGAGGATGCCCCGCTGGTCGAAGAGCTCTACCTTGCCGCCTATGCCCGCTATCCCAGCGTGGACGAGAGCCATCGCGCCGTGGCGACCCTGAGCAAGGCCAAAGATCGGCGACAGGCGGCAGAAGACCTTTTCTGGGCGCTGCTCAATGCCAAAGAATTCTTCTTCAATCACTGACCGAAGGCGTGAACTCTAAGGAACAGCTCGAATAATAAGGTTATCTCCGTTTCCGGAGGGATAC
>JAYUMV010000195.1:0-6102 GCA_043762265.1 Chthonomonadaceae bacterium | reverse complement strand
CGCCCGAATGTCCAGTGGGAAAAGCGGGCGGGAAGGCTATACGAGCCGAGTTCGTAGATGATATGATCGGGCACGACTTCGAAATGGGTAGGGTAAGTGTCCAGGCCATACTCCGCTGCCTTCTCCGTGATGATCTCGATCCACTTTTCCAGTTCCGCATGTTCACTTCGGTTCATGGTCTTGCCCTCATGACGATCAACGCATTTGATTTTCTACCGGCGGTTACGGGGAGTAGTTCTGAGCGGTTCTGCCAGCCTTATCGCGCAGGTTGGGATCGGCGGCATGCTGCAATAACAGGTTCACCGTTTTAGGGCTAGTTGTGTGCGCGTACATCAGAGCGGTTCTGCCATTCTTATCGCGCGGGTTCGGCTCGGCGGCATGCTGCAATAGCAGTTTCACGGTGTCAAGATGGTCGTTAAGGATCGCGAGCATCAGCGGAGTCATGCCATACGGATCGCGATAGTTCACAGCGGCCCCTCTATCGAGCAGGAACTGCACGGCGGTATCCTCACCCGAGGACGATGCCAATAGCAGGGCGTCCGAATAGTCGTCAGCCCCGAATTTGCCGCTTGCCTCTAGGATCTTCATGTTCTCTATAAGCCCATAACTGGCGGCGCCGCTTAGAGGAGCGCCGCGTATGCCTCTGGTGTTCGGACGCGCGCCGTGCTGCAACAGCATCTGTAGGGCCGCTGGCGGATTGTTATCGCTTGCATAGTTGAGCGCCGTCATTCCCCGTTTGTCGTGAAGTTGAACGTTGGCTCCGTGTTTTAGCAGCGCTTGCATCGCACGCATCGAGATCAGGCCTGGCGCATAACTGTTGACCTTACCTGAGGCGATGCTTCTTATGTCGCGTTGCATCGCGCTAGTCGGATTCAGGTACGACGCGTTGGGCACCCCTAGCTGCAGCGATCCTGATACATGCATCCCTTTCGCCCGCATTTCCGCGACGGTAAGGATACGCTTTTGAGCGTTCGCTGCATACATAAGCGGCGTCATGCCAAGCTGATCCGGCGTATCCACTCTGGCCCCGTGTGTCAGAAGGCCTTCTATGATGGATGTGTTGCCTGCGGCGGAGGCGACGAGCAGCGGACTCCGGCCCATGCGGTCCTGGTGTTCTGCGGCTGCGCCATGGGCGAGCAGGAGCATGACAATCGGCAAGTTCTGATTTTTCTCGGCTGCCAGAATCAGCGCCGTTCTGCCCTGGTTGTCCTGGGCATCGACCCGGGCTCCCCGCGCGAGCAACTGCTGCACCATCGCGGTATTGCCACGTTGTGCTGCCACGTGCAGAGCTGTCTGCCCCGACTTATCCACGGTATTAATATCCGTTCCCGTTTGCAGCAATCGCCCCACCTGTGTCGCATCGCCTTGCATCGTGGCTATCAGCAGCGGAGGCTTGACCGACGTGATTACGGAATTTTTCTGTTTATCGACTTCTGCCACCTGGCTTACACGGTTTGCGACCCCACGCATAAACAGGCCCAGGCCCACGTAGAGACTGACGAGTAGACACAGAAAGAAGATCACTTTGCGCTGCATGAAGAACCTTTCTCGTGCTAAGGGAGAGCAGATCACATCGTTGCGACTTCCGGATGCTTGCTGAAAAACTTGCGCAGAGCGGGCCAGACATCCTCCCGATTGTTGATTTTGACCAGGCAGACACGCGGTTCCCCGGCAAAAGCCGCTTCGAAGGCCTGGCCGAGGGGCGCAAACTGCGGCGACTGGCTCCAGAGGTCGTTGGCGATCTCTCCATAGCCTACCTGATTGCAGATCGTCGTCATCTTCTTAACGAGTTCAACGCATTCCGTGTCTCCCCAGTTATAGCCGTCGCTGAAGAGGAAGGGATAGATATTCCATTCGCGTGGGTTGTACCGCTTCTCTATGAGGTGAAGCGCGAGCTTGTAGGCTTCGCTCATCTTGGTTCCACCGGAGTCGCCCAAACCGAAAAAGGCGTGTTCGTCCACCTCCTTGGCGGTGGTGTGGCAGGTAATGAAGACGATTTCGGCGCTGGTGTACTTCTTCTTGAGGAAGCGCAGCATCCAGAAATAGAATGAGCGGCAGATGTAAGCCTCGAACTCGCCCATCGACCCGGAGACATCGCGCATGGCGAAGATGACGGCGTTGCGTTGCGGCTCCGTCACGTCCTCCCAGGTTTTGTAGCGACGGTCCTCATTGCGGATCGTCCAGCCGGGCTTGCCTTCGCGTGCATTGCGCTTATAGGCCTCCATCAGGGTGCGCTTGCGGTCGAGGTTGCCTTCGATGCCGCGCTTGCTGATGGAGTTGAAATCGGCCTTTTCGGAGAGGATCTGCTTGATTCCACGCTCTTCCAGGTTCGGCAGATGCAGGTCTTCGAAGACGAGGGCGGTCAGCTCATCGATCGTCAGTTCCGCCTCGTAGAAGTCTACGCCCGGCTCCTGACCGGCCTGTTTCCCGGCGCCTTCGCCCTCTTCCTGAGGGCCTTTGGCGATGACATCGCCCGGTTTGCTGCCCCCTCCGCCTTGCCCGACACGCTCTCGCTCTCCGTTATCGAAACGGATGCGCGGCAGTTCCAGCCCGCGCACGGGAATCTTGATGATTTTGCCGTTTTCAGCCGTAATGATGTCCTGCTGGCTGATAATGTCGCCCAGGTTCTTCTTGATGACCTCCTTGACCTTCTCGTTATGACGCTGCCGGTCGCGCTCTGCGCGCCGATGTAGATCCCAATCGTCGTTACTCAAAGAGTGATTCGGCATGAAAGCTCACCTCATTGCCGGGTCTGTCCGGCGCAGGCACCGGGGTTTCCGGTGCAGATCACCGGGAATGCCCGGCGCCATCAGCGATTGAGAAGGGTGCCGACATAGCGCAGGAGTTCATTGGCGGACTCCGGTGTATAGCCTTGCTCGCGGCACATGCGGCTCACGACCTCATTGACTTTTTTCAACTGCTCGGCATCGGGCGTCTTGGTACTGGTCGTGATTTTGACGACGTCCTTGAGGTCGGTGAAGAGTTTCTTCTCGATGGCCTCTTTCAGGCGTTCGTCGGAGGCGACTCCGAACGACTGCCCGCGCCGCATCAGGCTGGCGACGGAGCGGAGGATGCCCTCGCGGAACTCCCGCTTGGCGTTCTCGGTGACGCCGATCTGCTCTTCGATAGAGCGCATCAGCCGCTCGTCCGGCTCCACATCCTCTCCCGTGATGGGATGCTTGACCTTCTCGCGGTTGCAGAACGCTTCGACATTATCGACATAGTTGTCGAGCAGGGTCTTGACCGACTCTTCGTAGGAGTAGACGAAGGCGCGCTGCACCTCCTTCTTAGCGGCATCGTCGAACTCCTTGCGGACCTCATCAATGAAGCCGAGCAGGCGTCTGCGCTCCTCGTCGTTATTGGTGTATTCCGTGATTCCATCGCGCAGCGAGCGCAGCACATCGATGGGCGTCACGTAGGTTTTGCCGCCTTTGACGAGCGCAGAGGAGATACGGTTGATGATGAAGCGGGGCGACACTCCGTTCATGCCCTCGTCCTGGTACTCTTCGCGCAGCTCTTTTACGTGCCGCTGATCCCAGTCGCCGACCTGCTTTTCGCCATCGTACAGTTTCATCTTGCTGGCGAGACTGAGACCGGCCTTGCGGGGCGGCTTGAGGCGCGTCAGGATGGCGAACATCGAGGCAACCTTGAGGGTGTAGGGAGCGATATGGATTCCGGCCAGATTAAGATTGTTGCCGGCATCCTGGACATCGCTCTGCCCAATCAGTTTCTCGTAGATGCGCACCTCTTCGCTCACCCGCAGGTTGTACGGCACTTTGACCACGAAGATGCGGTCGATCATCGCCTCGTTCTCTTTGCTGGAGAAGTAGGAGTTGTACTCGTATTCGTTGGTGTGCGCGATCACGGCGACGTCGCAGTAGATCAGGGCGAAGCGGCTGGCCTTGATGGTCTGCTCTCCTGCGACGGTGTTGAGTTCGTAAAGGAACCGTTTTTCAGCCTTCAGCATCTCGATGAACTCCATGACGCCGCGGTTGGCGATATTGAGTTCTCCATCGAAGTTGTAGGCGCGGGGATCGGACTCCTGGCCGAACTCCGTCAGGGCCTGGATGTTGACGCTGCCGGTGAGTTCCGCCACATCCTGGCTCTTAGGATCGGCGGGCTTGAAGGTGCCGATGCCGACGCGAGTCTTCTCCGAGAGCAGGATACGGTGTACCGGGATGTTTTCGACTTTGCCTGCCCATTCATGGTCCAGTCGATAGCGGCAGACGGGGCAGAGGTCGCCTTCGATATAGACTCCAGATTGCTGGCGAAATTCCCCGCGTAGTTCTTCGGGGATCAGGTGGAGCGGCTCCTCGTGCATAGGGCAGCCTTTGATGGCGTAGACGGCCCCGACGTCCTCTTTGCTGTAGTTCTGGAAGCCGCGCTTGAGCGCCGTGACCAGCGTGGACTTTCCGCCTCCGACCGGCCCGACCAGCATGAGAATGCGTTTGCGGATGTCGAGACGGCGCGAGGCCGGGTTCAGATACTCTTCGACCAGTTGCTGCAGGGTGCGCTCCAGCCCATAGAGCTCGTCTTCAAAAAATTTGTAGCGGTGAACGTGCGTCTCTGGCGCCTCTTCGACGCCAGCCGCCATGATCATGTTATAGACGCGGGCATGCGCCAGGTCCGCGATATGAGGATTTTTCGCGACCAGTTCGAGATAGTCGGCGAAGGTCCCTTCCCACGAGAGCGCGCGTTCCTGACTGCGCTGCTCTTCCACCTGTTTGAGAAATGCGAATGTGTTCATGGCACCCATTAGTATTGAACCTCCCGCGTGTTCGACTTGCAAAACAGGAAAGGTGTCCCTGGCTCGCGCGCTCACGCGCGCCATGAACCGGTTGAGGCCGACGGGGGCATCACCAGAAAAAGATCTGGCGGCCTGAAAATCCTGTCTACCTCTTCATACGTAAACAACGACGGGTTAGTCGTCGTGTGACGTTCCCCTTCAGGGAACGTCCTGCAAGGGATTTACAAAGGAATGAAACGCCGTGACGCCGTTAAGAATCGACACGCGTCCGGAATGTCCGCTCGGAATCGGCATGGAACGAGATTGTTGTCAGAGGAGTGTTCTGGCTCGACCGCTTAGATTCCTGGCAGAAAAGATCCGATCAGGCCGTCAATTATTATTTTTTTGAAGATTCCGGCCACGAGCGACCAAATCCGCAGGAGTTGGCACAAGATGTGCAATGGGATAAAGTACGTATATATACGTAGCGACAGGATGTCGGCGGGTTATAGTATTGACCTGTATGCAAAAGAGAATATGCGGAACAATGCATAAAACGGGTCAGGCTCCTTATGGAGCCATGCAACCGTAGGTAGAACAGGCTCCGCACAGGGGATTCTGTCTTAGTAAAGAAGGAGACGACATGAGCTGTTTGAATAGAATGTATCCGGGCGCGATGGTTTTGATGGTTGGCCTTCTGCCGTTAGCCTCCTCTCAGGTCCATGCCCAGACTTCGGCTGCAAGCTCTTTGCTGAGTGCGAGCATCGTGACTTTGCCCAGCGCTACGATGAACAAGGACACCGACTCGGACAACGAAATGTTGGGCGACATCCTGTTGCCTGATACCGATATTCTCGGCGTCCAGGGAGTGACCACTCTGTCGCATGCCGGATCCAGTTCCGGATGGATAATCGGCGGAGCGCTCGGCGCCGCAGCGGGAGTAGCCGGTCTGGCTTCGTCCGGCGGTTCCAGTGTGGCCACCCTGCTTCGCACGCCTTCCAACCTCTCCGGCTCGGGGGCTATCATCGACAGCGGCAACGTTATCACTACCAGCGGCAGCACTACTACTTCCGTCAACGGCGGCATTACCACTTCTGGCGCTGGCGGCGGTTTCGTCAGCGGTTTCGTCCCTGGTGGCGGCGTCTCCGCTTCTGCGGTGACCCCGGAACCCGGTTCCCTGGCTCTATTGGGTGGCATAAGCTTGATGCTCACTGCCGTCAAACTGCGCCGCCGCAAACGCTGAAGTCGCGTGGATCGCTTCCAACGGCAAGTCAGTATGTAAATACCGCTGTAAGCAGAGCCTCCCAAAATAGCGGGAGGCTCTGCTTTCTACTTCCGATCACAAAAGCACCTTGACAGTTCCCCTGTCCTTTGGT
>JAYUMV010000194.1:0-4490 GCA_043762265.1 Chthonomonadaceae bacterium | reverse complement strand
CTCCTACCAGCTCGACTTCGTGACGCCCGGGATCAGCCCCTTGTGCGCCATCTCACGGAAACAGATACGGCAGATGCCGAAGCGTCGAATGACGCCCCGTGAACGTCCGCAGACATTACAGCGGGTATAGGCGCGAACCGCAAATTTAGGCTTGCGTTTCTGCTTTTCGATCAATGCTTGCTTTGCCAAAAAGAACCTCCGTCCGGTGTGTATCGGGGCCTCTGCCCCTGTCACGTCTCCGCCCGAACCGAAGTCCGGGCGGACGATCGTGCCAAGAATGTGCGCAACGACTGGTGTTCTGCCGGTTTCATGCCAATCCGTTGACCGCCCGATAGCAAGCGAGGGGCTAAATCCCTCCCGCTAGGGGCGCTCCGCGCCTGAGGCCCGCCTTCGCGGGCGCATGGCAGGATTGCACATGGTTTCATGCATTATACTAGTGTTCCGCATCGCGCTCCTTCTTGTGGTTCGCGATAAGAGTCTGCGCAATGTGCGCCGGGACCTCCTCATAATGGGAAGTCGTCGCCGTGAAGCTGCCGCGTCCCCGCGTGATCGAACGCAGGTCTATCGCGTAGCGCAGCATCGCAGCCTGCGGCACGGTCGCTTTGAGTCGGGTCTTACCCGTCCCGGCGTTCTCCGTGCCGACGATGCGTCCCCTTTTGCCGGTGAGATCGCTCATCACGTCTCCCAGCATCGTTTCGGGGATCGAAACTTCAATATTCAGGATCGGTTCCAGCAGGGTCGGAGCGGCCTTTTCGGTCGCGGCATGGAACCCTGCAATACCCGCCATGATAAAGGCGGCTTCCGACGAATCGACATCGTGATACGACCCGTTGTAGCAGGTCACCCGAACATCGACGACGGGATACCCGGCCAGGGCGCCTGTGGCCATCGCCTGCCGCACCCCCTTCTCGATTGCCGGAAGGAACTGGCGCGGCACCGATCCGCCTACGATGGCATCCACAAACGCAAACCCGGCTCCGCGATTGGGTTCAACCCGCAGCCAGCAGTCGCCGAACTGGCCGCGCCCACCTGTCTGCTTCTTATGGCGGCCCTGCGCTTCGGTCTTTTGGGTCACGGTCTCACGGAAAGGGATCCGTTGATCCACGACTTCCAGGTTCGCTCCGAACTTCTTTAGCCGCTCGATGACGATGGCGAGATGGGTCTCTCCGGCTCCGCACAGAATGGTCTGCCCCGTCTCCGGATCGCGCCGGAATTGGAACGCCGGATCGGAGGCGACCACACGCTGCAGCGCTGGCCCCATCTTGTCCTCATCCACCTTCGTCTTTGCGACTACGGCCTGCTCGAAGATCGGCTTCCCGCTCTCAATAGCGTCGAGCACGATCGGCCTGGCAGGATCGCAGAGGGTATCGCCGGTATGCGTATCGGCAAGCTTCGCCGTCACGCCTATGTCGCCTGCATGGATTTCCGGCGTCGGCTCCTGGCTCTTGCCGCGTGGATAGGAGAGCTGCCCGATGCGCTCTTCCTTGCTTCGCGTCGTGTTCAGAACGGTCGTACCGCCCTTCAGCACGCCCGAGAACACCCGAAAATAGTTCAGCGTCCCTAAAAACGGGTCGGCGATCGTTTTAAACACCAGGACGGCGAGAGGCGCGGCATCGTTGGCCTCGCGCTTTTCCGCTGCGCCGGTCTGGGGATGCGTGCCGTGAATATGTTCTATTTCGACCGGGTTCGGGAACTCGTGCACGATGATGTCGAGCAGATCGGTCATGCCGATGTCACGGGCGGCGCTGCCGCACAGAACGGGAACCACCTTACCGGCGTCTATCCCCTCGTGCAGGCCGCGTATCACCTCTTCGTGCGAAAGCGTCTCACCATTCAAAAACTTTTCGATCAGTTCGTCGTCGCCCTCGGCTGCGGACTCGACCAGGAGCTCACGATAGCGCAGAGCCTCCGCCAGGCATTCGGGCGGGATCTCCGAACAGTCTACCTCTTTTCCGGTCCCGATGAACGCCTTCATCTCGACCAGATCGATCACCCCGATAAAATTCTCCGCAGAGCCGATAGGCAGTTGGAACGGCGCGATGCTGTTTCCATATCGGGCACGCAGCGTCTGCACGATTTGCGCGTAATCGGCGTTCTCCCGATCCATCTTGTTTACGAAGACAGCGCGGGGCAGGTTACGCTCGGCGGCAAGCTCCCAGGCGTTCTCGAACCCGACTTCGGGCTCGTTCTGGGCGGGTGTCACCAGGATGGCAGCTTCCACGACGCTCAGCGCACTCTGCGCCTCTCCCCCGAAATCCAGATAGCCGGGGACATCGACGATATTGATCTTTGCGCCATGCCATTCACAGGGGGCGAGCGCGAGGTTGATACTGATATGCCGTCGCGCCTCTTCCGAATCGAAATCGCATGTTGAGGTGCCGTCGTCGGTGCGGCCCAGACGATCAATCTCACCGGAGACATACAGCAGGGCTTCCGCCAGCGATGTCTTTCCGACTCCTTGATGCCCGAACAGCCCGACATTACGTATCTCTCTGACTCCGTAAACTTTCATCGGTCTACTCTCCTCGCCATTGAAGTGACGGCCTCGTCGAACAGCCTCATTGCGGCACGACGCGTCGTCCAGTCTCGTGAAGGTTCCTCTTCTCGATCCTGTCGTCGTCGTCGCGCCCATCCGAAGCCGAACGCACGCGGCGGCGAAGGCAGAGCAAATACAACTCTATGTAGTTTTCAACAAACGCTTTCATGCCTGAGGGCACACGGTAGGCGGATGTAAAACAACCGCCTACCTTCTCTACGCAAACAACATACAATCTATTTCTCGCGGAACGGCATCCCGAAGGATTTCAGCAGCGCACGAGCCTCGGCATCCGTATTGGCTGTTGTACAGATGATGATATCCATACCGCGCACCTTGTCGATCTTATCGTAATCGATCTCGGGGAAGGTCAGTTGTTCCTTCATGCCGAGAGCGTAGTTGCCGCGACCGTCGAAGGAGTTAGGCGAAACGCCCTGAAAGTCTCGGATACGGGGCAGGGCAATGGAGAGCAGGCGATCCAGGAACTCATACATCCGCTCGCCACGCAGGGTGACCTTGCAGCCGACCCGCGATCCCTGACGAAGTTTGAAGTTCGAGATAGACTTGCGGGCGGTGGTGATGACCGGCTTCTGCCCGGTAATCATGCCCATATCCCGCACGGCTCCGTCTAACTCTTTCGCGTCGCCACCGGTCTGACCGGCTTTCCCGACGCCCATATTGATGACGATCTTGTCGATCTTCGGAACCTGCATGATGTTCTCATAACTGAACTGCTTCACCAGATTCGGAACGATCTCCTGTTGGTAACGCTCTTTGAAACGCGCCATGCGAAAAATTCTCCCTTACATTCTCGCCGATTTCCGACCGGCCAAAGGAATGATGTGTATCCCATTACGAGTGCGACCGCTGCTCTAAACACGCCGGGCCAAAGCCCTCCGCTAGGGGCTTTGCCCCTAAGGCCCACATTCGTGGGCACAAATGCGTGGCTCTTTGAACGCAATTTTGCCCTTACACAACGAGGTCATTGCTTGTTTGGGCACCCCCTTCCCGTGTCGGGAAGGGGGACGGGGGGTTAGGTCACCCGCTCACGCTGCGAGAAATACTCTCCTCGTTCCCTATTCCAGGTTGAGGAGTTTTCTCACCTACCCATCGATCGATTTGCCGCAGTCCGGGTGCTTGCACTTGCGGAATTTACGGCGGGACTGTTTCTCATCGCCCTCTTTGTAGTCGTAACCTACGCGGGTAGGACGCTTACAGGAGGGGCAGATCACCATGACCTTGGCGACGAAAAGAGGAGCTTCCTTCTCGATGCGTCCGCCTTTGATCATGTTGTTGGGTCCGGAGGCTCCGGGAGCGCGGCTGGGGCGATCTTTGGTGTGCTTCACCATCATGTTCGCGCCCTTGACGATCACCTTGTTCTCCTTGGGGAAGGCCTGCAGGATCTCGCCCTGTTTGCCCTTGTCCTTACCGGAGATCACCTCGACGAGGTCACCTTTTTTGACTTTCAGCTTGACCGGCTCTTCCGGTTTGCTGGGTTTCGTATGCGCCATATTACAGCACCTCCGGGGCCAGGGAGACGATCTTCATGAAGTCGTGCTCGCGCAGTTCGCGAGCGACCGGGCCGAAGATACGGGTCCCTTTGGGTTCCAGGTTGTTCTGGATCACGACCGCTGCATTGTCGTCGAAGCGCAGCACAGAACCGTCCGGGCGGCGGATCGGATGCTTGGTACGCACCACGACACATTTGACCACGTCGCTCTTCTTGACCTGCTGGTTCGGCGTAGCGGACTTCACAACGCCGACGATCACATCGCCGACGGCCGCGTACCGGGTACTCGAGCCTTTCATGACACGAATACACATGATTTCGCGTGCGCCGGAGTTGTCCGCGCATTTCAAGCGGGTATAGGGTTGAATCATCTCTCTACTTAGCCCTCTCGACGATACGCACGACGCGCCATCGCTTCTCTTTGGAGAGCGGACGCGTCTCCAT
>JAYUMV010000193.1:0-4935 GCA_043762265.1 Chthonomonadaceae bacterium | reverse complement strand
GAGGCGACTATCCCGAAAGTGAGAAAGAGCAGACCGTAGGGCATTGCTCCGTAGGAAACGTGGCTGGGAATCCATACCAGTCCGCTCCCGAGACAGAGTGTAGATGCAACGTAGACCAGGCGCGGGTTACCAAGCGCCTGTGCGATGATCCCATAGAGAATTCCTGCCAGGAGAAACACCCACAAGAAATCATCCGTCTGTAGACCTCGCGTTAAGGCCAGAGACAGTGTGCTGAGCACGAAAGCAACCGCGACAGAGAGATTGGCCCAAAGGATCCATGCAGGACGCCATTCGTCGCTGGATTCTTCTGAATCGGAAGCACCGCTGTTGTGGCTCCGGGTTGCGAAACTGAAATAGGTGCCCGCTGCACCGATATACGCGCAGCCGAACAGAAGCAGTGGGGTGGGGCGCCAGTCGAGTTGATGCCAGAGGAGCAGCTTTAAGCCCTGCAGCGCGGCAAAGAGGGAGGTAAGGAGCCCGGCCTGGACCAGGTGCCACATAGCCGGGTAGCGATGCCGACGCCAGGTAACGGCGCAGGTCGTGGTCGAAACGGCGTTTGCTACCAGCATTAACATCTTCGGAGGCAAACTCAGGCTGATGGCGCCTAACCAGAAGCGGTTGACTATAAACAGATCAAAGCCGAGCAGAACGGCGGTCAGACCCTGATAGACGAAGGCGGCCCAGGGATTCTCTAGCTGTGTCTTGCGGCCGAAGTGCCAGAACATCCCTGTCAGCGCGACAGGGAGCAACGGCATGAGGGCCAGGAATGCCGCATTGGTTTCGTTCCAACCGAGGATGCTCCGTAGCGCGATAAGCACCAGGACCGTAGCCAGGGCAAACACTATTTTCAGGGCATGTTCCTGAAGGAAGACCCCGATCCCTGGCCTGTTTCTCGTTGAGCCAGGAGGTGGAACCAATTGGACAGCAATGGTCGGCATAGGCGAGACCACAGGGGCAGTCGCTTGGGACAAATCGGAGATGGCTGTATCGGACGACCGATCCGATGGGAACGGGCGTGCCTCGGACAGCGGGAACGAGAGGGAAGAAGGAAGCGGAGGAATCACGGGCAGAAACGGGGTGGGCGCCTCCGGAACATTCGTCTCAAACGTGCCGATCCATTCCTGAAGACGGTGTTGGCGGTCGGCATACTCGGTATGGAGTTTGGCTTCCGCTTCGGGTGAGACGAGATTACGGGATCGTAACAGGGAAGCTGCCAGAGCACATAGTCGATGTGCCTGATCTCGGCTTCCGCAGCAAGTTTCGGTTGAGGCTGGTCCACGCCACAATGAACGCAACGGGGAAGCCAATCTGGGGTGGGGGCATGGCAAACTGGGCACGACCCGAACGCATGTGACTGCGGGTTTATGGGCGGCGGATTCTCCATCAGTCAACTCCTCTTGAAGACGTAAATCGGAGAGGCGCGCGCGCCTCCCCAAGAGTACAGTTCCATTATAGAGGAGTAGCGACAGATTCACATGGGCCGAAAGTCCCTGTTATACCCCGTGCAGTCCCATTTTTTGAGCCTCTATCAGTCCATGAGAAAGACCACTTTGCCGCAAAGACCATCGCGCATCAACGCCATGCCGTGGTCGTACTGTTCGAAGGGGAGTTTGTGGGTGATGGCCTGGGCGATGTCCAGGCGACCGGAGGCGAGCAGGGAGCGCATGGTGTCCCAGGTCTCATAAAGGCGTCGTCCGACGATGCAGTGAATATTCAGGCCTTTGAAGATCATCTCTTCGGCCATATCGAGTTCGACCTTTTGGGCAGGAATGCCCATCAGCGAGACACGGCCCCCGCGGCGTGCGATCCGCATGGCCGACTGGATGGCGCTCGGTGCGCCTGACATCTCCAGCACGACATCGACGCCTTCCCCGTTGGTCCATTCGGCGATTTTGGCTTCCAGATCGGTCTCGATCACGTTCACCACTTCGGTTGCGCCGAGTTGCTTCGCGAGATCGAGGCGGTAGGGTTTGGTGTCGGAGGCGTAGACGGCCGAGGCGCCCGCCGCCTTGGCGACGGCAACGGCGAAGATGCCGATGGGGCCGCAGCCCAGCACGACGACCGTGCGCCCGACGACATCGCCGGAGAGAGTCGCATGCACGGCATTCCCGAGCGGGTCCTGGATACAGGCCAGTTCCGGCGCTACCGAGCGGTCGTTTTTCCAGGCGCTGCCAGCGGGTACGACGACATAGGGTGCGAAGCAGCCATCCACATCGACGCCAAGAATGCGTGTATTCGCACAGACATGGCGCTCATTCAGCAGGCACTGTTTGCAATGACCGCATACCCAGTGGCTCTCGCCGCTGACATAGTCGCCGACTCTCAGGTGCTCGACTTCGTTCCCAACCTCGATGATTTCCCCCGCAAACTCGTGTCCCATGATGCGCGGCGTCTTCACTCTTCCTGCCGACCACCGATCCCAACTGTAGATATGGTAGTCCGTTCCGCAGATCGACGTCGCCAGAACGCGCACTTTGATCTGATCGGGGCGGGTGATACGAGCCTCCGGCACTTCGATGATCTCGGCGCCGGGTCCGGGACGGGTTTTGACAATCGCTTTCATGCAGGCAGGGTGTCCTTTCAGGTTCGGGGTAGCGTCTTCATTATACTCGATGGAAGGCATGGACGCGTTCGGGCTAATGGCCGCCCTTGACGAGATGTGCAGGCGGCTTTTGCGTCAGCTTGGGAAAGAAGAAGGTCAGGAGAATCTGAATAGAAGCGGCGACTGGCACAGCAACCAGCATGCCCCAGACATTGAAGAGAGTTGCTCCGGCCATAAGTGCAAAAATACTGACGACGGGATGCAGACCGACGGAACCGCCGACGATTCTAGGATAGAGAAGCTGATCGTAGATATTCTGCACCACGATGGCCGTTACGACGACGAGGAGCGTGTATTGGAGCGAATGTGCTCCGACGTGGAGAAAGAAAAAGGCGTTGTGCTGGTTCATGGAGTAAGCCACGATCCCACAACTGAGGCCAGTAATGAGTTGACCGACATAGGGCACCGCATAGAGCAGTCCCGCCATCAGGCCTAGAAAAAGCGCATATTTGACCCCGAGCAGGGAGAAGAGAATCGTGGCGACCAGGGCGTAGAGAGCACAGACTTTGGCCAGGCCCCGAAGATAGGCGGTGAAAATGTCCACGATGTCGCGACTCACGACATCGATCTGGTTCTGATAGTCTTCTGGAAACAGGGCAATGATGCGTGCGCGCAGTACCGGATAGTCCCTCATGAAGAAGAAACAGGCGAGCGGGATAATGATGAGCCATGCGGCCTTCGAGGCCATGCTGCTGAGCGTTGCGGTCACGGTGCCCAGAGTATCGTTGATTGCAGCGCGGAGGGGACTGGTGTTCTGGTTTATCAGGTCGGTAACCCGATGCTGCCGAATATTGAATCGGAGCAGTAGCGGCTCGTGTTTCAGCATCCAGGCGTCTGCGCCGGTTTGGATCTGCGCGTAGTAGCCTTCGACGTTTCCGCTGAGGTCTTCTACCTGGGATCTAACTACCGGGACGACGAAAACAATGAACACTCCTACCATGGAAAGCCCGGCCAGGTAGAGCGTCAGGATGGCACGAATACGAGAATGGCCGTGGTGTTCAAGATACCGAAGCGTCGGATCCAGAAGGGCAGCGAGGAAGAAGGCGATCAAAAACGGGGGAAGGATCGCCTGCACCTGCCATAAGAAGATCAGGGTGACGATGCCACCAAGCCCCAGGGCCACCGCGCGATTGAGGTCGCGCCTCGTCCAGCCGAACGGATACATGGCGCGGGACGCCATTCGCACGGTCATTTCGACCGGTGGCGCGCCGGGTTGAGGAGAGGAGAGTTTGACGATGGAGACCGGAGGCGGACTTTCGACAGGATGCCCATCGCCGCTCGGAGGATCGGTGATAGCGGACGGAGAGGGAGGCGGAGCGTTTTTCTCCACCTCCTCTACCTTCGCGATTACGGAATTGTCTGCGTTCGGAGGTTCCTGCATCGGTGTGTACGGAACTCCTACTCGCCGTCGGACGAGGTTTCGCCCAGTTTCTGGACGACCTGTGCACGGGTACGGTCAACGGCGGAAGAGACTTTGCTGCCCACATTCTTCCCAAGATCGGTCACTTTATCGCTCAAGTCGCCGAGGGCTTTGGTGAGATCGTCGCGAGTCTCTTCGCCGGATTTCGGCGCGAGGAGCAGTCCTGCGACAGCGCCCACAAGAACTCCGATGCCGATGCCGGCCAGAACGCTCACGAGTACACTGCGATCATCATCATTGGTTGCCATTTTGTTTGCCTCCTAGGGAAAATTAAGGGTCGATCTTCGCCTCGCGGCGTTGACCAACCGGCGCACGTTACTGCTTACGTGATCCGCGTCGGCGATCCGAGGCGGAATCGGGTGGAAGTATGGTATTGACCGGTGTAGCCTCGGAAAGGGCCACTTGCCTGGACTTCGGCTCTATCTGCGGCGTCGCGGCAGCGGGAGTTTTCTTTCGGCTCAGAATCGCTTTGATCCCGGTTCCGATGCCTGCAAGAAGGCCGGACGCGATCCCACCGCTTCGCGCCGTCATCATGCGAGCGATCGGAAGCGCCGCAGTGAGTAGACGTTGCGCATTGACTGCCTGTTCCGCGCGTCCTGTCAGACCGCGCACCGCCAGCGTAGTATCCGCCAGCGCGCGCGTCGTGACTTCGAGATTGGCCAGTGTGGCGCGGGTCACCTGGAGCGTGGGAGTCACTTCGGTACGCAGCACCTCCTCCGTGGATTTCGCGACCGTCTCCAACTGCTTCAAAGTGCCACTTATCTCCGTGCGGGTCTCCTCCAAGTTGGCGAGGGACTGCCGTACCTGCCCGAGAATGACATAGAGGCGGATGACCGCAACGATTCCGATGACCAGGAGCAGGTCGAGGAGTATATGAATATCGAGACTCAAGGGGAGTGTTCCATTTCGTGTT
>JAYUMV010000192.1:0-2007 GCA_043762265.1 Chthonomonadaceae bacterium | reverse complement strand
AATCTGGGAACTGGTTTTTCAGGGGTGGAGTCTGTGTGCTCCACTCCAGCCACGGCATACCTCAAAACTGCCTGAAAACTATTTATCGGAGTATCTATTGGCCAACCTGCCGTCGAGATAATTTGCTTTTCGGCGGAACAGATCAGTTCAGAGCGCGCCAGAGAGATCAGCCAAAACGCAGTTGATTGGCTGATGGAAGAAGGACACCTGCGTTGGAATAAGTAACGTCACGTAATGCGCATGGGACCAAGAACGTACTGGATCGCCAGAAAAACGCTTTTATAGGCGCAAGTGTAACAGAGCTTCCTGCTAATCCATCGGCACGAGCAAGGCCGGTGTGTCTGCTACTCTCCTTTAGCTTTCCTTTTCATAATGTTCAGCAAAGAGGGGGCTGCCTTAGCGTGATAGAACCCCTCGTTCGTTGTCTTCACCGCGTCGATCCGTTGCTTAAGTCCATTTGCAAGCCGCCCGCCAGGGAGCCTGTCCTGCGAACTTGCTTCAAGTCCACGCTTCGAATGTTCAAGACGCTATGCCTTTCTCCCAAAGTTCCCTGCGGTTTGTCTATCGGGGCGAACAAACCCGCAAGGGAATTTTTAAAAGGAGAAAGAACATGACAACGAAACCAGAAATTCCGCATCACATCGAGAGCGCCCTCACTGTATAATCTTGCTCCTGTATCATTCGAGCAACCATAAATAAATAGAGAGCAGGGTCGCTTCTGGTTGTACCTGAGTCTTCCCCGAATTAACGTACGAGGAGTTAAGCAAGTCCGTCGCTACTCGGGTCGGCAGCATCACCGTCGATGTGCCCCAAGTAAGAGAAGGAGGCTTCTATCCCAGCAGCCTGGAGAAAGGGCTGCGGAGCGAGCGTGCCCTGACGCTGGCCCTGGCGGAGATGTATGTTCAGGGGGTCGCCACCCGAAGGGTTGCCCAGATCACCGAGCAACTCTGCGGGGTCAGCGTCTCGGCCAGCCAGGTCAGCAAAGCCGCTGCTGAACTCGATGGTGTGCTCGCTGCCTGGCGAGAGCGGCCCCTGGGAGAGGTGCGCTATCTTTCCCTAGATGCCCGCTATGAGAAGGTGCGCGTGGACGGGCATCTGCGCGATGCGGCGATCCTGATCGCCCTCGGAGTAGACCCTTCGGGCAAACGCCAACTCCTGGGCGTATCGGTTTCGCTCTCGGAGGCTGAGGTGCACTGGCGCAAGTTCCTCCAGAGCCTCGTGACGCGCGGCCTCTGTGGAGTGCGTCTGGTGATTAGCGACGATCACGCCGGTCTCAAACTCGCCCGCAAGGCGGTCTTTGGAGGAGTGGCCTGGCAGCGCTGTCAGTTCCATCTGCAACAGAACGCGCAGGCGTATGTGACCAAGACCGAGCACAAAGCCCCGCTGGCAGCGGCGATCCGGGCGATCTTCAACACCGCCAACCGTTTTGAGGCGGAGGCGCTGCTGGCCAAAACGGTGGTGGAGTGGCGGCAGGTCAATGCCACGGGAGTGGCGTGGATGGAGGACAACTTGCCCGAGGGCTTCAGCATCTTCGCCTTTCCTGAGAGCCACCGCCGTCTGCTGCGCACGACCAATGGATTGGATCGAGTGAACCAGGAGGTGCGCCGCCGCACACGGGTGTGTCGTCATTTTCCCAACGAGGCCTCGTGCCTGCGTCTGATCTCTGCGGTTCTGATGGAGATCAGCGAGGAGTGGCAGACGGGCAAAACCTACCTGACGTTCGACGATTAGACAACCAACCGGCCAGCAGCCGGGAGGAAGCCAACAATTCTACAGAAAAGACTTGACATAACCAACCGACATCCGAAAAGGATATGGCATGTATACGCTGTGTATACGGTGCCTTGGTATGATATAGACAGGTTGACAGTGTCAAGCGCAATTCATGACCTTGCAAGTTTACGGAATCGTCGTGCCTGGAAATAGTGCACAAGGCTTTTCAACCTCAATTATTCGTCAGGAGAAGCTCGACTATGGTTCCTTCCGCGTTTGAAATGTACTTGCGAA
>JAYUMV010000191.1:0-2892 GCA_043762265.1 Chthonomonadaceae bacterium | reverse complement strand
CCGTTGGTCTGCCCCGTCTGGCGGTTCGCCGCATCGTAAGAGAACTGGGTCGTCTCGGAGGAGGGGTTGGTCACCTGGGTCAAGCGGTCGCCTGCATCGTAGAAATAGCTCCAGCTTCCCGTGCCCGTGACGCTCATGCTCGTGCGGCGGTTGGCAGTGTCGAAAGCGTAACCGACCGTGCCGTTGGGAGTGGTGACGCTCGTGATGCGCCCTGCTCCGTCCGGCGTATAGCTCGTCGAGCCGGTCGCATCCGTCATCGCCGTCTTCTGACCCGCCACATCGAAAGTGTAACTTATCCCTGTCCCTGCCGGATAGGAGACCGAGGTCAGCAGTCCCCGGTGGTCGTAGCCATAGGAAACGGTGTGAGCGTTCCCATCGATATGGGTGAGGACATTTCCGGCGTTGTCGTAAGTCCAGCCCTCGGTCGTGCTGTCGGGATAGGTGGTGACGCTCGGCTGGTTGCGATCCGTGTACGCGTAACTGGTGACGTGCGAATTGCCGTCGGTTTTGGTGGAGAGCAGCCCCACCTGCCCCGCGCCGTCGTAAGAGTACGAAACCGTGTCGCTGTTGCCCTTGACGATGGTAAGCGGGCGGTTCTCCAGGTCGAAAGTCGCATGCGTGGTGTGGGCGTTTGCGTCCGTGACGGAGGTGGCGTTTGAGTTGGCATCGAAAACGGTGGTGGTGGTTCCGGCAGGCGTGGTGACGCTTGTGGCGCGGCCCCAGGCATCCAGCGTGAAGGAGCTGCTGTGCGAGAGCGCATCCGAAACGCCGGTCCGCCAGCCGATGCCGTTGAAGGTCGCGGTGCTCGTGTGGCTATTGGCGTCCTGGACGCTTGTGACATTGCCGTCGGTGTCATGCCCGAAAGTTATGACATGGGAGTTGCCATCGGTTTTTGAGGTGAGGAGGCCGTTTGCGTCGTAGCCGAAAGAGTTGGTCACCAGCACCGTGCCGAGGCTGTTCTTCTGCTGCACCTGCGTGGGATTGTCGTGGGAATCGAAGGTCGTGACGACCTGGTTACCCAACGCATCCGTGGAAGTCAGCGGGAAGTTGTGGGAGTTGTACGTCCGTGTGGTCGTGTTCGAGTACGGATCGGTGGTGCTCAGGGTGTTTCCGGCGCTGTCGAATGTGGAGTGCCAGACATATCCCCGTTTGTCCGTGGTCTGGGTCTTGTTGTTGGCCGCATCGTAGAGGTAACTCTCGGACAGGCTCGCCGCATCGGTGGTCTGGGAGAGCTTACCACCCGCATAACCATAAACGACCGAATGGCCGTTCGGATCGGTGACGGTGGTAGCGGTCGAGGTATACGCGTAGCTGGTGACGTTGTTGTAGCCATCGATCTCGCTGGCGAGGCTGTTATCGATGGAGTTGTAGGAGAAGCCGCAACTGTTACCACGTTTATCGGTGAAAGTGGTGATGTCATGCGCCGCGTTGTAGCCGAAGCTCTCGCTGTAGTACGTCGTGCCCAACGCCGGATAGGTAATGCTTGTGAGGTTGTTACTGCCGTCGTACCCGAGGGTCCAGATCCGAGAGAGCGGATCCGTGATTTTCGAGATCCTGTTGCTGGCGTCGTAAGAGAGGACGAGTGTCCGCCCGGTCGGATCAGCGATTTGGGTGACATAGTTGCCGGAGTTGTAGGCGATGCTGATCTGGTTTGCGTTCTTGTCGGTGATCGTGTCGCAGTATCCGGCGGCGGTGTAGTGGAACCTGGTCTGGCCGGGCTTGGTCAGGGTGAAGGTGCCGTCGCTGTTCTTCACCAGCACATCATGGATGCCCGTCGGAGCGGAATAGGAGCCATCGACATTCTGAGTGAAGGTGTATGCCAGGTCGTCGCCCCAGTGTGCGATCTGATCGGCGCCTCCCGTCCCTACCGAGGCGAGGAGGAAGAGATCGAAGGAGTGGGTCCATTTTCAGCCGAGTTCGGAGTTGTGGACGCCCTGGCTGTTGTGGGCGAGGGTGAAGCTGACGGGCATGCCGCCGCGTGCGGTCCAGCCGACGAGGGGAACCTGAGTGAGCTTGTTGCCGTTGCCGGTATTGATGCCTCCTGCGCTTGCTTCCCAGGGGTAGGTCGGGCCGGAGGCGGCGCTGACGGCGAGTGCGTGGGAGACCCGTCCGGTGATGCGCTGCATCTCATCCGGGGAGAGAGCGCGCACTCCGAGGGGTTTCTGGCGGCTGGCACGCGAGAGCGCCTGCGCGGGGACGGCGAGGAGTGCGGTCCAGGCGAAGAGAGTGGCGAGTGCGAGGGAGAAGGGACGTTGCCATTTCGGACGCGAGCGGCGAGGCGAGGCATTGGTTCTTACGGATCTCATAACGTTGTCTGTGCCTTCCTGGCCTGCTTGATAGCAGGCGGAGGATACCGGTTCTCACCATACGAGAACCGCTCTGGTTGACAGACCCGGAAGAACGTTGTTATAATAACATCTGTCCTTCGGGGCTGTGGGGCCGTCCGTTTCCTTCTCGGCCAAGAGAAGTGGGGAAACGGGCGGCTTTTTTGCGTCTTCTTGAGCCGCAAAAAAGGGTGAAATCATGGTTGCTAAATGGTTTCTCGCCTCCTGGCCGCGCCATTGCGACGGAAACGCCGTGCATTTCTGCACGGTCTACCGATGCAGGAGAAGCAGAAAGCCGCCCGTGCGTTGCAGAAGCTGCTCCTGAGAGAGTTTCTCCTCTTGCCGCTGGTTGGGATCGTGGATGGTGGCCACTCCCTCTTCGCCGCTGCCGTGGAGGGCCGTCAGGACGATGAAGTGTTGGCGTCGGTCCCAGGCGATGGCAGGTAGAGAGACATCGGGAAGCGCTTCGCGGCTGACCTGAACGCCTTCGGCTTGCAATCCGAGTTTCTGCGCCGCCTGTTGCAGTCCGGCGAGGTTCGTGCCCTGCGAGGTCGTGCCTGCGGTTTTG
>JAYUMV010000190.1:0-48439 GCA_043762265.1 Chthonomonadaceae bacterium | reverse complement strand
ATCTGCTCAAAGAGTATTTGTTTCGGTTCGTAACAGACAAGCACTGGTCGAGTATCCTGCTGAATCATGCGGAACTGCTTCGCAACCTCCGGAAAGTCCATCTCCTGGCGTAGTTTTTGAATGCCCGGTTTATCCGTTTCGACAGATCCCTTCGATCCGTAAAGTGTCAGGAAGTAGCGACGATACAGTTCTGGATCGTGAAAATCCAGATCCGCTTCTTGAAGCAGTAATCGTGTCTCCGCGACCATAGTTTCGTACTCACCAGGAGGCATTTTGCCCTGGGAAGGCTGAAAGACGATGACCTCGCCGTTCTCTCGAAGCCCTTCGCGATTGCAACGCCCAGCCGCCTGCACGATTCGGTCGAGCGGGCCAATGGCCCGTAAAACACGGGGAAAATCCACGTCAACTCCGCACTCGATAACCTGCGTGGAGACCAGACGACAGGAGCCTCCTTCTTTCAGCCTCTTGCGTACTTGTCGTAAGACTTCTTCTCGATGCGCCCCACAGAGCAAAGTGGAGAGGTGAAAGGCTTCGGGATCGTCAAGCGCTTCCAGCAAGGCGATTGCATTGGCGCGCGTATTGACGATGGCAAGGCACTGGGTCAAATCGTCTTTGCGCATCGCGGCGGCGACTTGCGCCCAGTCCCAGGCTTCCGGCTCGACGTGGTAGGTTACTCGCTTCATGACCTCGAAGTGCCGCTTCTGTTGCTCCACCGGGACAATCGAGTTGATCTTAGGGAAGCCGGACAGGTGTTGCGAAAGAGTATCGAAGGCAGGTTGTGTTGCCGTGCAGAATACAACTGTCGTATGGTAATACCGAACAAGTATTTTCAAGGCGTCCAGAATCGGTTTGAGCAATGAGATAGGCAGCATCTGCGCTTCATCGAGAATGATGACACTGTTGGCCAGATTATGCAGCTTGCGGCATCGGCCCGGCGCGTTAGAGAAGAGCGACTCGAAAAGTTGGACGGTAGTCGTTACTGTCAGAGGAACATCCCAGTTCTGACTGACGAGACGACGCCAGGAGCTTCCGCCTTTACCGTCATCCTCTTTAGCATTTTCAGGTAACGCGGAGTGATGCACGAGAATGGGAGCCTCATCCCCCAAAAGGTCACGAAAAACACCTGCGGTCTGGTCGATGATGCTGGTATAGGGGATCGCATAGATGATGCGGTCCAGAGGATGCTGTGGATCGGTGGCGTGGGCCAGCGCGAAGGCCAGTGAGGCGAGAGTTTTGCCTCCTCCGGTCGGCACGGTCAGACTAAAGGCGCTCTGTGGTTCTCCGCCA
Organism: Chthonomonadaceae bacterium; assembly: GCA_043762265.1. Lineage (GTDB taxonomy): Bacteria > Armatimonadota > Chthonomonadetes > Chthonomonadales > Chthonomonadaceae > JANXLO01. The sequence goes on along the minus strand of JAYUMV010000190.1, from coordinate 47,152 downwards.
GCGGCGATGCAGGCGTGATAGACTTCTCCGCGCACCTCGTTTACTGTTGGCGCAGTTCCGCCTATAGCTGTTTGCGCCTTTGCTTGCAGATCTACCTGTTTCGCATTGAGCAGTTCCTTCCACTCCTGTAACGAGGCATTCCATTCCCGTTTGGCATAGACACCTGCCTGAAAATGCCGCTCGGTATCCAGACTGTCGGCGTCTACCAGACACGAAAAAACCATTCGAAGGAACATTTCCCGCTCTCGTTGCATTTCGCATTTGTTTTTACTGGAGCCAGCAGCAGGGGGCATAGGTCTCTGAGCGGGCAGTGCCTTCAGATAGGGAAGACACTGATGAGCACGCGCGATGACGGTATCCAGATTCGCATTCAAGGTGGAATCCACGACCGAGGCCGTAAGAGCGGGCATTCCGCCATGATGGCCCAGTACGAGAACTCCCGCATCTGTCTTTGGCTTTTGAACCAGGAGACTGGCAAGACGTGTGCCTGCGTTTTTGTGATCGTTTCCTCCTGGCCTGGTCTTCTCTTTTTTGCCCGCCAGTTTGTCGTTATGACAGCGGCGCAAATAGTCCTGGAAGTCATCGCTGTACTTCCCAACATCATGCAACCAGCCAACCCAATGGGCGAAATCGCCTGCGCCGAAAGAAGTTGCAAAATCGCGTGCCATATCCGCAACTGCACGCAAATGCTCTTCCATCATTTGCGCGTTTCCGGAATCGTTGGGGGAATGCGCCCAGTATTCTGTCCAGTCTATCATAGGATTTTTCTCCAAGTATGCTTCTACACCAAAAGGTTAGTAACAAGGAAGCGTGCCCGCGAAGGCGGTCACTCGGCCGGAGGCCTCTAGCGAAGGACTTCAGTCCATTGCGTGTGCAAGGTTCGCCACATCTCCACCGCACAGGCAGAACGTTGGACGTTGCTCCAGCACTCAGACAGGCAATTCCTGCGCTGCTGTCTATTCTCCGACGCTCTGCTTAAAACAGGAAAACGATTTGCCATAAAGTTTGCAGTACGCCGAATGGTGTAGATTGAATACAGGATAACCGAGGGGGAGGGACAACAGGGAGTCCCTCCTGAAACGAAGCGGACGAATTTTTGAGAAAATTCTTCAGGTGGGAGGGTAGAGAGCGTTGAGAGCACGAACTTCTTCGATCATGCGGGCACGCAGTTCCGGCCCGCCCATCACATGCGCGTGATGGCGCCAGGAGAGCAGTTCGCATACGATGCCGTCCAGCCCTTGAACTTCCCCCCTCAAGATGACCGAACCGTCGGGTTGCTCTTCCAGGGTGGCTTTGAACGACCAACTACGTTCGCGGGCAACACGCTGCCACAACCTTGTCGAAACAGACTTCAATCGCCACTCTGGGGCCACCCCGCAGGCCGCTGATAACTCCCTCATCACTGGAGTCCCAGGGACGCAGAAGGAAAGTCTCGTCCACCATGTGGGCTTCTTTTACGCGGTTGAGCGCGAACGTCCGCACGATTTGGCTCTTATGACACCACGCCTGCATATCCAGAAAACGTCCCTTTCGGCGATCAAAACGATAAGGGTCTACCTTGCGGACGCTGATTCCACTGCTGGCGCTGTCATAGGTCATCTCGATGGTGCGCTTGTGGACCCGCGCCATTACCAGGGTCTGAAGCGGAACTCCGGAATAGTCGCGCGCGGTGCCATCCACTTCCTTCCACGCGGCGAAGGCGGCATCTACCAATCCTGTCATTAGCGGCGATAGGCCCGCCGTCACTTTATCCAGCGTGTTCGCCACCTGCTCGGCAAAAGGGAACATCGGGCTGTCCGCGACAAGACGCCGCACCAACGCCAGCGCCAGAGCATCTTGTTGCGTCAGCAGAAGGGTGGGCAGAGTCCAGCCTTTGTCCGGCAGCACATAGGATCGCTCCAACCTATCCCAGAAGATAGGAACCGAACCGCTGATGAGATTCTCCATGTCCCGCTGGATCGTCTTGGTAGAGCAGTGACACGCCTCGGCCAGTTGGTGCCGGGTGATCGTCTTACCCGAACGCCGAGCGGCAACCAGATGCAGGATCGTAAACATGCGCACGACTTGAAAGAGCGGATCGTTCATGGGAGGAGACTCCCCTTCCTTTTATGGGATGGTGTGCCTGCTCCCACAATGCGACCGTTCCCCTGCGTATTCCTCTTTCCGGGTGCATTCTGGAAAGTGCTCTCTCCTGGTCTCGATCTGGTAAGGCGGTATATGTCTGTTAAAAATACCTCCCGACTCACAAGAGAAACTTTGAACCAAGCAACACGCCGAGTAACAGGCAACGTGCCCGCAGAGGCGGGCCTTGGGCGCTTCGCGCCTCCAGCGTAGGGCTTTAGCCCGGCGTGCTCTACAGGGTGCGACCACTCTTTATGAAATCCTACAATGAGGCGCGAAACACGATCAAAAAAGAAATGCGAAAAAATTCGCATTTGCCCTTGACAAGGCACCTTAAAGATGTTAAAATATTCGCATCTGTGCTGGAAAGGCGCTGCGTATGAACCCACCCTTTAAGAATCTCAGTCGCCGGGAGCGGCAGATCATGGACATCGTGTATGCGCGTGGCTCTGCCTCCGCCTTCGATGTTCAAGACGCGCTGCCGAACCCGCCGAGCTACTCGACCGTCCGCACTCTCCTGCGTATTCTGGAGACGAAAGGGCATCTGAAGCATACGAAACAGGGAATGTCCTTTCTCTACTTTCCGACCCAACCGGTCCAGCAGGCGGCGCACTCCGCCCTGGCGCAGGTCCTGCAGACCTTCTTTGCAGGCAATATCGAGCGGGTCGTCGCGACCCTGCTCTCCTCGAAAGATGTCCAACTGACGCCGGAGGAGCTTGACCGAATCTCTGCGCTGGTCGAGCAGGCCAAACAGGCCGAGCAAGAGACCGCAGCGCCGGAGGAGAAAGGACAGCCGGGATGCATTTAGATCACGCTTGGAACAGTTTAGTAACGATGACACTGCAGGGCAGCGTGCTGTGTCTGATGACGGGCGCCGGACTGCTGCTGCTACGGAAGGGAGCTGCCGCCAGCCGTCACCTCCTCCTGGCGCTGGCAATGAGCGCCTTGCTGGCAGTCCCCTTTCTGGCCCTGCTCCTGCCCCACTGGCAAGTGCCTCTGTATATACAGGCACCTAACCAGTCTTCTGGGGCAGTCGCACAGGCCACCTCCGAGAGGAACGATCCTGCATTCCCGGCAGGCGGAGACGCCCCCCTACTGCCTCGTGAAGCTTCTGCTCCAGCGGCTGCCTCTGTGACGACAACTCCCTCTGCTCCAACTCCTTCCTCTGCCTCGTTCGTCTCGACGCTGCCTGTGCCGTCCCACGAGGCCGTCTCTGCCCATGCAGAACGGACGCCATTCGCTGTCGCCGCCGCTTCTGCTTCTGTCGCTGGCAGAAGTCGCCGTGTGCATCTGCCGGTTTGGCAAAGCAGGCGCTGCGAACAGACGGTTCTCGCCGTCTGGCTGCTGGGAGTCGTGATCGCCTTGCTGCGCCTGCTGGCTGGCCTGATCGGAACCTGGCGCGTCACGTCACGCGAGACCATATTCGATCCGATTCTCACGCAGACCGTGAGGCAGATTCAGGCGGAGTTGGGCATGGCACAGACCGTGACCGTGAAGCAGACCCGCGCAGAGTCCGGGCTGCCGGTCCCCCTGACCTGGGGCCTCCTGCGCCCGACGCTGTTGCTGCCACCTACGTTTTTGGAGTGGCCGCAGGAGCGCAGGCGCATGGTCGTGCTGCACGAGTTGGCCCACATCCAACGCGCCGACTGGCTCCTGCAGATGCTGGCCCAGATCACCTGCGCCCTCTACTGGTTCCACCCTCTCGTATGGTGGACCGCGCATCGCCTGCACGCGGAAAGCGAGCGCGCCTGCGATGATACCGTTTTACTGACAGGCGTCGCCCCCCTGGCCTACGCCGAGACTCTACTGGAGGTTATCCGAACGATGAACCGATCCAAAACATCCACCGCGTCTTACCCGTCACTTCTGAGCATCGCCTCTCCCCCCATCGAAAGGCGCCTGCGTGCCATCCTGTCCCCGCAACACCGGCAGAGGCCACTCCGCCGGACGATGCTGCTATCCTCCGCAGGCACGGCGCTCTGCGCCATCGTGCTTGCCTCCGTGCAGGTAAAAGCCGTTCAGGCGCCGCCCCCTCCTCAAACCCCGGCTGGCACCACGCAGAACGCGGCGATTTCCGCGAGCGCCCGCCCACCGGGAGACTCTGTGGAAGTCCGTGCACCGGCAGTCGTCGGGCAGTCCGGCGCGGATAAACCTGCCGCCGCCATCCAGAAAGGCCGCAGTACGGACGAAATAGGCGTACTCCGGCAAAAACTCGATGCGCTGGAAATGCTCCTCGTACGCAGCCAACAGGAGAATAAGGAACTGCGCCAACGCTTCAGAGCCCTGGAGGCACAGAACAGAAATGCCGCCAGCGTGAGCAAAACTCTTGCAGAAGAAGCGATGCGCCAGGGAAACGCTGCTTTTCGTGCTGCCGAGACTGCCGAAGCGCAAGCGGCAGAAGATTTCCGCCGCGCCGAACAGGCCCATGGAGGAGCCACGCTCCTCTCCTCGGCAGGGCAATTAAAAGAGCTCCAGGGCCTGCTGCGCGCCCTGCATCAGCAACAGTCCGCGCTCGAAGCCCAGGTGCATCAGAGCGAGGAACTGCATCGCAACGGCTTTGCGACCTCAGAGGCGTTTTTGAAGGCAAAGGCGGAACTGGACGCCTGCAAAACTCGGATCGAAGTGGTTCGAAAGCAGCTCGAAGCCAAACTCGTTCAGGAGGGAGGGCGCTGAGCGCTCCCCGTTATCGCCCACTCACTTTTTAATGCCGCCGAAATTCTGCGGGAGGTTTTACGAACGATGCACCCATCCGAAAAATTCACATTGTCACCCACTGCTTTGCAGCACAGGGGCTCACTGCCCCTCCAACCGAGGCGGTGCGCTCCCCTCGCGCCTGCGCGCCGACAGGGTCCATTGCGATCCCTAACCCTGATGTTCTCCCTGGGAACGGCAACTCTCGCGCTTGCCACAGGCGGCAGTCCGGCCCTTGCCACGGATGGCACGCAGAGCAGCGCCGCGAAACCGGCTGCGGCAGCTCGAAAGAGCCCGGAGACGAACGAGGTGGCTCTGCTGCGCAAAAAGCTGGACGCGCTGGAACAGATCCTGATTCAGAACCAGCAGGAGAATGCAAAACTGCGCCAACAGCTTCACGCGCTCGAAGCGCAACAACACAAAATGGCCGCACTCTCCCCAAAAACGCCCCCCGTGTCGAAGGCCTCCGCAGAACAGATTGCCGCCACGGAGGACATGCTGCGCACTTTACAGCAGCAGCAAGCCCTCCTGCATACCCAGACCCAGCAGGCGGATGCGCTCTATCGCAATGGATCGACCACCTATATGGATGCCACCCGAAAGAAAGCGGACGAGGAAATCAACCGTGCGCGGGTGCAGGCCGCCGAGGCCCAACTCAAGGAGTTGAAGGCCGGTCACAAACGGTCCGTGAAGGAACAGATCCTTGCGGAACTTCGGGAGCATCTTACCGAAGATCAGGTCAATCTTGGCCAGGAACAGGAGCGCCTGAAGATTGCTAATGCACGCTATAAAGCGGCTGTTACCACCTATAATGAGGTGACAGAGGCAGAGTATAGGGTCCGTCAGGCGGAGGGGGATATCTCCAAGATCAAGGCTCAGATCGCACAAACGACCGGACTTTAAAGCAGCATCTTGCTTCCAATTCGATTCCGGGAGGATTGCACGGGGGGCGGCGCGAATTTAGGGACGTAATGCATACCACGCTGAGACAGGAGTCCCTATGAGAACGTCGCTCGCCCTTCTGTGCCGAATGGGCCTGACCACCGCACTTGCCGCCTGTGCCGCAGGCAGCTATGGAGCAGGCCTGTCTGGTTCAGACGCCCCGCGCCCGCAAACCCTCGCTCTGAACGCCAACCGCCCGAAGTCGCAGTCCCTGCGCGCGTCGAAAAGGTCGAAAATGGAAAAGATGCTCGTCTATATCGGAACGTACACCACCAAAGGCGCCAAGGGGATCTACCTCTGCGAACTGAACATGAAGACCGGCGCTCTGACCCTCAAAGGCCCGGTCGCCACGACCCCCAACCCGACCTTCCTCGCCCTGGCGCCCAACCACAAGTATCTCTATGCCGCCAATGAGATCGACAATTTCAAAGGCGCGAAGGCCGGAGCCATCAGCGCCTGGGCCATTCAGCCCAAGACCGGCGCACTGACGCTCATCAACGAGTCTTCCACCAAAGGCGACGGCCCCTGCCACGTCTCGGTGGACCCCAAAGGCAAGTATGTCTACGCCGCCAACTATGGCGGAGGCAGCCTCTCTGCCATGCCGGTCGAAAAGAATGGCGGCGTCGGCCCTGCCAGCGACTTCGTGCAGCACGCAGGCACCAGCGTCGATCCCGCACGCCAGGAAGGCCCGCACGCCCACTCCATCTATGTCGATGCCGCTGGTCGTTTCGCCTACTCGTGCGACCTCGGCCTGGACAAGGTATACGTCTACAAACTCGATGACAAGCCCGGCGCGCTCACGCCCAACGATCCGCCCTACGCCATGGTGCCTCCCGGCTCCGGCCCTCGCCATCTCGCCTTCCACCCCGGCGGCAAATTCGCCTATGTCATCAATGAGATGAAATCGACCGTCACGGCGATGAAGTGGGACCCGAAGGCGGGCAGTATGCAGGAGATCGAAACCGTCTCCACCGTTCCTGCCGGCAACACCGTCACCAACTCGACCGCCGAAGTGTTCATGCACCCCAACGGCAAGTTCCTCTACGGCTCCAATCGCGGCCACAACAGCATCGCGATCTTCTCCGTAGACCAGACCACCGGCAAAGTGAAACTGATCGGCAACCAGTCGTCGGAAGGCAAGACGCCCCGCTCCTTCAACCTCGACCCAACCGGCGAATTTCTGCTCGCCGCCAACCAGGACACCGACAACGTCGTGGTCTACCGTGTCAACCCCGATACCGGTATGCTGACCCCCACCGGCCACAGCGTCCACATCTCCATGCCCGTCTGCATCGTCTACATGCCCGAAAAGTAGCTATTGCGTGCAGACAAAAAAGGAAAATGGCCCCACCGTCGATCGATAGTGGGGCCATTTGGCGCCTGCTGTGGCAGCACGCCCTACTTGAACGCCTATGCGGCCTCGTGCGTTCGGGTCCGCAAAGGCAGACTTACCGTTCCAGCAGGGGGCTAAAGCCCCGTCGATACCCGGCGTTTCAATACCGCCCTGATGATTTCGTTGTTCAACGCCCAGCTCAGATTGCGGTTCTCCATCACGACAATGCCGGAGCCGTCCGACAGATGAGTGGCATGATTGGCGTAGTACCCGTAAGAGGCGCCGCCATGGTAGAGATAGCCGACCGGCAAAAAATCGCCATTCTCCGGATAGACGTGGAAACTGTCGAGCGTCGTCTCTCCAGTTGCATAGTGGCCGAGAGCGATTTTGTGTCGGGATCCGTTTCCGCGAGGGGCCGCGTAGGAGCTGTGGCGCATCCCGAGCGGCGTAAAGATTTGCCTCTGCATCAGTTCGAAAAAAGACTCTTCGGTGGCGTCTTCGATCACCTGTTGCAGAATGGCGCCGCACACTCCCTCACCGCCAAACGTGCCCGGCATTCGCACCGGTTCCAGCGGCTCCATTTCCACCGGGTCGGCTCCAGCCAGAAGCTCCGATAGGGTAGGAAGAGAGAGGCCCGGACGATAGCCCCCGAATTTGTACTGAGAAAGCCCGCTCGCGCCGTTCATCAGGTCGCGCACGGTCGTTTTGCGCGTGCGGGTAAAAGCATTGTCGAAAATCCTGGCCGATTTCAGAGAGGCGTTCACTTCGCGATCCAGATCCAGACGCCCCTGCGCCACCAGCCGCAGCGCCAGCAGATTGATCAGAGGACTGCCCATGCCGCCTGCCTGGAAAAGTGTCTGCGTGTCCACCGGCGTTCCGCTCTCGAGGTCCGTGATGCCGAACGCCCCCACCTCTACCACCTTGTAGTTTTCGATGCGCGCCAGGGAGACGGCAGGTACGTGATGGAACCGCATGCGTTCGGGAAGCGTGTAAGCCTTACCCCCCGACTCCAGGGTGATCTCTCGGAAGCCGGGCCCCTGCCGTGCCGACCTGAGGAGGCTCCAAACTCGGTCGTCTGCGGGCCGCTTCGGGCGGCCATGAAATTTCCGTCTGCCCTGCGCCGTTATCAGAATGCCGGACAAAGCGTCCTGCGTAAACGCAATCTCTCCCTCCGCCGCTCCCATCAGGGGATTGTCCAGCAGATGAAAGGCGAACTTACCGCCTGTCAGCATTCCCCGTTCCGTAGGTACTGCGGCCTCGGCAGTCCGGAATGTCGCCATAGGTTCCAATCTGTTCAGATCGATCTCCGCTTCGACCAACGCTCCGGCGCTTTCGGGAACTCTGCGGCGCTACCGTGATTGCGGAAAAGTTACCAACACGCTTGCTCCCCCCTGGGGACGGTTTTCATAAACGACCTTACCGCGTAAATCATGCCGACTGATCGAGTCCACAAGTTCCAGTCCTGTATTGGCGGCCAAACCAGGATCGAAGCCTGTGGGAAATCCTGGTCCGTCGTCCGTCACTTCCAAATAGATCCTCTTGGCGTCACTCGATAAGGAGAGTTCAACCTTCCCTTTGCCGTGCTTGAGCGCATTGGAGATCAGTTCATTCGACAGCAGTAAAAAGGCACTGCATTTGTCAAGAGGAACCCGGATCTCTTGCGCTGTAATTTGCACCTGTCGTTCTCCCGCAGTCACCTGGATCATGGGGGCAAGCATGGCTAAACTGTCTTTCAGGTCGATGGTATCGAAATCTGCGTCGCTTTTCGTCTCGGTCGTCAGCAGTTCATGCAGAGCCGCTAACGTCTGAATATGTGTCTCCAGACGCTTCAGCACGGGGAGAGGCACCGTTTCCGGGTTCCCCATCGTAAACATGTTTACCAGAGCCGCCAGTATTTGCAGGTTGTTCTTGATTCGGTGGTGCGATTCCGTCATCATGCGCTGCAGCCGGACATTGAGGGCATGAATCTCTTCCTGTCTCTGTTGCAACTCTCTATTCTGATCCAGCAGATGCTGTTGCTGCGTTTCGATCTCTTGTCGTAATTTCACTTTTTCAATGGCATTATTCACCGCGATGAGCAGGGCTTCCGGCGTCAGCCTCCCCTTCACTAGATAGTTCTGGGCGCCCCCCTGAATCGCCTGTGCCGCAACGGTTTCATCTCCCTCCCCCGTCATCATAACGATAGGATAAGGCGAACGGTCGCTCTTAAGGGTCAACTCGACAAGCAGTTCCAGACCGGTCATATCGGGCAGGTTATAGTCTATCAGGATGCAGTCAGGAGAGGCAGAGTGGCATTGGCGTATCCCCTGTTCTCCGGTTGCGGCTTCCGTGAACACGTAGTCGTGTTCACAATCCCGCTGTAAGTACCGCTTGAAAATAGTGCGGTCGATAGGATTGTCGTCTATGAGTAAGAGAAAGCGTTGAGGTTTAGACATGAGGTTGGTTTGTGTGCCTGACTGCGGTTACGGCAAGGTAACCGCTTCGAACCAGGCGTTCGTCGGCTCGCCTGGTTTCTGCAAGGTGAAATAGAAGGTGGTGCCTTCGCCGTAAATTGAAGTAACCCACAACTGTCCGCCATGTTGTTGCGCCATCTTGCGTGCGATCGTCAGTCCTGCGCCGGTGCCGCCGCCAAACTCTTCGCGCGCATGCAGACGTTTAAAGATCTGAAAGATGGTTTCCCTGTGTTTTTCCTGGATGCCAATGCCATTATCACGGACATAAAAAACAGTGGGAACCGTCTGCGTAGGAGAGGCGAGCGCAGCATACGACGTCTGTATCGCCCATTGGAGTCGCGAGTCTTCCTCGTCTAAGAATCCGATCTCAACCCACTTCTGTTCCTTGTCATTGTATTTGATCGCGTTGCTCAAAAGATTGCTGAAGATCGCGCCGACCTGAATCGCATCGCAGACGACAGAGGGCAAAGCGCGCGGAATACGAATTTCCGTCTTTGTTTCCTGCATTCGCGGGCGCAATGTATCCAGAGCTTCCTCTAGCACCTGGTTCAGGTCGACCGAGTGCAGCATCAAATCTTGATAGCCTATCCGCGAGTAGTGCAGTAAAGAGTCGATCAATGTCTCCATACGCTGTGTCAGACGCAGCAGAGTCTCCAACTGTTTCCGCCCGCCTTCATCCAGGGTATTGCCATAGTCTTCGCGAAAAAAGGAGATATAGTTGCGAATACCACGCAACGGTTCGCGCAGATCATGCGAGGCCGTGTAGGTGAACGCATCGAGTTCCGCGTTGCTGTTGCGCAGTTGGATGTTCAACTCTTCCAACTGCCCGGACTTGCGTAGGATCACGCCGATGAGGGCACGCCTTAACTCCTGAACGGCTTCGATCTCGACAGATTTCCAGGGGAGGGATTTACCGCGCACGGTCTCTTGCCACACGGCGAAAGAGTTGCGGGGAGTCAGGCGCTGAGAGCCATCCTGGTGCACCTCTACCGGTTTGGTGGGATCTCCGGCCCAATCGACCGTATGCACCATTTCGGGGCGGAACCAGAGCAGATAGCGCTGCTGCATGGGGGAGATTGCGAGAGCCAGTACGCCGCTGGCTACCTGTCTGACATACTCGGCAGGAGGAAACAGTTCTGCCAGAGCGTTGCTGGCAAAGACTTCCTGCTCTGGCTGGGATGCCAGCCACGCCATAAAAAGCGTGAGGAACGCCTCTTCAGGCACTTTCCCCAGCGTGAGGAATTTCCCGTCCATACAGACGACCGCGCCTTCCGCCTCGATAAAATCCAAGAGATTGGGATGATGGCGTATCAGCCCTTCCTGATAGGACGTCTCGTTCGCCATCAGGGCTACCAGTTGTGTCTGGACATCTTTGAGGCGCATCTGATACGCGGTATCGGCGGCCTCCTTTTTGGCAGTGAACTGCAGCGAGACCACCTGTCCCACAAACTCGCAGGCTGTGCGAACGTCGTAGCCCACAAAGCGCGGCGTGTCGTGGTGGCAGGCAATCAGCCCCCACAACTCTCCATCTTTCAGGATGGAGATAGACATCGAGGCGGCCACGCCCATGTTCTTCAGGTACTGCACATGGATGGGGGAGACACTGCGCAGAACACAGTAACTCATGTCCAGCACGGAACCGGTCGCGGGATTGAGCGTGGGAAAGATGTCGATGGGCGTGTAGCCGACGTCGGCGATGAGGCGCAACAGGTTCAGCGTATAGAGCCTGCGTGCCTGCGCTGGAATGTCGGAGGCCGGAAAATGCAGCCCCAGGAACGGCGACAGGTCGTCACGCTTGCTCTCCGCCACGACGCTGCCGTGCCCATCAGGATCGAATTGATAGATCATGACGCGATCAAAGCCATTGATGCGTCGGATCTGATGTGCCGTGACGTCGTACATCTGCGCCAATGTAGGTGCGGCCTGTATCTGCGGAACGGCCCGTCTCACCAGGGTATAGGTGTCTTGACGCGCGGTCTCGGTGGGAGCAGGTTCCAGTTCCAACACCAACACGTCTTGGCTGCGATGCATAATTGCGTCGAAAAACGTCTCCTGTCCTCGCATTTGCACCGTCAGCAGGTAGACAGGATTGGTGTCCAGAGAGTGCTGGCGACAGGCGACCTGTAGAGGCTCCACATCCGACTGCTGCATGAGAGTATGGAGAGACTTGCCCAGAAGTTCGTGCGCGGAGACGCCGAGCAGCCTCTCTGTATTGGCGCTCGCCTGCAGGATCGTATAGTCGGATTCCCGCAGAACCAACAGGATGCCGTGGGGCTGAATGCGACCGGGAATATGAATAGGCTCCCGTTCGCAGTTGGTGAGATCGACAGGTCGAGTGGGATCCAAAAGACGGTCGGGTATGGGTAAGTTATCCATCGCAAAGCCAGCTTTCCAGAGTGGCGAACGTTTCGCAAGCCGTATCGATGATCATGGCATCCTCTTCTGAATGCTCGGTCGAATAGGAGATAAGCGCCACACCGAACGCACGCCACATGGAGCCGACCTGAGAGCCGTAACTCTGAAAGAAGGCTGCGCCGTTCTTTGCACCGAGATTATGAACGTTTTTTAGATGCCGGGAGATGATCTGTCCCCCCAGCGTTGCTCCTTCCAAAACATAGAGACAACCAAGCGCTTGCGGTAATAAGAGGAGCGTGGGGTAAGTGGTACACAAGGGCAGATCGGTTCGTTGCTGCTCGGTCAAACCTAAGGCCGCTAAATCCTGAATCAGAAAATCCACCTTACGCCGCTGAGGCATTTGCATGTCTATTTTACTGTTCTGAAATATTCTTTCGAGATGCATTTCCACAGGAGCGTAGAAGCCATAAAAGCGCGCAAGGAGGGTGCAGTAGCGGTCCAGCGAGAGGGTTGCAGGAAGCAGATCAAGGCGAGATTCCAGTCGCTTATGATGCGCCTGGGTCTGCTCACGTAAGTGGTGTAAAATCATCAGTTTGTGATTGTCGCCTGTCTGCTATTGCTCAAAAGCGCTCGGCTGGTTACCGCCTCTAGCACTTCTGGATGGCAGAGCAGGCACAGGTACTTACTAGCATACCCGCTTTATGCGCAATTCAGGCATGTACGGTTCACATTGGAAATTTCTCGTAGATCATTTCGATGCCGTTTAGAGAGCCTGGGGACAGGTCAGGCTCTCTGAACAGTATCCGTTTGCGCGTTCTATTCTCGGCGCAAGGCTTCGATGGGGTGGAGGCGGGCGGCTTTGCCGGCGGGCCAGAGGCCGAAGAAGATCCCGATGCTGGCCGAAACTCCTACGGCGAGCACGGCGCTGATGAGGCTGGGAGCAATGGGCCAGCCGGAGAGTTTTCCGGCCAGAATAGAGAGGCTGAAGCCGATGAGGATGCCGCCCAGGCCACCGAAGAGGGAGAGCAGCACCGACTCGATCAGGAACTGCCAGCGAATGTTGCTCTCCGTCGCGCCGAGCGCCTTACGAATGCCGATTTCACGCGTCCGCTCCGTGACAGAGACCAGCATGATGTTCATAATGCCGACGCCTCCGACGGTCAGTGAGATCGCCGCGACTCCTGCCAGCAGGAGGGTCACGACGGCCCCGATGGTCTGAATGACGCCCAGGATCTGCGTCTGGCTGATGATGGTGAAGTCGTCGTCGAGCGGGAACGGCGGCAGAAGGTGATGGCGGCGACGGAGCAGCGAGATCATCTGCTCCTGCGCCAGCGCGATCTTGGACTCGGAGCGGCACTGCACGGAGATAAACGACACATTGCGCTGGTTCAGCACCCGGTTCATGGCCGTGGCGAGCGGCATCCAGACGATGTCATCTTGATCCTGGCCGAAGGCGCTCGCGCCCTTCGAGCCGAGCAGGCCGACGACCTGGAAACGCACCCGGTTGATCGCGATCTCCCGGCCGATGCAGTGAGCGTCCGCGCCGCCGAACAGGTTCTTAGCCACGGTAATGCCGATGCAGACAACACGGGCACGCGAGTTTTCGTCGCCCTCTTTGAGCAGGCGACCACGCCCCAGCGTGTAGTTGTTGACGGAGGCGAAGGAGGGCGATGCGCCGGTCAGAGAGGTGCGCCAGGTCTTGGAGCCTGCTTTTGCCACGATGGAACTGCGCACCTGGGGGCAGACCGCTGCCACGGTCGCCGCGCAGCGTACCAAAATGGCGTCGGCATCCGCTGGAGTCATCGTCTGCGGAATGCCTCCAGTCCCGGCCTGGCCGGGGCCGACACGCGAGTTGCCGGGCAGAATCGTCACCAGATTGCTGCCCAACTGGCCGATGGAGTTGGAGATGTTGGCGGAGGCGCCCTGGCCGACCGAGACGGCGATGACGACCGCCGCCACGCCGATGATGATGCCCAGCATCGTCAGGGAGGCCCGCATCTTGTTGTCTCCCAGCGCGCGCAGAGAGAATCGAAAGGTGTCCAGCGGGGACATGGTGTTGCGTCCTTTCACAGGCTGAGGGGTCCGGTCGCGAGGGCGTTTTCCGGTCGTGCCAGCCACTCCCGCGCCTCGATACGCTCCGCGATAGGCTGGTCTGCCAGGATCTTGCCGTCCTGCACCTGAACCAGACGGTGGGCGTGCCGTGCGATGTCCGGCTCATGCGTGACGAGCACGACGGAGATGCCCTGATCGTTCAACTCCTGAAAGATCATCATGATCTCCTCCCCCTGGTGCGTCGCGACGTTGCCGGTTGGTTCGTCCGCCATCAGGACGCTCGGCTCCGTGGCGATGGCCCGCGCGATGGCGACCCGCTGCTGCTGGCCACCGGAGAGTTCGCTGGGCTTATGGTTCATGCGGTTCGAAAGACCGACACGATCCAGAGCTGTCTGCGCTTTTTTGCGGCGATCTTTGACACCGCCGTAGATCATCGGCAGCTCGACATTGTCCAGCGCCGTAAACGAAGGCAGCAGATTGTAGCTCTGAAAGACGAAGCCGATCAGGCGGTTGCGCACCCGCGCCAACTCCTTATCCTCCATCTTTGCGATCTCTTCGCCGTTGAGCCGGTACGATCCGCGCGTCGGCGCATCCAGGCAGCCGAGCAGGTGCATGAGCGTCGATTTGCCCGATCCGGACGGCCCCATGATCGCGACGAACTCGCCCTTTTTAACTTGGAGGCTGACGCCGTTCAGGGCGCGCACCTCTTCGTCCCCCATCGTGTAGATCTTGTAGATGTCCGTCAGTTCGATGAGAAGCGGGTTCGCGGAATTCTCCGCAAGTGCGGCGGTCGTCATCGCGACGGCCCTCCCGGTGCATCCGAAGCGCGTACTCCCAGCAGAGGCAGCCCGGTGAGCACAACAGACTCGCCCTGCTTCAGTCCCGAGCGGATCTCGGTGTGGGTGCCGTCGTCGAAACCGGGCTCGACCTTGCGAGTCTCGACCCGGTCCGCGCCCTTAAGCTCCGCATGCAACACATAGAGGATAGAGCGCGTCGTCTCCTGATGCACGGCCTCCGAGGGCACCAGCAGCACATTTTTGCGCTCACCCAGAATAAAAGAGACATTCGTCGTCATGTCCGGCCGCAGCAGTTTGTCGGGGTTGGAGACGGCGATGGTGGTCTCGTAGGTCACGACATTGTCTTTAACAGTCGAAGCGCTGGCGATCTTCGTCACTTTGCCCGCGAAGATCCGGCCCGCGAAGGCGTCCACGCGCACCTCCGTCTTCATGCCGATCCGGACGCGTTCGATATCCGTCTCGTCCACATAGGCGCGGACTTCGAGGCGGTCCAGATCCGCGACCGTGATCAGGACGGGAGCGGAGAGCCCGGCGGCGATGACCTCGCCCTGCTGAGCGGTGAGCGAGAGCACCGTGCCATCGATCGGGGAGTGAATGACCGTCTTCGCCTTCTGTGCGTTCTGATAGCGCAGTTGTGCGCGGGCCTCCAGCACACTCTCCTGCGCCTGTCGCAGCGCATTGCGCGACTCTTCGACCGCCATAAGGCGGATGCGGTCCTGGGCGTGGTTCGTCTTCTGCAGATCGAGCGTTGCCGAGGACTGTCGCAGGGCTTCGCGGGCGCTGTGCAGATCGGCCTGCGCCACCGTGTCCTGGAAGCGACCGGCCTGCGTTGCGGCCAGGGTAGCCTTCGCCTGATCGACCTGATCCTGCGTAGACTGTAGGTCGGCGCGGGTCTTCTCCCGGACAATGTCGAGGTTCGCCTTCATGCTCTCCAGGTTGGCGCTCGCCTGTCGATAGAGCGTGTCGGCGTTGTCCACCACTGCCTGCGCGATAAAGCCCTTCTTGAGCAGTTGCTGCTGGCGACCGAGATCCCGCTTCGCGTTTTCGGCCGCCGCCTGTGCGTTGTCCAGGCTCGATTGCGCCTGCTGGATCTCCTGGCGGATGGTCTGCTCCCGCTGCTTGACCGCCGACTGCGCCGTGGAAAGCGCGGCCTCGCTTTTCTTGATATTGGCGGCGGTCTGCGCAGGCTGGTACTGGGCGGTGGCGACCGACGACTCCACTTTCGCCTCGGCCGCTTTTAGGGCCGCATCCGCCTGCGCGATCTGCGCCGCCGTCTGCTGGCGCGTAAAGCCCGCTGTCTCTTCGGCCTGCTCCAGCCGCGACTTCGCCTGCGCCAGACTCGCTTCGGCAGCGGAGACGCTGTACTGCTGCTGGTCCACCTGCGCCTGAATGTCGGGCGAGTCGAGCACCGCCACGACCTGATTGGCCTTGACATGCGTGCCGACGTCCGCAGGCAGTTTGATGATACGTCCGGTCACCTGGGATCCTATCTTGATCTGCGTGCCGATCTGCGAAGCGATGACGCCCGTCGCATTGATCTTCTGCTGCTGATCCCCGATCTGCCCTTTAGCGGTCTCGACGCCAGCGGGGATCCCCGTACTCGCGGAAGCTCCGCGCCGCATCATGAAATAGCCTGCGCCGACGAGCACGACGACGACAACGATCCATACGATCCGAACTGGCTTCTGCCGTGGCTTATTGTCAACCATTTACGTCCTCCTTCGAACTCATACTCTCGGCTCTCTTTTTGTTCCGGAACCGGCAGTCAATCTATGCGCTGTGTCGTCTGGTATTGTGGGTGGTGGAGCTCAAACCGCTTTCGCTGCCCAGAGCGGGTGCGGGGAGCGGATCCGCCGGTTTCGGGGGCGCAATGCCGCTCCAGAGAAAATCGAGGGTGCCTTCGGCGATCTTGAGCAGTTCGGCCTCGGTCAGATCCTGGCGGATAATCATGGCGCTGAAGACATAGCTGCTCAATGCGCCCAGAATCAGGCGCGCCAGCAGTTTCGCATCGCAGTCGCGCAGCCGTCCAAGATCCATCTCGCGCCGCAAGAACTCGCTGAGTCTGTTGTTATCGGTGACGATGGGATGCTCCAGGCCCTCGAAGGTCTTGTGAGCCATCGGCCCCAGGCTGCCCATCGTGGTGACTGTTCGCGGCAACATCGTGTGGAAGAAGAGCAGTATCCCGTGAAAAATGGCGAGGAGGTTCTCCCGGCAGTCTCCGATACCGACACGCTGATCGAGTTCGACGTACCATGCTGGCGGGCGCTCGATGCGTAGGGCGGCAAAGAAGAGCGCCTCTTTCGTGGGAAATCGCTTGAAGATAGAGCCTTCGGAGACCTGTGCGCGACGGGCGATCTTCGCGGTCTGCGCGCCGAATCCCTCTTCCAGAAACACCGCACGCGCCGCTTCCAGGATCTGTTCTTCAGTGATCGTCGTAGTACGAGCCATAGAGCGAGGAGAGTCCTTACATGATGAAAAATGAGCACTCACTCATAATACCTCGAAACAGGGGGGGCGGTTTCACAAAATCTTCGTCCAGCAACAAAGCCGTGCTTTGTTGCTTTGTGCTTTGTTACAAAGCAGGATTATCGGCTGTCGAAACCGAATGAAACGCTACGTCGAGCCCCCCACTCATACTTCCTTCTGTAAGGATTTCGCCATGTTGCGCTCCTGCGTTCTTTCTGCGCTGTTTGCGCTCTGCGGTTGTCTGACTCTGGTCTGTGGCGTCTCTCGCCCTGGTTTGTGCGCGCCGCCGACGCCTGCGCCGCCGACCTGGGCCTGGATATGGACGGCGGACGGCGCACAGCCGCCGGAAACGGTCTTCTTTCGCGTCTCGTTCCGAACGACTCGGGCGGTGACCAGCGCCAAACTCCTGATTACGGCGGACGACAATTTCCGCGCCTATCTGAACGAGTCCAAGAAGACCGTCGCGCAGGGCAACGACTGGACCACCGTGCAGGAGTTCGATCTGACCAAGCAGGTGAAGATCGGGGACAACCTGCTGGCGATGGAGACCCAGAACACCGGTGGCGCAGGCGGCCTGCTGTTCAAACTGGTTTTGAAATTGCCGGGCGGCAAGACGCAGACTGTCTTCTCCAATGCGAAAGTGCGCTACAATCGGCACCCGCCGGTGGGATGGATGCTCTTCAACTACGACGACAAGAGCTGGCCTTTTGCGAAGGTCGTCGCACCCCTCGGCGGCGGCGTCTGGGGTTCGGTGCACGGCGCACTCGTCGCCGATCCGTCCCGACTGCTGCGCCTTTGGGATATCCGGGCGGGCGGAGAAGCGGGCGAAGACCCTTATACGCGCTCCCGCACTCCTGGCGAACGTATGATCCTCTCTACCAGCACTTCCAGTCTCTCCGATATGCAGGTGCTCTCCTCCCTGGGCTTCACGCTCTTCCAGACCGATTCCGACCATCTCTCCACCGAAGAGATCAAATCTGGGCAGTGGGACTGGCACACGCAGGACGCCGCGCGACAGGCCGTCCAGAGCCTCGGTCTCGACTGGGCTTACTTCCCACACTACGCCTTTCCGCCCGAGTGGTATCGCAAAACAGTACCGTACACGCCCATCGAGTGTCTGGAACACAAGCAGCCCATCGCTGCCTTCTCCCCGTGGGATCCGACCTGGCCTAAATTCATAACGCGGGGCTACGATGCCCTGGCCCGCCAGTTCACTCCTCGCACCGACCCGAAAGTCGAGAAGCGTGGCCTCTCCGCCGTCTATGTCGGAATACACGGCGATTTCGGCGAGGCCGGTCTGCTCAACGGCGGCCGAGTCTCCCCGACGATTCCCGCGCAGCGCGAGGACTGGATCCGCCGCTTCGGCAACGATCACGACCACCTCGGCTGGTGGTGCAACGATCCCAAAGCCCGTGCCGATTTCAGCGCCGCCATGCTGCAAAAGTACGCCTCGCTGGAGGCGCTCAACACCGTCTGGAAACGCGCGTTCAAGACTCCGGCGGAGATCACCTTTCCCACCGCTCCGCGCCTCGATGCGAAACGCGAGTGGCTCGATTTCGTCGACTGGTATCAGGGCAGCGTCGGCAAGGCGGTCGAACTCAACCTGGACGCCGCCCGCACCCACTTTCCCAACAGCCTGTTGATGCTCCCTGCCGGCTTCTCCGATGAGAACCCACGCGGCGGCAACGACAACAGCCTGCTCCCCAAACTCGCCGCGAAGTATCATGCCGAAGTGCGCTCCACGCACGGCGGGCTCTATCCCTTCGCCGGAAACGCCGCCACCATGGTCGGACGCCTCGGCAGCGCCAGCCGCTTTTACAACGTGCCGTTCTGGACCGAAGGGCAGATCAACCTGACGCCCGAACAGGAGACCGAACGGATCTTCGAAGCCGTCTCGCAGGGGGCGAAAGGCTATTTCGACTGGGCCAACAACGCGGTCGCCAACCGTGATGTCTTCTACCGCTACAGCAAATACATGCGGGTCGAGAAGCCGATCGTGGATGTGGCGATGTTCTATCCGGCACAGGCGCAGAAACTGCATCCCGATCAACCTTATGCGCCGCTGTTCGGGCAGGCGGCAGCTTATGTGCGGGACTTCGCCAACTTCGACATCGTAGACGATCGTATGGTGACGGACGGGTGCCTGAGCAACTATCGGGTGCTGGTGCTATGGGAGGGGATGCAGGCGGATCAGGCGACTTTGGACAAGATCAAGGAGTGGGTGCTGAACGGAGGCGTGCTGCTCTGCTACGACTTCGGCAAAGTCTCCACGTTCGACGGCGCCACCCCCTGGTACGACAAAGCCGACCTGTTCGGCTATATTCAGGAGCTTGCGCCTGCCAAACTCGCCGAGCGCTATATCGGCACGGTGCCCCCCCAGTATCGCATTCAGGTCGGCGATCCGGAGAACGCCAACTATCTGGCCGACGGCAGCGATGGATGGTATCCTCCTGAGAAAGAGGAGAACCTGACCCGGCGCTGGACTAAGGAGAAGGCGTCGCTCTACCTGCCTGTCAGTCCGGGGCAGCACTATACGCTGATCGTGCGCGCCACCCTGCCGCAGGAGGCGGCCAGCCTGAAACACCTCGTCTACATCAACGATGTTCAGGTGGGCGAGATGAATTCGGCGGGAGATGTCAACTACAAATTTTTGATTCCGGACGACGCTCTGAACGGCAAATCGCTCGCAACACTGCGGTTTCAGTCGGAGACCCTGCGGGCCTCCATGCCGATCCCCGGCAGCACAGATGCCCATCCGGCGGTCGGCGTGTTGGTCCAATCCGTGCAGGTGGTGCAGAGCGATACGCAGCCAGGAGAGGCCTTGCCGCCCACGGGAACCATGCGCCGCGAGCTCAACATCGGGCTGCTGAACTCCAGTTGGGCGCGGCAGGCAGGCAAAGGCGTGACGATCTATTTCCCTGCGACCCGCAAACTGCTCTACGGCTACTTCGAGGTGATCCGCCGCGTCGTCTACCACCTCAGTTCCATCGATCCGACCCACCGCGACGCGCTGTCGGTGGACGACACCGACGACGGCATCTATGCCACCCTCTTCAAGGACAAGATCCTCTACTACAACTCCCGCAACGAAAAGGTCGTCAAGACGGTCAAGATCTCGCCCGCAGCGCTCGCCGCCTGGAAAAGTGACATCACGACGCCCGTCGAAAACACCTGGACGCTGACACTCGATCCGCACAGCATCGGCGCCGTCTACTTCAGTTCGCCTCCGCAGGAACTTCTGTACGAGTGCGAAGAGTTCAAAGAGCCCGGCGATCTCAAACCGACCGTAGATCCATCCTGCAGCCCCGGCGCTGGCCCGACCTGTATCATCATTCCAAAGGGCAAGTCTATCACGACCCGTATCTCCATCGACGTCGCCGGACAGTACACTCTTTTCGTGCGCACCCTCCGCTCCGGCAAACTGGTTCCCGTCGATGTGCTGATCGACGATCTACCTCTCTCACCCGTCAACGCCAAAGCCGGTCAGACGCTCCTCGCGGGCCAGGTCACCTTGACCAAGGGTAAACACACTTTGACTCTGCGCCCCCAGGCCGGTCTGGACGTCCGCGCCGACTTTATTGTTTTCACCAACGACCCCACCATCGGCGGCTACGACTTCTCCTCCCACACCGTCCCCATGGAGTAGTCCAAACCACGATTTTGGTGAGGGCCTGTGAGGGGAGCAGCGAAGGCGGTCCAGTTTTTGCCAGTCATGTCGTCGATGCGAACGAGGCGACAGTCTTCACTGTCCCAAGCCCCGTCTGCGAGATAGAGGTGAGGAACACTGCCGCTCTGTGCCAGCGGGAGAGGAACACTGCCGCTCTGTGCCAGCGGGATACGACTCATCAGCAGAGCCGCGAGGGCAAGCACCAAAAAAGAACCGAACCGACGCGACGGGTACATGGTGAAATCCTTTTCACAGAGTTATGCGGGTTTGCGGGCGCGTTGGACTTCGACGGCGAGGAGGAGTGCGGCGCCGACGAGGAAGCGGGCGACCTGGTCTTCCTGACCGTAGAGGCGACCGCCGCTGACCAGGACGTTGATGATGAGAACGCCGAGCCCGGTTCCGAGCAGGGTGGCCTTACCGCCGGTGATGGTGGTGCCGCCGAGGACAACAGCGGTGATGGCGAGCAGTTCGAAGTAGAGGCCAGCGTTTGGCTCGGCGGAGGCGGCGCGCGCAGTCACGATGATGGCGGCGAGCCCTGCCAGCAGGCCACACAGCACGTAGGCCATGATCTCGACGCGTTCGGTGCGCACCCCGGCCAGACGGGTCGCGGTTCGGTTCCCGCCCAGGGCCAGGAGTTCGCGCCCGAACTTGGTCTTGCGCAGGATCAGCCAGCCGGAGACGAGAGTCAGGAGGCCGATCCAGAACAGCACCGGCAGGCCGACGATGTTGGTGTGGTCGAAGATCTCCTGGAGGGCCGGAGGCAGATCGGAGATGCCGCCGCCGTTGTTGAAGAGTTGGACAGCGGCGCGAGCGGCGGCGAAGGTCGCCAGGGTCACGATGATCGGCGGCAGCTTGCCACGCGCGATCAGGAGGCCGTTGAGCAGGCCGCAGGCCGCTCCGGTCGCGAGCGCAGCGAGACAGGCCAAAAGTAGGTTACCGTGTGTGCGGGTCGCCACAAACGCGAGCATCATCCCGCTTAGCCCTACGACCGAGCCCACCGAGACGTCGATTCCGCCCGTCGCAATGACAAGCGTCATCCCGGTCGCGATAACGGCGAGTTCCGAAGACTGTTTCATCAGCAGACGGATATTCTCGCTGGAGTGAAACTCCGGACGCTGCCACGCGAAAAAGAGCATCGTCGCCAGCAGCACCATCCCAACACCGAACTCGACGGGCAGGGCGCGACGCGGTTTGTCCGCTGGAGCGGTGATTCGTTCCTGTACGCTCATGCTTGCACCCTCGCCGTTCGGTTCTGTCGGGTCTTGCGCCAGCGCTCCAGAATGGCAGCGGCTAGCACAACGCCGCCGGTAAAGAGGCCGTGCTGTTCGGGAGGGCGCCCCGTCAGGATCAGAGCGTCCTGCACCAGTTCGATCAGCAGGGCGCCGAGAACCGCTCCCGGCATCGTGCCCTCTCCACCGGTGATCGCCACGCCGCCCACCACGCAGGCCGCAATGACACTCAGTTCGTACCCGGTTGCGACATTCGACTGGGTGTTGTTGTTATACGCCATCGCGATCAGCCCGGCCAGCCCCGCGCAGAGGCCTGAGAGCAGATAGGCGATCCGCTTGACGCGCTCGGTCGGGACGCCGGAAAGCAGCGCCGCCTGCTCGTTGCCGCCCATCGCCGTCAGCCAGCGGCCAAACGGCGTAAGAACCGTCAGCACGGTAAATCCCAGTCCGACCAGGAGGAGGACAAACAGCGGGTTCCAGTCTTTAGCCAGCAGATTGAAAGCATCGGGGAAAGGGCCATAGTTGCGGGCATGGGTGGCGATGCTGGTGCCGTAGCGGAAGAGGAGCAGCGTCGCCAGCGTCGTCAGGATCGGAGGCAGGCGGCGATAGGTGACGAACGCGCCGTTGATCAGCCCTGCCACTCCTGCCGCCAGCAGACCTGCCAGAGCCGCGAGCGGCCAGGCCCAGCCAGCCGCCATCCCGCTCGCCGCCACGCAACTGGACAGTGCGAGGATGGAAGCGATGGACAGATCCAGGCCGCCGCTCAAAATGACGAGCCCTTCCCCACAGGCCATAATGCCGATGATCGCGGCGTCTTTGCCGAGCGTCGTCAGGTTGTTCGCGTTGCGAAAGGCCGGAACCGTTGCGGCCAGCGTCAGGCCCGCAACGACAACCAACGCCAGGGTAGGCAGTTCGCGGGGTGGTTTAAAACGTCGATTCATAAGTTCCTTTTCAGGTTTTTGGGTTTACCGGGGTCCACTGCCCCTCCTGATCCGAGGAGCGCTGACAGGCGGCAATGACGCGTTGGGTGGCCAGTCCATCGGAGAAGTTGGGCGAGTGCGGGTGCATGGGTTTGCCGTCCAAGCAGTTCGCGACATTGGTGACGAAGTCCTGCACGCTCTGGATATGGAAATTGAGCCAACCGACGGTGTTCTTGGTCGCGCCCAGGGAGTAGGGTTTCGGGTAACGCGTGACGGCCTCGATTCGGGTCGTGCCACGGTCTCCGCCGAGCGCGGCTTCCGGCACCGTAGCATCGTAGGCGTCCAGCCAGTTCGCCTCCATGAGATTGAAGCGCAGGGCGCCCTTCGATCCGTGCAGTTCGATCCGGAGTTCGTCCTGCACGCCGGTCGCGAGCCGGGAGGCCTCCAGAGTTCCGACCGCGCCCCCTGCCAGACGGCACTGCACCAGCGCCAGATCGTCCACATCCACCGTACGGACGCGTCCTGTCGCCGCTTCCGTTCGCTCCGGGATAATCGTCTGCAAGGTTGCGCTGACGGCGGTGAACTCTCCGGCGCGTCCGACAGAGGTTCCCGGCCCCAGCAGAAACCGGGTCAGGTCGATCACATGCGCGCCCAGATCCGCGATCGCGCCGCCTCCGCTGCGCCTCCTGTCGAGTCGCCACGTAAAGGGCCGTTTTGGATCGATGTAGCCAGCATGCAGATAGGCGACACGGAACGAGAACAGGTCGCCGAGGTAGCCGCTTTCGACCATCTGCCGCGCCCGCATCAAGGCAGGAACAAAACGGTAGTTGAAGGTCATCTGCTGCACCGTCGGGACCGCCTGCGCAAGCGCAACGATCTCCTCGGCCTCCGCCACATTCAGGGCCAGCGGCTTATCGCAGTAGATATGTTTGCCTGCGGCTAGAGCATCCCGTACCAGCGCAAAATGGGCGTCATTGGGCGTACAGACATGGATCAACTGAATGTCGTCGCGCTCCAGCAGAGCGCGATAGTCCGTGGTGGCAAACGTGAAGCCTGCCTGCTCCCGCGCCTTCGCGCCGCTCGCCTCCGTTGCCGTGCACACCCCGACCAGATGCGTTCGGGCAGCAAGAGGATCGTAGAAGAGCGGCAAAGCGAGATGCGCATGACTATGGACCTTCCCGATGAAACCGTATCCGACCATGCCAACACCGAATGTCTGCATAAACTCTCCCGACTAGCGGAGCTGAAGATTGATCATTTTCTGCGCCTGCTTGCCTTCGTCGCGGGGATCGAGAGCGATTACGGTCTCCCACTCCTTCCGGGCCTCTCGCTTCTTTCCCATGTCGTGGTAGACCTGCCCCAGCATCAGATGGGTATAGACACGCTTGGCGTCCAGCGTCAGCGCATGCTGATAGGCGTCTACTGCCTCTTTCGGATGCCCACTTCCGGCGCAGGCCTCTCCCAGCAGATGCCAGCCCTCCGCATCGCGTGGCGTCTGGTGCAGGGTCTGTTTCAGCGCTCGGATCGCCTCGCTCTGGCGCTTCAGGACGATCAGGCTGCGGCCTAACTCCACACCCGCAACGCTATCGGTCGGATGCGCCTTCAACGCCTCCTGATAGGCGACGACTGCCTCTTCAAATCTGCCGTCGTGATAGAGTTGTTTGCCTCGGACTACGGGATTATTCATTCTCTTCCAGGCGGGCAGAAGGAGTATGATTCCCAGGAGGAGAACAACCCCCAGAAGAAGGACGAACCCTACTATTTTTTTCTGCATGGCAGCCCTCCCTGACGAAATTTACAGATGTGGAACGTGCGTGCAATCATTTGGAAAAAGACGCGTAGTAGAGTGTAGTTTAGCCTTACGTCTGTTCCACACCCCGGTACGAAACTCCTCCACTTTCCGCAATGGGAGTGGAATGTCTCTGCCAGCGAACGACGCTTAAGCCATTAAAAGTCTGTTTTACGGAGCCGAAACCATTACTAGCTTGTGAGGGAGAGGGACATGCGAATGGACGCGGGCGCAACCGATATGGTAGACCCCAGACAAATCTTGAACGTGATTACGGCGATTAAAGAGGGGGATTTCTCCGTCAGGATGCCGCTGGATCAGACCGGAATCGCAGGCAAAATCGCCGACGGTCTGAACGATGTCATCGAGATGAATGAAAAACTCTGCGCGGAACTCGCGCGGATCAGCCGTGTCGTTGGCAAAGAGGGCAAAACGACCCAGCGCGCCGCCATCGGCCACACAGGCGGGGCGTGGAGCGGATGCATCGAGTCGGTGAATACGTTGATCGTCGATCTGGTGCAGCCGACCACCGAGGTGGCACGCGTCATCGGGGCGGTTGCAAACGGGGACCTGTCGCAGACCATGGCGCTCGACATCGACGGGCGACCTCTGACAGGCGAGTTTCTGCTGACCGCGAAGACCGTCAACACCATGGTGAACCAGTTGGGCGCCTTCGCTTCGGAAGTCACCCGTGTTGCCCGCGAAGTCGGAACCGATGGCAAACTCGGTGGACAGGCCGATGTCAAAGGCGTCTCCGGCACCTGGAAAGACCTCACCGACAACGTCAACTTCATGGCAAGTAACCTGACTGGACAGGTGCGCAACATCGCCGACGTCACTACCGCCGTCGCCAACGGCGACCTGTCACGCAAGATCACCGCCGATGCCCGAGGCGAGATCCTCGAACTCAAAGACACCATCAACACGATGGTCGATCAGTTGAATGGCTTCGCCTCGGAAGTCACCCGTGTCGCACGAGAAGTAGGAACCGATGGCAAGCTCGGCGGACAGGCCGATGTCAAAGGCGTGGCGGGAACGTGGAAAGACCTGACCGACAACGTCAACTCGATGGCGGAGAACCTGACCAGTCAGGTGCGCGGCATCGCCCGCGTCGTTACCGCCGTCGCCAACGGCAACCTGAAACAGAAGCTCGTGCTGGAAGCCAAGGGCGAGATCGCCGAACTGGCAGACACCATCAACGCCATGATCGACACGCTGGCGACCTTCGCCGATCAGGTCACCTCGGTGGCGCGCGAAGTCGGTATCGAAGGCAAGCTCGGCGGACAGGCCAGTGTGCCCGGCGCTGCCGGCACCTGGCGCGACCTGACCGACAACGTCAACCGCCTGGCGACCACGCTTACCACGCAGATCCGCGCTATCGCCGAGGTCGCGACCGCTGTTACCACCGGAGACCTATCGCGCTCGATCACCGTCGAGACCGCCGGAGAGGTGGCCTCGCTCAAAGACAACATCAACGAGATGATCCGCAACCTGCGCGACACCACCCGCATCAACACCGAGCAGGACTGGCTGAAAACCAACGTCGCCCGCTTCACCCGCCTCCTGCAAGGGCAGCGCGACCTCATGACCGTGTCGCGGCTCATCCTCTCCGAACTGGCTCCGCTCGTCTCCGAACAACACGGCGTCTTCTATATCAACGAAGGGAACGGCAGCGGGGAGCCGCTGATGAAGCTTCTCGCCAGCTACGGCTATCGGGAGCGCAAAAATCTGTCGAACCTGTTCTATGCCGGAGAGGGGCTTGTCGGGCAGTGCGTGCTCGAAAAGCAGCGCATTCTGCTCACCGATGTCCCGGACGACTATGTCAAGATCTCCTCGGGCCTGGGAGAGGCATCGCCGCGTAATATCGCCGTTCTACCGGTCCTGTTCGAAGGCGATGTGCTCGCGGTCATTGAACTCGCCTCTTTCAACCGGTTCAGCGATACCCACTTGACGTTCCTCGACCAGTTGACCGAGAGCATCGGCATCGTGCTGAACACCCTTGCCGCCAACATCAAGACCGAAGATCTGCTCAAGCAGTCGCAGTCTCTGACGCAGGAACTTCAGAATCAGCAGCAGGAGCTGCAGGACACCAACAAACGACTGGAGCAACAGGCGCATTCGCTTCAGGCCTCGGAGGAACTGCTCAAACAGCAGCAGGAAGAGCTGCAGCAGACCAACGAGGAACTGGAAGAGAAAGCCCAACTGCTCTCCGAGCAGAACCGCGAAGTGGAGCGCAAAAACCGGCAGATCGAACTGGCGCGGCAGGAGTTGGAGGAGAAGGCGGAACAGCTCTCGGTCACCTCCAAATACAAGAACGACTTCCTGGCGAATATGTCGCACGAACTGCGCACCCCTCTGAACAGCCTGCTGATCCTCTCGCGCCTGCTCTCGGAAAACAGCGACCGGAACCTGACCGTCAAGCAGGTCGAATATGCCACGACCATCCACTCCGCTGGCAACGATCTGCTCTCCTTGATCAACGAGATCCTCGATCTCGCCAAGATCGAATCGGGGACGATGGAGGTGCAGATTACGGAAGTGCAGTTCGGCGAACTGCGGGACTATGTGGACCGCAACTTCCGCGAAGTGGCGCAGGATAAAGGACTGAATTTCGAAATCAACCTCGGAGCAGACCTGCCAAGCGCCGTTCACACCGACCCGCAACGCCTCCAGCAGGTGATCCGCAACCTGCTCTCCAACTCCTTCAAATTTACGGAGCAGGGCTATGTTCACCTGGACATCCATTCCGTAACGGAAGGATGGAGCCGCCAGGTCGAGACCCTCAATCGGGCCGGATCCGTGATCGCGTTTTCCGTCTCCGACACCGGCATCGGAATTCCTGCCCACCGTCAGAAAATGGTATTCGAAGCCTTCCAACAGGGCGACGGCACCACCAGTCGCAAGTACGGTGGCACCGGCCTCGGGCTCTCCATAAGCCGTGAGATCGCCAACCTGTTGGGAGGAGAGATCCGACTGGCTAGCAGTCCCGGCGAAGGCAGCACCTTCACCCTCTATCTCCCGCAAAACTTTACTCCCACGCTGCCCCGCCCCTCGAGGCCCGATACGTCTCCCACGCCTGGCTTCGGAGGCGGCGACTACAGCAACCGAGGCGGTGGAGACGCAGCGCTGCCGTATGCGCCGGACATCCTGCCTCCGACCATGACCGCTCCGCTGCCCGAGATCCCGATTGGGGTTGAGGTCAACGACGATCGGAACAGCATCCAACCCGGAGATCAAACGATCCTGGTGATCGAGGATGATCCGGTCTTCGCCCGGATTATGCTGGATCTGGCGCGGGAGAAAGGCTTCAAAGGCATTGTCGCGACCTCCGGAGAGGCGGGCTCGGCCCTCGTACGACGTTTCCAGCCCAGCGCTATCACCCTGGATATTCGCCTGCCCGATGTCGATGGCTGGACCATTCTGGACCGTCTGAAGCACGATCCGGCGACCCGGCATATCCCGGTTCATATCATCTCCGCTTCGGAAGATCCCATGCGAGGACTGCGGTAGGGCGCGATCGCGCAGCTGCAAAAGCCCGTCAGTCGTGAGGCCATCGACCAGGCGCTCGCGGACATCAAAGGCTTCCTGGACAGGAAGGTGCGACGTCTGCTGCTCGTAGAAGACGATGTGGTGCAGCGCAACAGCATCGTGGAACTGATCGGGAACGGGGACGTAGTGACAGCAGCGGTCAGCACGGGGGCCGCAGCCCTGGAGGCGCTTAAAGCCGACCGTTACGACTGTATGGTCCTCGACCTTGGCCTGCCCGATATGACCGGCTTCGAACTGATTGAGAAGATCCGCAAGGAAGAAGGATTGGTCGATCTGCCCATCGTAATCTACACCGGCAAAGATCTGACGCGCAAGCAGGAGACCGAACTGCGCCGCCTCGCCGACACCATCATCGTAAAGGATGCCAAGTCTCCAGAGCGTCTGCTGGACGAGACTACCCTGTTCCTGCACCGTGTCCAGTCCAACCTGCCTTCCACGCAGAAACAGATGCTGGAACAGGCGCGACTGGCCGATCCCGTGCTGGCGGGCAAGAAGGTGCTGGTGGTAGACGACGATGTGCGCAACATCTTCGCGCTCACCAGTCTGCTGGAGCAACGGCATATGCAGATCTTCTTCACGGAGAACGGCAAAGATGCGATCGAGATGCTTAAGAACGAAGATAAGATCGACGTCGTCTTAATGGATATCATGATGCCGGAAATGGACGGATTCGAAACGATGCGCTCGATCCGTAAATTGAGCAAGTTCAAGTCGCTGCCCATCATCGCTTTGACCGCCAAAGCCATGAAGGGCGACCGCGACACCTGTATCGAAGCCGGAGCCTCTGATTACATCTCCAAACCCGTCGATACAGAGCAACTGCTCTCCCTACTACGGGTATGGCTCTATAAATAATGAAGAGAAGTGTGGGGAACGACAATGGCGGAGCAAGATCATGCGCCAGGCCACCATCTGATCGAAGACATCGAGACCGAACTGCTCCTGGAAGCGGTCTATCGGCATTATGGGCACGACTTTCGCGAGTATGCGCCCGCTTCCCTGAAGCGACGCATCGCGATCGCCATGCGCGAAGAGCAGGTTCGCACGATCTCGGGGCTGCAGGAGAAAGTGCTGCATACCCCGGCCGCGCTGGAACGCTTTCTGTTGACGGTCTCGATCAACGTCACCTCGCTGTTTCGGGATCCAGAATTTTTTCTCATTCTGCGCACCAAGGTGCTTCCGATGCTCGGCACCTATCCTTTTCTGCGCATCTGGCACGCAGGCTGTTCCACCGGGGAAGAGGTCTATTCTATGGCGATCCTCCTGGAAGAAGAGGGCCTCTACGACCGTTGCCGGATCTACGCGACCGACATGAATAGGTCGGTTTTGCGTCAGGCGCGGGCGGGTATCTTCCCAGCTGCGACAGTGCAGCAGGGCACCGCTAACTATGCCCGTTCGGGCGGAAAGCAGTCGCTCTCCGAATACTATACGAGCACCCAGGGAGAGGCCATCTTTCGCTCTTCTCTCAAAGAGAACATCATTTTTTCCGAACACAATCTCGCAATGGAAGGCTCGTTCAACGAGTTCCATCTCATTCTGTGTCGGAACGTGATAATCTATTTCACCAAGCCCTTGCAGCAACGGGTCCATCAACTGCTTTTTGAGAGTCTGTCGATGTTCGGTGTGCTGGGAATCGGCAGTAAAGAGACCCTGCAATTCACACCGCACGAGCAAGATTATGAACAGTTGGGAGTCGGTTCAAAGCTCTATCGCCGCATTCGGTGAGGAGGTCGAAGTGGTCGTTATCGGCGCCTCTTGGGGAGGACTTGCTGCCCTGGAAATAGTATTTAGAAGTCTGCCAGCCAGTTTCCGTCTGCCGATCGCCGTGGTGCTGCATCGTGGAGTGTTGTCTACCGAACGCCTCTCCTCCACGCTGCGCCGCTATACGACGTTGCCGGTACAGGAGACACTGGACAAAGAGCCGATTCTACCGGGGCACATCTATATCGCCCCGCCGGACTATCATCTGTTGGTAGAGCCAGGATCCTTTGCCCTCTCTACGGAAGCGCCAGTACGGTATGCCAGACCGGCGATCGATGTGCTGTTCGAATCGGCTGCGGATGCATATGCCGAGCAGGTGATCGGAGTGGTTTTGACGGGATCGAGCCAGGATGGCGCTGCGGGAGTCGCGCGTATTAAAGCGCGGGGCGGGCGGGTGATCGTCCAGTCCCCTGAAACCGCTGCAAGTCCGGTGATGCCAAAAGCGGCCATCGCAGCGACCCGACCCGACTGGATTCTGCCCCTCTCCGAAATTGGGCCCATACTTTCTAGCCTGATAGGAACCGACGTATGTCTCCCGAATCAAAAGTAAACATTCTGTTGGTAGATGATCGGTCCGAAAACCTGATCGCACTGGAGGCGGTGCTGGAGAGTCTCGGACAGAATCTAGTGCGTGCGCATTCGGGCATGGAGGCCCTGAAGTGCGTACTGCATCAGGACTTCGCCGTCATCCTTCTGGACGTGCAGATGCCGGATATGGACGGCTTCGAGGCAGCCACCCTGATGCGCGCGAGAGAAAAATCCCGGCATATCCCCATCATCTTCCTGACCGCCATCAACAAGAACGATACGCATGTCTTCAAGGGCTATTCCGTTGGAGCCGTAGACTACGTTTTCAAACCGTTCGATGGTGATGTCCTGCGGGCAAAGGTCGCCGCTTTCGTCGAGATGTCCCGGAATGTGACGCGCCTGCGCGAGGAGATCAAGCAGCGGCAGGAGACCGAGGCGCGTCTGGATGCCTCCAACTCGCTGCTGGAGACGATCAGCCGAGCGCTGATGCTCTACATTGCCGAGGGACAACCGGCAGGAGCGTTTGACCACCTGCTCCAGAATCTGCTGTCGATGACGCAGAGCGAGCACGGCTTTATCGGAGAGATCCTCTCCTCTCCCAAGGGGAAGCCCTATCTGAAATACCACGCCATCTGCGAGAGCGGACAGAAATCGACCTCTCAGCCCCGATCCCATAAACTGACCTTTCCTCTTTTGGATACGGCCAGCGTAAAGGCGATCTGCAGTCAGATCGAAATCAGCGGGCATCCCTATATCGCCAGCACGACAGCGGAATTTCCCACCCTGCATGGCGTGCCGGAGGGCAGTAG
The DNA here is from genome assembly GCA_043762265.1 of Chthonomonadaceae bacterium. Lineage (GTDB taxonomy): Bacteria > Armatimonadota > Chthonomonadetes > Chthonomonadales > Chthonomonadaceae > JANXLO01. The sequence continues at coordinate 15,690 of JAYUMV010000190.1, read as the reverse complement.
CACCCTGCAGAACCTGCTGGCAATGCCGATCCATACCGGGGAAAAGCTGGTCGGTATCGTCGGAGTCGCGAACGGTCTGACAGGCTATTCCGAGGCGCTGGCCATCTCTCTGGAGCCGTTCTGCAACACCTGTGCGGGTATCCTTGATGGGGTGCGCAACTCCCTGCGCCGTCAGCAGGCCGAAGAAGAGGTGCGCAAACTCAATGAGGATCTGGAGTGCCGGGTGGAGGAGCGCACCGCAGACCTGGAGGCCGCCAACAGAGATCTGCAGATCGAGATCACGCAGCATCAGCGCGCCAAGGAGATTCTGGCGCGGCATCAGGAGCACATCGAAGCCCTGAATGAGCGCTTGCGCCGCTCTATGACGGAGACGCACCATCGCGTCAAAAACAATCTACAGATCGTCGCGGCAATGCTGGATATGCGCCTCATGGACGGAATGCCGACTATTCCCACCAAGGACATCCATCAACTGGGAATCCATGTGCGGGCGCTGGCGGCGGTTCATGATCTGCTCACTCAGGAGTCGAAAGAGGGCGACGGGCAGGCGCACTATATTTCCGCGCAGGCGCTGCTGCACGAGTTGATTCCGATGCTCGAAGCGACCTCCGCCGAGCGTACTATCGCATTCGAGATTGCGGATGTGCGCCTGACCGCGCGACAGGGCACTTCTCTGGCTCTTATTGTGAATGAATTGGTGAGCAACGCGTTGAAATATGGAGTGGGACTCATCCGCATTCGGTTCTGGGTCATAGCAGAGACGGCCACTCTGGAAGTGTGCGATGACGGGCCAGGCTTTCCGGAAGGCTTCGATCCCCTGGAGGCTGCCAACACCGGTCTGGAACTGGTGCAGCACCTCAGTCACTGGGATCTGTCGGGCAGCGTGGTTTACGAGACCCGTGCGGAGGGCGGAGGACGCGTGGCCGTGACCATCCCCGTCGAGGCAGGAGCCTTGCACGAGATTGTACCCACCACTCCAGATTAGTGGGCTCAGACAAAGGATTTAGATGAGATTAAAGCGCATCCAGCCTCTCCTGCTCCTGACGAACCTGATCTTCCTGACAGGGGTCGGAAATCAGGTCTGCGCCCAGACCTCCGCAGCCGACGCGGAGTTTTTCGAGAAGCGGGTGCGACCGATCCTGGTCGAGAACTGCTACCGCTGTCACTCCGCCGACAGCAAGCCGCCGATGGGCAGTCTGCGCCTCGACAGTCGTGCTGCATTAGCGAAGGGCGGCACACACGGCTCGGCGCTGTCTGCGGAAGCGCCCGCCAAAAGCCTGTTGCTGCACGCGATCTCGTATAGCGATCCTGCCCTGCAGATGCCTCCGACAGGGCGACTCTCTGCGGAGCAGATCGGGGTTCTGACAGAGTGGATCCAGCACGGCGCCTCCTGGCCTGCGCAGAAAAATATTCCGGCAGCCGTTTCCGGAGTGCAGCCTTTCGATTTGAAGACGCGTGCCAAGCACTGGGCCTGGCAGCCGGTGCGACAACCGGCGCTCCCGGCCGTGAAGCAGAAGGCGTGGCCGCACAACTCCATCGACTATTTTATTCTGGCGAAGTTGGAGGCGAAGGGCCTGACGCCCGCTGCGCCCGCCGACAAAGCCACTCTGCTCCGCCGCGTCACTTATGACCTGGTCGGTCTGCCTCCGACGCCCGAAGAACTTCACGCTTTCCTCGCCGATACCAGCCCCAGCGCCTACGAAAAAGTGGTGGACCGTCTGCTCGCCTCTCCGCACTATGGAGAGCGCTGGGCGCGGCACTGGCTCGACCTGGTACGCTATGCCGAGACGGACGGGCACGAGTGGGACATCGAAAAGGCGGGCGCGTGGCAGTATCGGGACTATCTCATTCGGGCTTTCAACGCCGATCTCCCCTACAGCCAGTTTGTGACCGAACAGATCGCAGGCGATCTGCTGCCCCACCCGCGCCTCAACCCACAACTGACCTTCAATGAGTCGGTGCTGGGGACGGGTTTCTTCTGGCTGGGGGCGGGCAAGCATGCGCCGGTGGACCTGTGCGATGACGAGGCAGAGCGAATCGACAACCAGATCGATGTGCTGGGCAAGGCGTTTCTGGGCGTGGGCATCGGCTGCGCCCGCTGCCACGACCATAAGTTCGATGCGATCTCCACACAGGACTACTACGCGCTCTACGGTTTCCTGAAAAGCACCCGCTTGCAGTGGGCTCCAGTCGGCGCGCCGCTCACGCCGGAACTGCACCGGGACCTGCTCGCCGTTCGGGAGCGGACACAGCAGACCCTGCGTCAGGAGGCCGCCACCCTGCTCCGTCAGGCGGCGGACCCCATGCAGCCCGACTGGGCCTCCCGCCTGGAAGCGGCGCGCAAAGGCCGGGATCCGCTCTATCCGGTCGCTTTTCTGAGCGAGGGAGGCGCGAAGCAATCTCCGGAAGCCTTCACGCGTGCTCGCCAGAACCTCGTGCAACAGATGAAACTAGATACCGAGACACTGGCAAAAGAGAACCCTAAAATTCTCTGGCTGGAGGGCTTCGGAACAGGCAGTTATAGACCCTGGACGACTAGCGGCGACGCATTCGGCAGCGCTCCGACGACGACGTTCTCGGCCCGCCTGGAGGGAGAGACGGAACCACATATCCGCGCCGTTTTCCCAACGGGGACGGCCCGAAGCGATCTCCTGACGGACAAACTGCCGGGCACACTGCGCTCTCCGACGTTCACCCTCACACGTCCCACGATCCTCTACCATGTCGCCGGTGAGCATGCACATATCCGGCTCATTTTAGAGGGCTATCAGCGGCTTCGGGATCCCCTGTATGGGCGACTGGAGATGGAAATCAACAGCCCGGATGGCCTGACCTGGATGATGCAGGATGTGCGCGAGTGGATCGGCCATCGCGCCTATATCGAGATCGATAAGAAGAGCGACGGCTATGCCGCGCTGGACCGTGTCGGGTTTACGGCGGGCGGGCCGCCTGCCGATGTCCTCCCTTCCGCGATCGTGCGCCTGCTCGACGATCCGAGTCTGACCTCGCTGGAGGCCGTGATCCGGAAGATGGGCGCGCTGTTGGAGACGACCGCACAACAGGCATCCGCCACACTGCCCCCGGCAGACAGACAGGCGACGGATGCGCTGCTGCAGTGGGCCTTGCAGACTCGCCCCCTACCGCCCTCATCGGACATACAGCGTCTCGTCGATCTGAGGCGTCAAGCGACCCTCCTGGAAGCACGGATCGCATCGACGCTGCCCGCGCTGGCCGCTGCGGACGGGGACGGCGTGAATGAGCCGGTACACCTGCGCGGCAACTACCGCATGCCGGGCCGCATTGTGCCGCGTCGTTTCCTGGAGGTGTGCGACCGTGCGCCGACTCTGGGCACGGAGGCAGGCAGCGGTCGATTGCAGTTGGCGCAGCGTATGACCGCCGCTTCCAACCCCCTCCTGGCGCGTGTGCTGGTCAACCGGCTCTGGCAGCGCCATTTCGGCGAGGGTATCGTCCGCACCCCCGACGATTTCGGGGTCATGGGCGAGCGTCCCACGCATCCCGAACTGCTCGACTACCTGGCCTCTGAGTTCGTAAAGCAGGGCGGCTCGCTCAAGAAGATGCATCGCCTGATGGTGCTGAGTCGCACCTATCGCATGGCGAGTATGCCAGCCCCGAAAGCGGAGGTCGCCGACCCGCAGGACCGCCTGCTGCACCGCATGCCGGTCCGACGCCTGGAGGCAGAGTGCATTCGCGACGGTATTCTCGCGGTCTCCGGCAGGCTGGATCCGAAACTCTACGGCCACCCGACCATGCCCAACCTGAACGCCTTCACACCGGGACGCGGCGCGGCCCCCTCCGGCCCTCTGGACGGCGACGGTCGGCGCACCCTCTATCTGAGCGTGCGGCGTAACTTCCTGATCCCGATGCTGCTCGCCTTCGACTATCCGGTACCGGTCACCACCCAGGGCCGGCGCACCGTCTCCAACGTGCCCTCCCAGGCGCTGACGCTGCTCAACAACCCTTTCGTCGTCGCCCAGGCCCAGGAGTGGGCAAAACACATTCTGGCAACTCCCGGCACCCCCGACCAGCGCATCGACCGCATGTACGAAACCGCCTTCGGACGTCTGCCCAAGCCATCCGAACGCGAAGCAGCCCTTGCGTTCCTGACCGCACAAGGACAAGAGTACGGCAACCCAGATGATCCCAGAGCCTGGAGCGACCTCGGTCACGTCCTCTTCAACGTCAAAGAGTTCATCTTCCTGCACTGACCGGTTGCACTCCAAAATAGGCGCGCTATTCTACCGCAGACAAATGAGGTTGCTTGACGGCCTGTAAGAGAAAGATGCCTTGGGGTTAACCTCCCCCAACCCCCTCCTTCGTAAGGAGGGGGCTTACAGCCCGTTACCAACCTCTTTGATTGCTAGATAAAATTTTACTCAGAGCGTAAGCCGATTTCCTGCGCGAAGGGGAAGTGAGCAGACAGTAAAAAGCTCCTCGTTGCAAAGGAGGGTTGCGCACTAATAGCCCCCTCTTTTCGAAGGAGGGGGTTGGGGGAAGTCTCTCACGCTTCGCCCGGATGTCGCGGCGCAGATAAGCCAGTAGGAACCCGTACTTTCCCGGATGAATAGTGACGCTAGAAGCAGAAAACTTGTCGATGATGCTGATGCCGTAGTCGAAATCTTCGCGGTCGATAGCCTTTTCGCACTGAACAGACCCCGATTGCTTCATGTTTGGGAACGGTTTTATTCTCACACTCACCCATACGTGAGTAAAGTCGCGCGTAGAGCTGCAAAACGTATAAAGAGTGGCAAATGATGCAGAGTTAGGATAGAGCGGACGGACGATGGAACCGACGGTTTGAAGCGAGATTCAGGAGTTGATGATGCACTGTAGGAGATTTCGGAATGCGCCGTTGTCGCGGCGGGAGATGCTGGCGGCGTGTGGAAACGGGTTCGGGGCGGTGGCGCTGGCGGCGTTGCTGGGGGAAGAGGCACGCGCGGACACGAAGCCTGCGACGAACCCGATGGCTCCCCACCCAGGGCACTTTCCGGCGAAGACGAAGAGCATCATTTTTCTGTTTATGGACGGCGGGGCGTCGCATATCGACACCTTCGATCCCAAGCCGCGCCTGACCAAAGAGCACGGACAACCGTATCAGGGGACGATTCAGCCCTCGCAGTTTATGTCGAGGGGCAATGTACTGAAATCGCCCTGGGAGTTCAAGAACTATGGGCAGAGCGGTATTCCGGTCAGCGATCTGTTTCCGCATGTCGGAACGTGTGTGGACGATCTGACGGTGATTCGCTCGATGTTCTCCGACCATCCGGAGCATACCAACGCCAACTTCTTCCTGCACTCCGGTTCCGGGATGCAGGGCCGACCGAGCATGGGTGCCTGGGCGACCTATGGGCTCGGCAGCGTCTGCCAGAATCTACCCGGTTTCATCGTGCTCAACAGCGGCATGATCCCGCCCGGCGGCGTGGACTGCTTCACCAACGGATTTCTGCCCGCTACGTTCCAGGGCTCCCTCTTCCGCGAGGGCGCGCAACCGATTGCCGACGTGCAGCGCACCGAGCCAAACCTGCGCACACAGCAGGCCAAGATCGACCTGATGCACCGCCTCGATCAGGCCGCCATGGGATCCTCTGCCGTAGACGACCGGGTGGAAGCGTCGATCCTCAACTACGAACTGGCCTTTCGGATGCAGGCCGCCGTGCCCGACCTGATGGACCTGAAGGGGGAGACGGAGACGACCCGCAAACTCTACGGCCTGGATGAAAAGACCACGCAGATCTACGGACAGCAGTGTCTGATCGCCCGGCGACTGGTGGAGCGCGGAGTGCGCTTTATCGAACTGCTCTGCCCCAGCACCGGCGGAGATCGGTGGGACCAGCACAGCAACCTGCGCGAGGGCCATCAGAACAACGCCGTGGCGATCGACAAGCCCATCGCCGGTCTGCTGAAAGACCTCAAGTCGCGGGGCCTCCTCGATACGACGCTGGTCGTCTGGGCAGGCGAGTTCGGGCGGACCCCGATGGCGCAGGGCAGCGACGGACGCGACCACAACCCCTACGGCTTCTCGGTCTGGATGGCAGGCGGCGGGGTCAAGGGCGGCAAGATCTACGGCGCGACCGACGACTACGGCTACCATGCCGTCGAGAACCGGGTCAGCGTCCACGACCTCCACGCCACCATGCTCCATATGCTGGGAGTAGATCACAAACGCCTCACCTACCGCTACAGCGGCCGCGACATGCGCCTCACCGACGTCTACGGCGAAGTCATCCACGACATCATTACCTGATCTCCCCCGCTTCCCTCTGGCCCGTTGATTCTCTCGCTCGGAAACCGGTATCAGGGCCGCTCGACGACGCTGACGCGGAGTTCATGAGCGCCGTCGTCGCGGGCGATCTCATAGTAATAGAAGAGTTCTCGCCCGACCGGGACTACGTCCACAAAACGGAGGCAGCCGGTGGCATAGCGCGAGAATAGCGCGGGATGGTCGGGGGTGAGAGAGTAGAAGGTGCGGAGATCGAAGGTCTGCGCGAGGCCGGTACGCTCTTCATAGTTCTCGGCGGAGGAAGCGCTGCCGTCGTAAAAGGCGAGCCATCCGCCTGTCTCCAGTGGGACCATCGCCCCAATCCGCCGACAGTGCCCATCCCAGGCAGGCGCGGTGGCGTCGGGGAGCGCGGGATAGTTGGCGATCGGAGTCGCGTCGCCCATCCACTGAAACCGCCGTCCGTCGCCGCTCATGGCGATCCCGGTGCGATAGAACGGCTGCCCGTTGGGTGGCGCCTCTTCGGTAGCATAGGTGACATACAGATAGGTCATCCGCCCGATGAGAAAGACGTTCGGGTCTTTCATGCGGATGGCTCCGAAATCTTCCGGGACCAGCAGAGTGGTCATCGTCGTGACATCGAAGCGGTCCGGTTCGTCGGCTTCGACCAGTCCGACCCGCCAGCGACCATCTGCGGGATAGACATAACAGAGATAGAGCAGCCAACGCCCGTTCAGGCCGCGTATGAGCGAGGCCCGTTCGATGGAGAGCGCATCCAGCGATGTCTTCGGCAGCGCCCAGATGTCGGTGAAGGCGATGCCATTATCGCTTGCGGCGATCCGCAACTCGACGCCGCGCCCCAGTTCACGCGGCTGACGCTGCCGGTAGACCAGATAGAAGGTGTTGCTGGCGGCGTCGAAGGTCGCTCCCGGCGCACCTGCCCACCAACCTGGTCCGCTGTCGAGCGGAGCGCGCACCAGGTTGCTCACTTCCGGGTCGAAGAGTGGAACGGTATCGAATGTTTTGCCCGTATCTATCGCCACCAGAATCCTCCTCATATCGCTGCATTTATAGCCGTAGATGTAATATTTTGCACATGCACATGCAAAATTCTCAGGTTGGCACAGTTATTGCATAGAAGAGAGATGTAACACTCTCCGGTTCCGAAGAGGGAATCGACTACGGCTCAAGGAGCGTACTGAAATGTCGAATCTCAAAATGTACAACTCGTCCGAAGCTTCCGCTCGCCCCTGTGCGTTCTGCCAGGCGAGCCCGCTCACCTCTGCCTCGTCGCGCCCTGAAGCGACCGAGAGCGGCGCGAACTCTGGTTCGCACACCTGCATGCTCCATGCCGGGAAAATAGGACCTGACGGCAAGGCCATTGCCCCGAACGACTGCACCAGCGACCGTCAGGTCGGATGCCAATCCCATCGTCGCCTGCGGTTTGCTCGGCTGTGCGCACAGCCGATTACGCTGACTGCCTCTCCTGCGGCCTGATCGCCACAGTGCTCATCTGAGCCCCTCTTCTGTATACAGAAGAGGGGCTTTTCCGTGCTCTGGCGACCTCCCCCAACCCCTCCTTCAAAAGGAGGGGCTTTATCTTGCTCCCTCCCCTTCCCAAGAGGAGGCTTTATCTTGCTCCCTCCCCTTGGCAAGGGGAGGGCCGGGGTGGGGTTAGGCGCGACGGCCACGCAGGCGAATGCTGTCGCCGATGGACCAGCCGATCAAAAGTGTCGGGAAGAGCGCGTTTCCGACGAAGACCGCAACCGGCACGGCACCGAAGCGCACATTGGCGTCCGACGCGATCAGACTGAACAGCCCCACCAGCGCTCCCGTTGCTGCGTAGGCGCGTAGCAGGGAACTCGACAATTTGCCGTAAATCAGTCCGATCCCAACGAAAACTGCCGCCGAGAGATAGAAAAGCACACAAGAGAACAGGCCCAGCAGCACCACCAGCGAAATGGGGCCCGAGCGCTTCGGCTGTGTGCCTTGCGAAGGGCCTTCATGGCGCACCAGCTCTTCAGAAATGGGGCGCATGCCGCCATAGAACGCCAGCAATATGCCCGCAATCAGTCCATCAAGCGACGCGGCCACGAGCATGTTCGGAGAGAGCAGCGTCACCCAGGGGAGACCGCGCGCCATCGCCTCCCCTGGATTGAAATGAAACGCGAACAGCAGCCCCACAAAGGCCAGGGACAGGAGGATCGAAAACAGCATGAGGGAGAGATCTCGATGGGTATCCGCCAGTCCTCCCCAACCCGGACGGGGCACGGCGACCGGGCGCGTCATCGTCGGACTAGGGTCGTGACTCTCCTGTCTGCCCATGATCCGGTCCAGTTTGCTGTGAATACTGTAGTTGTACGGATTGAACTGGATCGCGTAAGAGTAAGCGGTAGTCGCACTTTCGTTCTGGCCTTTGCGGGCATAGATGTCGCCGAGCAGTTCATAGACCGTGGCGTTGCGCTGATCGACCTGCAGCGCCTTACCGCAGAGTTCCTCCGCCTCCCGGTAGCGCCGATTGACGAAAGCCAGTTGGGCTTCGGAGAGCAGACTGTTGATGTTCCCGCCTTTGGGCGCTTCCCGACCAGCAGGTTTGCGCGCGGCCTGCGGCCCGGCGGAAGCGGAGCGCGGAGGAGACGAATCGGTATCGTCGTCCGGAGCAGTACGCCCGAAGCCATTGAAACCGGCTCGTCCTCCGGAATAGGGCCGCGAGGGGCCGGTCCCTGCGGTGCGCGGATTGTCGGCAGGACGCGATGTTTGTGGGCGTGGAGGCGGCGCAGCGCCCCCTGCATTCGCCCCTCGTGGCGGAGCCTCGGTGCGGCTGGAAGCGTTCGCGCGTGGGGTTGTCGGCTGACTCAAAATGCGGTGGGCATCGTAGACAGAGCGGCGGTCGGGATCATTGAGGACATGGTAGGCCTCATTGATCGTCTTGATCTGATGCGAGGCGGCCGGATCGGGATTCACATCGGGGTGATACCGCCGGGCCAATTCCCGGTAGCGTTTTTTGATCTCCTCCGGGGTGGCCGTGGGGGCTAATCCCAGCATCTGATAGTAGTCCGGAGTTGCACTTTTACTGTTCATGAGCTCGAAATTACCGTTCCTCGTTGCGGGCCGTTGGCAGTCGCCAGCCTGGGAAATTCGGCCCCTCCCCGATTAGAAACGTCCGCAGCGCCATGGGGCGCGGAAAGCCCTGGTTGGACGTGACCACCTGCGCCGCCAGCCCCCGAAAACAGTCGATGGCGAGCAACAGATCGGGCAGACCGCTTTTGAGCATCGCATGGGCCTGCGTCCAGCAGATCGCGATCCGACAGTCACCACGTTCCGCCATAGCCGCCAGTCCCTGCCAGAGCCCGTCCTCCAGCGAGTTCCAATCGCAGATCGGATCGCCGAGCGGATGCGGCAGAACGCGATTGGCAGCCTGACAAAGGGAGGCAGCGTCGGTGATGCCGGTCCCATCCACCATGAGGAGGCGAAACTGCCAGAAGTGCAGGCTCGACTCCAGTTCGTTCCAACTGTTGCGGTTGACCAGTGTGACCGCTCCCCACATCCGCTGGCAGAGCGTGAGGTCGTAAGCGGCTCGCCGGTCGAGATCGCTCAGGGCATGGTACGCTTCATTGACCTTGCGAATCTTCTCCGCCGACTCGACACTCGCATCCATATCCGGATGATAGCGGCGTGCCAGGTCCCGATGCCTTTTGCGGATCGCCTCCAGACTCGCGTCCGGCGAGAGGCCCAGTTGCTGATAATGATCAGGAATCGCGAAGTTCATGCTTCTTTACGTTCAGGGAAGAGATAGTTTCGCACACACCGCAAAACAGACAGCGGCCAGCGTCGATTTAAATTCGACGCCGACCGCTCTCAATCCTGCCGATTCCGGAAAGAGACCTTCCTGGGCGTTCAAATCCGTAGGAGCTAAAGACGAGCGAAAGAACAAAAACGTGCGGGCATCAGGGATAGGAATGCGATGTGTTGTTGGCAAGAGAAGAGAGGCGCAGGACACCGGAATGGTAGGAGTGACACCACATCCCCGATTGCAGAGGCGACATCGCCTCGATGGCGTCCCAGACAAGGATGCTGGCCTGTTTTACGTCCACTCTACTTTGCAAAAAGCGCAGCAACGCCTGAAGGCCATCTTCGTTGAGGACTTCGATCATGAACTCGTTCGGTGGCCCGTTCCCGAGTTCCCTGCTGTCGGGATAGTAGACCTGAGTGCGCAAGATGGGGAAACCCGATTTATAAGCGGCGATCAAGTCGCCCAGGATCTCCTGAAAAGCCTCCTGCACAAGGCTGTCCTGATCTTCCATAAATTTAAATCTGAGAGCGTACATGGTGTTGTCGCACCTTCTGAAGGAAAGATTTACAGCGGACGGGAGAGACATCTCCTGCCCAGAATCGTTTCCATCCCTATCCTATGGCACATTGTCTGCCTTATAGCATATTGTAGCGCAGGATGCGCGAGAATGTATCTGCCAAACGGCATATTTTATCGCCCATGGAAGCCGATTTTCCAGTGAGAAAGAGGTATGCTGCCGATACACGACAACTCGGAGGGAACGTTAAGCAGAGTATGCGCATAAATAAAGAGAAAGGAGCGCCATGATCTCTCAGACCGCCGAATATGCTTTGCGGGCCATCGCGCATCTCTGCACACGGCCTAACGAAGCACAAACGACCCAACAAATTGCTGACGCAACACGTGTCCCTTCGCCTTATCTCTCCAAAGTCCTGCAGGCTCTGGCGCGAGCCGGCCTCATCCATTTGCGGCGTGGACTACATGGCGGTATTACACTGCTCAAGCAACCGGAGACGCTCTCGGTCTACGATGTAATTCAGGCTGTGGACCCGCTTCAGCGAATCATAACCTGCCCGCTAGGCCTGGAAGCGCACGGCACTCACCTCTGCCCATTGCACCGCCGCCTCGATGATGCGCTCTTACTCGTCGAGCAGGCATTTCGGGACTCGACCATTGCCGACCTGCTGCGCGAACCGTCTACCAGCAGACCCCTCTGTCCGTTCCCCATCGAACTGCCGACCAAGTGACCGCCCCCGCCCCATGCGCCCTGATGTAGAGTGGGGAGAGCCGATTCAACAAAAAATTAAAATACGCCGTTTCGGGGATAACAAAGACAGCCCTACGCCAGTATAATAAAACTGGACATAGATGTCCAGTTTTGAATACTACCTATTTTCGCTGCACCCGGTGGGGTGCGGGCGCGGAGGAGAACGATGATGTCACTCTACGAATCTCTGGGCGGCGAGGCCGCTGTCAATACCGCTGTGGATATTTTCTACCGTAAAGTACTGACCGATGCGAGCATTTCCGACTTCTTCGAGGATGTGGATATGGAGCGACAGGCCGCCAAGCAGAAAGCTTTCCTGACCTATGCTTTTGGCGGGCCGAATCACTATACCGGCAAAGCAATGCGGGATGTCCATGCTCCACTCGTCGCGCGGGGCCTCAAGGAGACCCACTTTCAGGCAGTCGCCGGACATCTGCAGGCCACGCTGCAAGAGCTGAGCGTCCCCCAGGCGCTGATCACTCAGGTGATGGCCATCGTGGCTGGCACGCACGACGATGTGCTCAACTTGTAACTCCAGAAAGAGGTCCGATCTCACCATGCCGCTCCTTCGATTTCAACAGCAGACCTATGCCTGCGAGCCGGGAGAGACCGTTCTGGACTGCCTGACACGGAAGGGAGCGACCATTCCCTCCTCCTGTCGTAGCGGAGTCTGCCAGACCTGCCTGATGCATGCCACGGCGGGTGTGCCACCCTCCGCCGCTCAGAACGGCCTCAAGCCGACGCTGTGCGCACAGGGCTACTTTCTAGCCTGTCTCTGCCGCCCCCAGGAGACCATGGTGATCGCACTCCCAGGAGAGGATGTTTCCCCCCGCACGTCTGCCGTGATCGTGGCGAAGGAGGCGCTCAACGCGGATATCCTGCGCCTCTCACTGCGCTGCCTGCGGCCGTTCGACTATCGCGCCGGACAGTTCGCGCATCTCCTCCGACCCGATGGATTGATCCGCAGCTACTCACTGGCAGGTCTGCCGCGTCCCGACGGCGTGATCGAGTTCCACATTCGCCGCCTTCCCGGCGGCGCGATGAGCACCTGGATTCACAATACGCTGTGTGTCGGGGATAGCATAGAAGTCGCTGGCCCCTACGGCAACTGCTTCTATCTGCCCGCAGCGTCCAGCCAGGGAATGCTGCTGATCGGCACGGGATCAGGCCTGGCGCCCCTCTGGGGAATCATCTCGGATGCCCTGGATCAAGGGCATACCGGGCCCATCCGTCTCTACCATGGCAGTTGGAGGCCCGAAGGTCTTTACCTGGTTGAGGCGTTGCACCGCCTCGCCGCCAAGCATCCGAACTTCACTTACGTGCCCTGTGTGGATGCCGACACTCTGCCGGAATATCGGGAAGGCCGTGCCGACCTGATCGCCCATGCGGATTTGCCCAACCTGAAAGGCTGGCGAATCTATCTCTGCGGACATCCCGACATGGTAAAATCGGCGAGGAAGCGTGCCTTCCTCGCCGGAGCCTCCATGCAGGATATCTATTCCGATCCCTTCCTCCTCTCCCCATACCCGATGCCCCCGGAAAAAGTCGTTTAGGAAGCAGTTCTCACGTGTTGCAGCGCGCTTTCCGAGAGAGCACGCTGCTCTTTTCTTTGTAGCCTCGCTCTGGATGCAATCCGTGCGGTGCGTAATCGACAACTAAACAGTGTGTCCTTATCCTCTTGGACGCAAAAGGAGACATTCCGCCCTCTGTCGATAGCCGGGTGACAGGAAGCGGTGGTTCCTCTATTCCATCCAGCGGCGCTCCCTCTGGACGTCGCCTTCCACAATCTGTTTTACCTCCGGTATACAAGGAGATCCCAAGTGAATGGAACAAGGTTGTTCCTCTTAGCTATCGGCCTGCCGACAGCGTTGCTGTGCAGTCTGACGATGCTGCCCTCTTCTGCCAACGACCACGAAGATCTGGAGTCTCGCAATGCGAGTGGGCAGGTCCGCACCGTATCGACACGGGGCAGAATCGACGCCTCGAACCCGTTTTTCAAGAGCCTGGGCAGCAATGGACGCTCTTGCTTTACTTGCCACCGACCAGGAGACGCCTGGTCTATCACTCCGGCTACGATTCGGCAGGATTTTGAAGATTCGCACGGCACCGCCCCGCTCTTCCGCACCGTAGATGGCTCCAACTCTCCGAACGCCGATGTATCTACCGTGGGCGCACGACGCGAGGCCTATAGCATGCTGCTGAACAGAGGCCTTCTCCGTATTGGTATGCCTGTGCCCACGAATGCAGAGTTTACCGTCGTCTATGTGGAGGATCCCTATCACTATGCCCGTGCGGACAGAGAGTTGTCTCTGTTCCGTCGCCCGCTGCCGACGACCAATCTGTCGTTCCTCAGCGGAATCATGTGGGATGCGCGCGAGACCGTGACTCCTATCACCGGCCCCTTGCCGAACAGTGTTCCCGCTCTGATCGCAGATTTGATGCATCAGGCCAACGACGCCACGACAGGGCATGCGCAGGGATCTCCTCTCAGCACGCTGCAGCAACGGCAGATCGTAGACTTTGAAATGAGTCTCTCCACGGCCCAGTCGAAAGACAACGATGCCGGCCGCCTCGATCATAACGGTGCGCAAGGCGGGCCTGATTTTCTGGCCACTACGCCATTCTACATAGGAATCAACGACACGCTCGGAGCCGATCCCACCGGGATGGCGTTCCATCCCGTCTCGATGACGCTCTACGATGCCTGGGCCGATCTCCCTGGCGACCACGACGACCCGGAACAGAAAATGGCGCGTGAGAAAGTCGCGCGCGGGCAGGCGCTCTTCAACACAAAGCCGATTCTGATCACGGGAGTACGCGGCCTTAATGACAAATTGAACCTCCCGGCAATACCGGGCACCTGCACGACCTGCCACAACTCGCCAAATGTGGGAGATCACTCCGTGGCGCTGCCCCTGGACATCGGGCTGACGGACGCGAGCCGTCGCACTCCGGACATGCCGCTATATACGCTGCAAAATAAGACGACCGGCGAAAGGATCCAGACAACTGATCCGGGCCGTGCCATGATTACGGGGAAGTGGGCCGATGTCGCGCGCTTCAAAGGCCCCGTTCTGCGCGGTGTCGCCGCACGGCCCCCGTACTTCCACAACGGGTTCGCCGCCACCCTGGACGATGCGGTAGATTTCTACGATACACGCTTCGGAATCGGGTTTACCCGAAAAGAAAAATCGGATCTCGTGGCCTTCCTGAAAACGCTCTGACACCGCAGAAAAAGTGCCTAAAAACAGGAACCTTTTCCTCTGATGAGGGGAAGGTTCCTGTTTTTAGGCTTGAGAAATCCGGGTTGCGACGATTGCCCGCTATTTGCCCATGGCGCGGAGGTTTTGGAGACATTTGGCGGCGCACTCCAGGGGCGGATAGGCGTAGCTCTCCTGCTCGATGACATACCATTCGGTCTTGCCAATAGTCTCGCAGAGGCCGAAGATCTCGGCCCAATCGACATCGCCCTCGCCGATCAGCGCCTTGTCGTTGGTGGCGGAGTACTCTTTAACGTGAACGGACGCCGCGCGCCCTGGATAGGCTTTCAGGAAGGGCGCGGCATGCCCGCCGCCGTGCAGCGCGTTGCCTACGTCGAACTGCATGATGACTTCCGGCTTGGTGTTGCCGAAGAAGATGTCCCAGGGCAGTTCGCCGTCCATTGGCAGGAACTCCGTGTGATGGTTGTGGTAGCCGGTCCGCATGCCGTGCGGGGCTAGTTTGTCGGAGATCTCATTCATAAGGCCCGCCATCTCCAGCCAGGCCGCTTTCGAGCTGGTGCGGGCGGCAGGCAGCCCCGGCACGATCAGGAACTTGTTGCCGAGAGTCGCCTGAAACTCGACCGTCGCCGCAAGCGCATCGCCCAGCAGCGTATCGATGCCCAGATGCGCCCCTTCGCAGATCAGGCCGTTGGTATCGAGCCATTTTTTGACCTCCTGCGCGTTATGGCCGTAGTAGCCCGCGAACTCCACGCCGTCGTAGCCCATCTTGGCCACTTCCTCCAATACATACGGCAGGTTTTTGGCAGCCTCCTCGCGCACGGAGTAGAGCTGCAGTGCAACCGGTAGTTTTCCCATAGAGAGTAAAGATCCTTTCCTTGATCCGTTCGTTGAATCACAAGTGGCTATCTTGATCGCCGATGCCGGTGCGCCAGTTGTCTTCCGGTTCGCCGTCACCGACCCACGGGGGCAGCGCCTGGTGCAGGCGCTCGCCCAGCGCATAGAGATAGGGCTCGTACTGACGGCGCAACTCGCTCAACCGGGCATTCGCCTCGGGGTCGGAGCGGGGCTTCAGTCCGGCATCGATCAGTCGTGTACGCAGTTGGACAAGCCTCTCCGCTGACAGTCGCTCGTCTTTCCACTCCACGAGCGGCAGATGGAGCACAAGGGCGATGTC
>JAYUMV010000189.1:0-2824 GCA_043762265.1 Chthonomonadaceae bacterium | reverse complement strand
ATGCGATTCGCAAAGGGCTGCTCTCCTTCGATAATTAGCGCGCGCTCTCACGCCAACTTCCTTCAAAATAAGGGATTTTCGACCGTAAAATACGTAGATTCCCTGATGTGCTCCGTCACCGATTCGGTTACGATAGAATGGAGTAAGACTGTCCTGAGAGGACGTAATGGAATGAGCAATATCAAGGTGTTGCTGGCGGACGATCATCGTGTCGTCCGTCAGGGCGTCCGCGCACTCTTGGAAGCGGAAACGGATATGGAGATCGTAGGCGAGGTGGAACGAGGGCTGGCAGTTGCGCCTGCCGTCGAACGCCTGCATCCCGACATGCTTGTTCTGGACCTGATGATGCCCGATATGAATGGCCTCGAAGTGGCACGAGTGGTGCACGAGAGACACCCGGAAGTCCGAATCGTCGTGCTGTCCATGCACTCCCACGAGGCCTATGTTTTGCAGGCTCTGCGCAATGGAGCCTACGGCTATGTCCTGAAGGACGCCAGCCCGGAAAATCTTGTGACGGCGATCCGCAGAACCCTCGACGGCCACTCTTACCTCTGCCCTACCCTCCAGCAACTCATCGCCAAAGCCCTCCTCATGAACGTCTGGTACGCCTGACAAAGAACCTCCCCCCGGCCCCTCCTCCATAAGAAGGGGAGCAGTTCGGAGCGTGAGTCGTCTTCATGGCGAAGAGACAGGGAACAGACAGATAAAAGCCCCTCCTTATGAAGGAGGGGCTGGGGAAGTTCTTCCTTCGTAAGGACGGGCCGGGGGAGGACGGTTACAGCGAGGCGAGGAAGGCCATGAGGGCATCGCGATCCTGGCCCTGCAGGTGGAAGAAGCGATTGCGGGCGGCGGAGGCCTCGCCGTCATGCGCGGCGATGGCATCCTGAATTGTCAGGGCGCGTCCGTCATGCATAAAGAACTGCCGGCGCGACAGTCCCCACAGAGGCGCGGTGCGAAACTGATCGCCTTTCGCCTGCCCCTGCTGGATACCATCTGCGAGGCTGCCGCCCATGCGGTGCAGCAGCAGGTCGGAGAAGAGGGGAACCGTCTGCCCGGACAGCGCCGCGACGGCATTCGCTCCGGTCTGCATTTTTGGCACGTGGCAGGCGCTGCACCGTATTCCCGTAAATACCTGCTCTCCGTACTGAGCAAGCGGGGTGACCGGCAGACGCCGGTTGGGCGGAGCCAGGAACTGCATGAAGGCCGTGAAGTTCTCCACATCGCCGTCCTGATCTTCCGGAGACGTGGTCGGCCCCCAGCCGGGAGGGATCGGCTTGCCTTGCGGCAGGTTGTCGTTCGGAAAGCTCTTGTTGGTCACCCCCATTTCGTTGAGATACGCATCGCCCGCGAACAGGTGCAGGCTGGAGTGCTGCGCTTTCCAGCCAAAACGTCCGACCTCGTTCTGACCCGTTTCCGGGTTAAAGACGATGTTCGCAACGCCCCGCACCCCATCGGGGTCCATCCGGCCGGATCCCGCGAGGATCGTCGCGGCCGGGATAGCCTCGATCAAGCCCGCGCCAAAGAGGGGGGTGGTAATGCGATGGGAGACGTAATCGGCTTCCCGTGGCACGACTTCGCCGGAGACAGGGCACGAGGTGTCGAACTCACGCAGTGAGCGCGCCTGCATCACAGGACCGCCTAGCTCCGGCAGATCCGTGTACTGGCCGCGGCGCACGCCGCCGATGCGAGAGACACGCGCGATGGTCAGATCGATGCCGGCCCCGCCGATGGAGCCGGCTTTGTGGCATTCGGCGCAGGACGTTCCATTGAACACAGGCCCGAGACCATCGGCCTGGGTCTCGGTGGTGCTGAAGGCGCGCAGCCCGAGTTTGAACGCCGCCAACTGATCGTCGGTGAGTCCGGGAAGCGCCTGTCCTAATACGGTCGTGGTCTGTTTGGGAGGGTTTCCGCGCTGCGCTCCACTGAACAAGACGCTCAGCGGAAGCAGGAGCACGGCTCCTGTCAGTACGGTGATACGGCGAGAGGTTCTGTTCATAGCGATGTTCCTTCTTAGGCGAGCAAGCGACCGTGGGGCGGCAGCGCTGCCGCTTTGTCGCGAACCGGCTGGGGCGCTGGTTCGGGAGGGCCCTTCCGTTGCCGGCCGCCGCCGTTTCTGTGTCCTGCGGCGTCGAGGGGCGTTCTCTCTGTCCGTCGATAGAGACGCCGCACGTGCTGACGCAACAGAGTAGCGTCAGAATAGACGCGAAACATGAAAACTAGATGAAATCCTTCGCGCGGCAGCGAAGGATTTGGGGTGCGCCGCAGGCGCTTCCGCTCCTTCGCGCGGCAGCGAAGGATTTCATCCGGTTTTCATGTTTCGGAAGGATACTGAGCGCATGAAGATTTTACTTGTCGAAGATGAACCGGGAATCGCGAGCATGATAAAGCGCGGGCTGGAGCAGGCGCACTATGCTGTCGAGATCGCGACTGACGGCGATGCGGGGCTGGATATGGCGATCATGAACACGTACGGCCTGCTGATTCTGGATGTGATGCTGCCCAAGATGAATGGGTTCGAGCTTTGTGCCGAGCTGCGAACGCAGAGACTTCGGACGCCGGTGCTGATGCTCACCGCCCGCGATTCGGTGGACGACCGGGTGCGCGGCCTGGATACCGGAGCGGACGACTATCTGCCGAAGCCCTTCGAGTTTAAGGAACTCCTTGCGCGGGTGCGCGCACTGCTGCGCCGCGACAAAGTGCATCATACACGCACCATTCGCATCGCGGATCTTGAAATCGACACCGCGCAGCGCCGCGTCGCGCGTGCCGGTGTGGATGTTGGACTGAGCCACCGGGAGTACGAACTGCTGGAAGCTCTCGCCTC
>JAYUMV010000188.1:0-2173 GCA_043762265.1 Chthonomonadaceae bacterium | reverse complement strand
GCCGCAAGAAGCACCGGCAGCGTTACGATGGACTCGGGCGAGGCGTGTGGAATCAGGACATAAGTCGTCGGGCTGTCCGGCCCCACCACGACCTGAAATACTCCGATCGGCCCGATACCCAGACGCTTGAACGCTGGCATCGCCGCCTCGCGCAGAAAGTCGTCCATGCGTTTGGGCTGCGGTCCCCCCTGGCGCAGATGATACTCCCGCAACTCGTAGTATTCGGTCGCAGGGCCTTGCCCTGCGGCAGACGCAGACGTCGAGGAGACCAGCGCATCGGTCAGTCCTGCCAGACCTACAGAACCCGCCAGAAAGGCACGTCTATCCATCAGAAATCCCTCGCTTTCTCTTTCCACCGCAATTCCGGAGTGCCGATAACTTGCACAACGTTCTAGCCTTTTCCTGCTCGTGTTGCCGCCAGATTTCTCTTGGGTAAGTGGAACGAATTGTCGAGGGAAGGATGACATCGCTGCTGAATAAGCGAATTGCAACCCTGTTTTCGAGGATAGGTGGCCGTGCTCGCCGTGAATTGGACGGAGCGGCACGACCAGACGAGCGGGCAGGCGCAGAACAGCAGCGGCGTGGGCGGCGTATCTTACGAGCGATTCGGAGGTTCGTCATGTATAATGCGACTATCAACTGTTCGTATCGGGGGAATTCGAAATGAATCACAACCGCACAACGATTCTGGAATTTCTGGAAAATGTGGGCATGACGAACGTAGGAGTTGCCGTGGTCTGCGTGCTCTGCGTGGTTTTCGCTCTCCCGCACTTCCTGCACAGCAGATCGGCGCTGGCACAGCCTGCCAATCCGAACATGAGCGTCGCGGATTACAATCGGCGCGGCAACGAACTCTATAATGAGCGGCTCTTCAAACGGGCGGCCGTCGAATACGGACACATGATCGAAAAAGCGCCCACTTACGCGTTCGCCTACCAGTTGCGCGGTATGGCCGAGGAACAGGCGGGCGATCATAAACTGGCGATTCGTGACGAGACCGAGGGCCTCAAGTATGAGCGGGATCCCAGACTGCAGGACGATCTCTACTTCAATCGGGGACTGGCCTACCGCAATCTAGGCGACTGCGCACATGCGGTACCGGATTTCACCCAGGCCATCTTGCTGCAGCCGGACAATATCAACGCCTACGAGAGCCGAGCCTTCTGCTATTCAAATCTGCAGGAGTACGATCGGGCCATCGCCGACTACACCGTCGCCATCGCGCAGGATCCCCATCCGGGCACGGTCTTTGAACGCGGACAGGCCTACCTGAAGAAAAACGACTATCTGAACGCGCTGGCAGACCTGAATCGCTCTCTTCAGGACCGACCAAACTTTGCGGTGGGCTATCAGTTGCGCGCGGATGCCTATGGGGGCTTGAAGGAGTACGACCGGGCGGTCATGGATGCGGAAACGGCGCTGCGTATGGAAAATACGGCGGCTCACCGGGGCACTCTCGGCTGGTATCAGTACCTCGCAGGGAGACTGCCGGACTCCCTTGCAAACTCGCAGGCAGCCCTCAAAATGGATCCGAAGCTGACCTTTGCCCGCTTCAATATCGCGCTCTGCTATGCCGTGCAGGGCAATGCGGAAGCCGCGCAAACCGCCTATCAGGACGCGCTGCAGTTTGCCAAAGCTCCCGACATACAGGGTGCGATGCAGGACGTGAAAGACGCTCTGAGCAAACAGCCGAACTTTTCGACCTTGAAACAGGCGCAGATCCTGCTGCAAAATAAGCTTCCTCAGACGTCCGCCCAAGCGAACTAACAGCAGAACCCTCTGAGAGAATGGAAAGCCGCTCGGCCGCCTGATACGAAAAAGGCCGAGTGGCTTTTTAGTGAGACGATTTTTTGATTTTCTGCGGTTTGGGCTTCATGGTGAGTTTATCGGGCGCTGGAGGGGCGAGTTCAAAACGGATCGTAATTCCCACAGACACCACCGAGATTTCCGAAGGGATCGGGTTGCGGGACTGCAACTTGAACCTATAGCGGTCGGGCTCCTCTGATTGAACTGCGCCTTCGCATATCTCCAGAACCCCGATCACGCGTGTTCCTGCCAATTGGGCCAGGTGATCGGCAGCTTGCCGCGTTAGGGCCACGGCATTTCGCTGGGCCTGCTCCTGCGCCTTGAAGAACGCCGCCGTATTGCCCACCTCATAACGCAGCATCACCGG
>JAYUMV010000187.1:0-9212 GCA_043762265.1 Chthonomonadaceae bacterium | reverse complement strand
GAAGTGATGCTGGCTCGTCTCCAAAAAGGTAATGGAGTGAGTCGAATGCACAACATGGGTTACTATATCGGCTACGATGATAATAGACTCGTGTCATTGTATGGAACCTCCTGTATGAGTATATCATACGTCTTACGCCCCGAGGTCTTATCCGTCGTTCCAAATTACGACGCCGAAGTGTTCGCTTGTAAAAGGGAGGTAAGTCTCAGGTACTCTGTCGGTATATAGGAATGGTCCTTTCGTTACAAGGATACGGGTTGATGCCCCATTGTTAAAAGCGCCTAATGCCGTCCACTCTCACGACGAAGTGCCGTTTGTCTCTCACGACGAAGTGCCTTTTGTCTCTCACGGCGAAGTGCCTTTTGTCATCGTCCGGAGGCAATAAGCGCCATAGCTCCTCCTCTGGTTCGGCGTCGTTCCAACAGGACCACACCTCCAGGCGGTAACCGCCTGCCATCTGCACCGTGAGACCGCCGTCGTCTTCCGCTCGGATCGTGGTGATGTTCAGTCTGGGGTTTCCGAGCATGTCGTAAAAGGGAAAAGCCTTCTCATCGGTTCGGGCTCCGTCGGGGCCGAAATCGTCCGAGGAGACGATCTCCCCCTCCGGTTCTGTGACAGACCAGCAGCACGACACATCGAGAGACCAGTCGGCTCGGGTAACCTCTTTTCCTTTGCTGTTTCGGAAGGGCTTCTGAATGCCGACCTCGAAAAACTGGATGCCTGCCGCCCGCCACATATCGGAGATTCGCTGTCCCAACAAAGGTTTGAGAGCCGTTTCGATCTCCTCTCTCATCGTCATTCTCGGTTTGTGGGGAGACAAGGAGTCGGAAGCGAAGATCATGGCCGCGAAGAGCCCCCGCGAGCAGAAATCACTGGGTCGGAAGGTGAAGCCTTTCGATGCGGCGCGGTGGGAGGAGGCGCGTGAGGAAATCGTATTTCGGGCCAATCTGGCGAAATTCTCTCAGCGGGAAGATTTGAAAGAGATGCTCTTCGCGACCGGGAACAAGGTCATCGCGGAGGCGAGTCCGCGCGATGCGATCTGGGGAATCGGAATGGCCGAGGATCATCCGAATATCCTGGACAGGACGGTATGGGGCCAGAACCTGCTCGGGAAAGCGCTCATGCGGGTACGTGCCGAACTGCACACTGCCGGAAGGTGATACAACGATGTTAATTGCAGTTTTCGTCAGCGTGGATAGTCGTGGGCGGTTTCTCGGGCGATGGCGAGGAAGTGCGGCAGGATGGGGGAAGAGGCGCGTTCGCAGTAGCCCATCGAGAGTTCGATAGTTGGGGCAGGCGCGGTGAAGGGCCGATAGACGACGCCTTCCCGCCGCAGGTTTTGCAAGGACGCAGGCACAATGGCGATCCCGATGCCCGCGTCTACCAGGCTGACCGCCGTCTGGACTTCGCCTGTCTTCTGCACGATGTTCGGCGTAAATCCGGCTGAAGCGCAGAGCCTGATGATATAGTCCGCGTAGTTGGACTCCGGCTGCTTGGGGAAGATGATGAACGGCTCTGCGGCCAGTTCCGACAGATCCACACTCTCCTGATGCGCCAGCCGGTGCGTGGCCGGTAAGGCTACCATCAGGGTGTTCAGTACAACGGTCTCCAGAACGATCCCCTCGACATCCGCTGGCAGGCGGGCGAAGCCCACATGAATTCGATTCTCCCGCAGCGCCTGTCCCTGTTCTGTCCCCAGCAGCTCCAGCAACACCAACTCCACCTCCGGAAATCGTTCACGAAAACGGCGCAGGATCACGGGCAGCACGTCGTAGGTCGCCGATGCGACGAAGCCCACTCCCAGCCAGCCTGCCTCTCCGCGAGCGGCGCGTTGGGCCATCAGCACCGCTTGATCGACACGCGCCAGAATGTCCCGCGCCTCCTGCAAAAACACCTGTCCGGCAGCCGTCAACTGCACCCGGCGATTGGTGCGCTCCAGCAGCGATGTTCCTATCTCCCGCTCCAACTGGAGGACCTGCTGGCTGAGCGGAGGCTGCGCCATGAACAGCCGCTGTGCTGCCCGCCCGAAATGCAGCTCCTCCGCGACCGCCACAAAGTAGCGTAAATGTCGTAACTCCATTGGTGATTGAGACCTCCTGCGTCTTATTGTGCCATAAAATGGATATTGGACATATCACGGGGCGTATTCTATACTATAGGGGAGCACTCTTCACTATAGGGGAGCATTCTTCGAAGTCTGCGAGACTGCAAGGAAGAAACGGCAGGTTGGGGATGAGTACGATTATTGCAGCACAACCCGAGGAACTTTCTCTTGGACATAGCATGGATGCCACGGCGAAGCCGGCGTTGACGCGGACCCTTCTGGTGACGATGGCGGTAGCCTGCGGGCTCTGTATCGCCAACCTCTACTACAATCAGCCCCTTCTCCCCCAGATCGCGCGCAGTCTGCATGCGACGGTGCGACAGGTGGGAGCGCTGCCCGTTTTGGGGCAAGTCGGTTTCGGGATCGGCGTGTTCTTCATCGCGCCGCTGGGCGATCTGCTGGAGAAGCGGCGATTGATCCTGACGATGCTGGCGCTGGTGACGGTCTCGCTGGCGATGGCGGCTTTCGCTCCTAATATGACCTTTCTGGCAGTCGCCAGCTTTGCCATCGGCATTACGAGCGTGATCTCAACGCTGGCGCTGCCGTTTGCGGTCGCGCTTTCTCGACCGGAAGAGCGCGGTAAGACGGTCGGTACGATCGCCAGCGCCATGCTGATGGGGATCCTGCTCTCCCGCACATTGAGCGGCTTTGTGGGAGAGATATGGGGATGGCGGGCGATGTATGGTGTCGCGGAGGTGCTGATGATCGCGCTGGTGCTCTCTATGCGCTCTCTGCTTCCGCGCAGCCAGCCGACCGTTTCGATGTCGTATCGGAACCTGTTGGTCTCGATGTATCACCTGTTCCGCAAAGAAAACATCTTGCGCGAAGCGACCGTCAACGGTGCGCTCTGTTACGGCGCGTTGAGCGCGTTCTGGGCGACGCTGGTGTTTTACGTCGAGAGCCCGGTCTATCACTACGGCGCAGCGGTGGCCGGAATGTTCGGACTGGTCGCGGCTCTGGGCGCTCTAGCCGCCCCACGGATCGGCCGACTGACCGACCGTCGCAGCCCCAGAACCATTGTTGGCTGGGCCGTGGGATTGATGCTGCTGGGCTTTCTCGAACTGTGGGCCGTAGGAGGGCATCTGTGGGGACTGATCGTCGGCGTCATTTTGATCGACCTGGCAGCACAGTGCGCCACTATCTCGAACCAGGCCAGCGTCTACAGTCTCGCGCCGGAAGCGCAGAGCCGCCTCTATACTGTCTATCGCGCTGCCTATTCGATAGGAGGCTCCCTGGGCGCCTTCCTCGGCGTCTACGCCTGGAGTCTCTACCAATGGAATGGTGTCTGCGCCGTCGGCTGTACGCTGCTCGCAGTGGCACTCTTGATTCACTATCGAGCGCAATGTGCGCAACGAAGAGCGGAACAGGCGGCAGACTTACTGTCTTTTTGATCTCGTTCTAACGGATACTCGCTTCGTGTTCGACCAGTTGCGCCAATGCATCGACATAGCCGTTCTCAAAACCGATCTGGGTGATGTCTTTGTAGCGGAACTTTTCCTTCTCTGCCCACTGTCCTTTTGTGTCTACTTCTTCCAGAGTGACATAGCGGGAAGTCTGCCGTGCGACCTGCCCCACAAAGCCACATCCCGGTCTCTTCTTCTCCATCTCCAGCATCAGCAGGGGGTAACGATTCTTCAGCGATTCCAGCAGGCTGGCCCAGTCGGTCAGATCGACATGGTCGGGCACCAAGGGCTTTCTCTCCATCAGGCGCAGAGCACGCGTTCGGAACGATTTGTCCACACGGTACGAGCGCACATGGGCAAGTTTTACGGCGGCATAACCGCCGAGCAGGAGCGTATTGCCATCCACAAGCTGCAGCAGTAAGAGTTCGTTGCCGACTCCCACGACGAAGCCTTCGAGATTATATTTATCGATCGCTTTGCGGTCGATACTAATCACAATGTCCTCACCAACGAACTCCTCGATCCCAGCAAGTCTCTTCTTCATGAGTATTCCCTTTCTGCTGCAAGGATTATAGCCGATTGCTCTTACCGAATTCTATGACAACAAAACCGACAAAAAAATTGCACCCAGAAACGCTTGCACAGGGCCTCTGGGTGTCGAGACAGGATTCTAGACGGTATGTTTTCGAAATTTCATCGGCAATGCATGTCCTGCTTCACGGTTTTGACTCGAAGCAGGACAGGGAGAATACGGGATCAGAATTAGGCGGATTTGAGCATTTCCAGACCGCGCATGGTGCCGGTGCTGGAGGCGAAGTGGTCCGCTTCGATGCCGAAACGCTGTAGGATGTTGACGAAGAGATTCGGCAGCGGGTAGTTGCGATTGCGGTCGAAGACGAGATGCTGGCCGTGTTTGAAGCCGCCGCCCGCGAAGAGGACCGGCAGGTTGGTGGTCACATGCGTGTTGGCGTTGCCGAGGTTGCTGCCGTAGAGGATCATCGAACGATCCAGCAGAGTCTCGTTGCCCTCCTGGTGCGCTTTCAGGTTCGCGAAGAGACCGGCCAGCAGTTTCATGTGCTCGCGGTCGATTCTTTCGAGTTGGGCCAGTTTCTCCGGGCTCCGGCCGTGGTGCGAGAGGTTGTGATAGCCGTCGGAGACCGCTTTGCCTTCGACCTCGATGGCAGGCGAGTTGACGCTGTCGAGCATCAGGGTGATGTTGCGCGTGGAGTCGGTCTCGAAGGCCAGACGCGCCATGTCGTACATCAGGCGCACCTTCTCCATGTATTCGCGCGGATCCCTCGGATCGATGGGAAGCTTGTCGGAAACGACCGGGCGCGGCCTCTTCTCCCACTCTGCGGACTGGACGAGGCGCTGTTCGAGATCGCGGACACCCGTAAAATACTGATCGAGCCGCTCTTTGTCCTTCGCTCCGACGTTGCGCTCCAGCCGTTTGGTCTGATCTGCAACCGTGTCCATGATGCTCTGCCCGAGCGCCAACTTGCGGGACTGCGCCTGCACCTCGGCAGGGGAACCGCCCAGAAACAGCTTTTTGAAGACCTCGGAGGGCAGGGTATCACAGGGCAGCAGGACGCCGCCCGCCGTAACGGAGAGGCTGCGCAGGCCCGTGACGTTGACGCCCAGCGTGAGGGAGGGGAAACGCGTCTGAGAGCCGATGCGCTCCGCAATGAACTGGTCCAGGGAGATGCTGTTGCGGAAGCCACTGCTAGATGGGTGCGGCGCGGCGGTCAGGAAGCAGATGTCCGCCGGATGTCCGCCGTCCACGTTGGGATGCCAGACGCCGTTGCAGACCGTGAAATCCGAGCGGAAGTCGCTCAGATGCTGCAGGTAGGGCGAGAGCGTGTAGTCCTTGCCGGTCTGCGTAGCATCCGGGAAGAACTTGTCTGGCACCAGGCCCAGGTTGTTGCAGATGCCGAGGAAACGGCGCGGCGTCAGGCTCTTGGTGTCGGCGTGGGCGAAGGAGGGGATCATCGCATCCAGCAGGGGCAGACCCAACAGGACACCGGCTCCCCGCAGAAAATGACGCCGAGAAAGAGGTTGCGGAGTGCAGACATGGACGGTTTTCATGGTTTTCATTTGTTCCTGAAGAGTTCGCTGTCAACAATGCCGTGTATCAGAGATTTTACCCCGTATCCGCCCGGTTGTGTGCGATCCAGAATCGCTTCCACACGGGGCCGGTCGCCGAACTGTACCGGAGCGCCGGTGGAGTAGGTGACTAACTGGCGGACGAGGTTGCGGGCGATCTGGCGTTCATCTTGCAGCAGCAGTCGCTTCAGGTCCCGCACGTCGTTGAAATGCCGTCCATCGGTCAGCGCGCCGGAGGCATCGATGGTCTGGGCAGGATGGAAGGTGAAAGGCTGGCCGTTCTTGCCGAAGCCGGGCACCTTCTCCCCTTCGCCCAGGGCGCGATAGCGGTCCCGCCATCCGCCGAAGACATCGAAGTTCTCCAGTGCGAAACCGGGCGGGTCGATCTTCGCGTGGCACGCGCTGCAGGTCGCCTGGGTGCGATGCTGGGCCAGTTGCTCTCGAATGGTGGTCGCGCCGCGAATGTCGGGTTCGACCGCCGGGACGCCGGGGGGCGGCGGCGGCACGGTCTGCCCCAGGATACGCTCGTTGATCCAGACGCCCCGGAGGACCGGCGAGGTCGTGGTGCCGTTGGCGGTCACCTTCAGCACGCTCGCCTGAGTTAAGAGTCCGCCGCGCACAGAATCTTTCGGCAGAGGGACACGTCGAATCTGAGAGCCCTGCACGCCCGGTAAGTTGTAGAGCGTCGCAAGGCGCTCGTTGATCATGACAAAGTCCGAGGCGACCAGATTGCGCGCTGGCATGTCGGTGCGCAGCAGCTCCGTGAAAAAGGCGCGGGTCTCGGCAACAGCCGATTCGGTGAGGTAGTCGTCCAGATAGTAGTCCGGGTAGAGGATTTCGTCGGGCGAGGTGTTGTTGGTTTTGCGGAGATCGAGCCAGTAGTCGAGAAAGGCGTCCACGAACTGTTGTGAGCGCGGGTCGGCGAGCATCCGGTCCGTCTGCGCGGAGAGCACCTTCGGGTTGCGCAGTGCGCCCTGATCCGCCAGCGACCGCAGCGTGCTGTCCGGCTCCGAGTTCCACAGGAAATAGGAGAGCCGGGTCGCCAGCGCATGGTCTTCCAGCGGGCCGGGCTTCTCCTCCAGAGTGACGAAGGCAGGCGAACAGAGGATACCCGTGTAGGCGGTGAGGATAGAATCCGTAAAATTCGCGCCTGCCTCCTGCGCGGTATGGAAGAGCTTGATGAACGGCTGCACCTCGACATTCTGAACCGGTCGGCGCAGCGCCTTCTGCATAAACCCGCGCACCAGTCGCGCTCCATCGGTGTTCGGATCGTGGGGAATGACCTCGACCTGCCCTTTGCCGACGGCCTTCAACGGCAGGTCCGCGAACATCAGGCTCTG
Organism: Chthonomonadaceae bacterium; assembly: GCA_043762265.1. Classification (GTDB taxonomy): domain Bacteria; phylum Armatimonadota; class Chthonomonadetes; order Chthonomonadales; family Chthonomonadaceae; genus JANXLO01. The sequence continues at coordinate 2,262 of JAYUMV010000187.1, read as the reverse complement.
CCCCCGCGTAGGCCAGGCATCGTAGATCGGTCCGGTCACTTCGAGCCACTGGAAGGCGACTCCCGGTTGACCGTCCTTCTGCGCCAGGGGGTTGTGCCAACCGGGCGGACGGGAGCGAAAGAAACGCGCGGCATCGGGCAGAATGGTCTCCCCTTGGAGCAGTTCGACCTCGATCTCCCCGGTAGTCGGAGTCGGGCCGACATCGACACTACCCAGTTTGCGCAACTGCTCCGGCGGAAGTTCGGCATAGACGCTGATCGGCTCGTGGGTGCGGCCAGCGGAGAGTTCCGTGCGCGAGGGCTGCCACCAGCGCTGGGCGTTCTCCGGCGCGGCCCAGAAGGAGTGTGCGCAGAGGCGAAGTTTGTAGCGACCGGCGACAGGGGCGCGGAACTTGTCGAAGTGGGGCTGCAACGGTTCGTAGGCGCTCGCCACCACGCCCATCGCTTCGAGTTCGCGTTTCGCCGGATCCTTCGCTCCCACCGTCATCGGAGCGGTCTCTTTAAGCGCGGGAATATCCGCCGCATCGCCGAGGATGGGGAAGGTCGCCCGTTCGGAGGCGGTATTGAAGACGCTGAATTTCGCAGGACCGACAAAGGAGCGCTGGTCCCGCGCATAGTACCGCGTGGTTGTGGTCTCGGGACGTGTGATCTGGTGGGCCATCGCCTCACGAAGCGCGTAGTCGGCGGCAGTCATATAGCGGCTCATCTGCACATGGGAGACATCCAGCGCGTCGCCGACTTTGTTCAAGCGGTTCGCGAGCCCGTCTTCGGGGAGCATCTCCTTGATCTGGAGCCAGGGCGCATCCAGCAGATCCCGCAGGGTGTTCTCGTACTCGTAGCGGTTCATGCGTCGCCAGGTCGAGCGCCCTTCCCGCCGGATGCGGCCCTCATCGACGGCGACCAGAGGCTGCCCGAGCGCGGTGAGGAAGTTCTTGCAGGCGGCAGCAGCGGGTTGCGGGAACGTCTTCGGCGGCATCTCGCCCGCCGAGACACGGTCGTACACCTTGACCCAACGATTGAAATTCGTCGCATCGTTCGGTCGAAACGCGGTCGCTGTCAGATCCAGCCCGCCGCTCGCGCTCTGCTTGTTATGGCAGACCACGCAGTTCTTGCTCATAAAACTCAGCGCCGTCGCTGGCAACACCTGAACCGCCTGCACAGGCTTGGTGTCCGGAACGCTTCCACGGGAGACACCCGCAGAAAACAGCAACGCTCCGCCCCCAAACGGAAAGAGAAAAAGCGGCCATCGCTTTCCAAACGCCCGCGCCGTAGGGCGGCGGGCACTCTCCGAATTCTCGATAGATATTTTGTCCTGATGCATAAATTCTGTCCCTCGAACGCTTCTAGTGGCAGGAAAGGAAGCCCCTTCAAGATCCCTGAATAGAAATCAATAAAAGTCTGTACTCGGTTAGAGACCTATCCGCCTGGATTTGTTGCACGGAACAGACCCGAGAGAATACGTATCTCCACGGTCTGTTTAAAGGTTGTCCGAGGGTGTTTTTGAAGCCCTGAGCAGAGTGTCCGGGCGGGTTTCGGCGTTACTGCCCTGAGCGGCGCGGAGCAGGATTTCTGCTTCGCTGGTCGGAGGGCGCTGTGAGGCGATCAGGAGATCTCGGTCGCCATCGAGCCAGTTGAGAACCTTCTGCGCTTCCGCACGCGCCGTCTCCTCCTTTTCGTTCAGAACCAGGTGACACAGCGTACGGATGTCCGGAAAAATGTATTTTAAGGTGACGACATTGGGCGTACCGGCGGTATAGCGCACGCGCCGCAAAGTGTAGAGAAGCTCGATCCGTTCGTGCGCGGTAAAGCGGGAGCAGATCAGGATCTTGCGAGGCAGCGTTGCGGAGTCGCCTAACGCTAACAAAGCGTCGGCGGCAGCGACTTGCACCGGCGCGATATCGTCGCCATTCAGGATACGGAGGAGGGCAGGCGTCGCAAAAGCATCCCCTGCCTCTCCCAGGGCACGGAGGATACTCATGCGCTCCGAGACATCGCACGTGTGCAGCATATCGAGGAATGCAGGAACTGCGGAAGCGTGTCCTGCTTCCAGCAACGCTCGCGCTGCCCGGAGGCGAACCATAAAATCCTTTGCGTCCAACATGGCCGTGAGCGCAACAATTGCGGTCGCATCTCCGATTCGCCCCAGCGCCTTCGCGGCGCAATCGTGGACGCGATGCATACTGAACTCGACCCCGGAGTCTGTCTGATCCTGCAACATTACGACCAACATAGGCACCGCAGATGCGTCTCTGATCTCTCCCAA
>JAYUMV010000186.1:0-18975 GCA_043762265.1 Chthonomonadaceae bacterium | reverse complement strand
CATCCTCCCCGAACAAATCCCCGGCTCCTATGGCGCCCAAGAAAGCGCTCGCAGCAACGCCTGCCAAACCGGTTGTAACGACACCGACCAAATCGGGTTCTGGGGCGACACCGACCAAGGCGGTTGTCGCCACCAGCGGTGCGCCCACAGGGGGCGCATCGCACCATCCCGGCGACGTCTTCAGCGACGGTCAGGCGTCGGGACTGGTGCCTGCCAGCGCGACCCCCGGTCGCACCGTCACAGAAGCCGACCTGGCCTCTTTGATCCGCCGCGTTCAGGCTTTCCTCGATTCTCCCAAGGAAGGCGCGGTCACCGTCTCTAACCCGAAAGCGCCCGTCTCCCGCGTCCAGGCAGTCGCCGCGCTCATGAAACTCGCGATGTCGCGGGATGAGATCGCCTCCAGCCAGGGCATCTCGGAAGACAGCCTGCTGCCGGACTTCAAGCAGACACCCGCCTGGGGACGCCCCTTTGTCACGGCCGCCATCGCGCAGGACTGGTGGCCGGCAGCCAAAACCTTCACCCCGAACGGCGTTGCCAACTGGTTCTTTGTCGCGACCATTCTCGAGAAGATGCCCTTGGCCGCCGCAGCGCCACCCACCGGTGCGGCGGTCACTGCTCCGGGCAAACTTGCGCCCGAAGCCGGAGCCTATACCGGCCTGGTGATCGATGCACGGGCGCTTCTCCTGAAGCGGGATGCGTTTGTGCGTATTCTCGATCCGTCCGGCGCGCAGATCTATCCCGACCCAAAGGCCCTGCCCGGAGAGACTTTCCAGCACGAACACGGCCTGGCCGACTATATCACCGATCTGGCGCAAGCCAAGCGGGCAGGAGCGAACCCTCTGGTAGAGAAAGCGGAGAAGACCGTCAACAGCGACATCTATGTCTCCGCAGAGGTAGCTGCGCGTCTCCGGGCCGCAGATCAGAAGGGCCACTTTGTACCGCGATGGGCCGTCGCCATCCTGGGAAAGGATAACTAAGTTATGTTCACAAGAACCCCGCCGAAGTCCTTGAGATCCGCATGCTCCTTGATGTTTCTCTCTCTGGGAGGCGCTCTGCTTGTTACCGGCGCCCAGGCACAGAACGAGGCGGCGCGCCCTCCTGCCGAAGATACCTTTGTCAAGGCGTTTCGGGACGATCTGCACAAAGTGAGCGCGGAGGCGGGCGCGATCCTTTCGCCTGCGGCTCCCCTGCATGTGCTGCCGGACCGCCTGCCGCCTGCGGGAGTTCCTGCCCTCGATGCTGACCACGCGCCGACCTTCGTCGCTCTCAACGCCGCTGCCGACAAAGCTTACGCTGCCAAAAAACTGGTATTGGCCATCGAACTACTCCGACAGGCCAACGCCATGGCTCCGGACGATGACGCAGGTATCCTGCGCCAAACGATCGTTCTCTGGCACCTTGGCAAACACGACCAGGCGCAGAAACAGCTTCCGTTCCTTGCCTCCAGCTCCAATGGCTCCGTCGCGCGTGTGGCCGCGAGGCTGTTCGGATCCTGGAAGAGGCCGCGAAAGCGCAGGAGTATGCCGACCTCAACGCGGCCGCCGCCAAGGATATCGAGAGCGCCCAGTATCCCATCGCCGCCGACCGACTGGAGCGGGCCGCGAGCCTCTACCGGGATCGCGAGGACGCCTCGCTGCGACTGGCGACGGTTCTGACGGTCGCCGGGGATAGCACGCGCTCCGAAGAGATCCTGAACCGCCTCGTCGGGTCGAAAGACTCCACGTTGGCAGCGCTCGCCTCCGACCGCCTCCGACGAGTCAAAGCCGCCGTGACCGTAGCGGGCAGCACCTCCCGATCGAAGCCATCCGCCCCGGACCCCGCCGCCATTGCAAAGGCGTCTGCCGCTGCCGAAGCCGAAGGCGCCGCGCTGCTTCCTACTGGCCCACGCCCCGGCGCCTGGTCGGACTGGAAGAAGGTCTCCGATAAACTGGCCAAAATCGAATATCGAGTCAAACTCGATCCCAAGGAGAAAGACAGTTTCGGCACTCCCGCGACCGTACAGTTCAAAAATACCTCTCCGCAGCGGATGGAGTTCGAGATGGAGGTGACCTACACCCTGGCCTCCGAATTCGCGCCCGGCCCCAACGAATACACCCTTCCGCTCCGCCTCTCTCCCAATGAGGAGTCGAAAGAGAAGTTTATCGGCAGCGTCCAGAAGGTCGATGGCGTGCGGATCCTCAGTTCCAACGTTCTGGGTGGCTCCGCCGTTCCGGAAGGCTCCAAGGCCGCCAACAGCCCGGACGCCAGCGCCGGAAATACGCTTGCCGATGCGCTCGCCCGCAAAGCGAAACTGGAAGCGTTGCGCATTCAACTCGTTGAAGACAGCAAACGCGTCGCCGCGAAATACCGCGAAATCGCAGCGAAAGATGCCGCGCATCAGATCGCCTATCAGCAGCGGATCAGCGCCCTCACCGGGTTCGCCCAGTCATTGCAAGACTCGGTCATCAACAGTCAGGCGAACTCCCTGCTCTACGCGCCGCGCGGCATCGGCGTGCAGTCCAGTGTCGCCTATCTGGACCCAAGCGCCTCCGCTGCGGGGCGCTTCAACTCGGTGATGCGCCAGTACAACCCGATGGGCGCGGAGATCGGCGCCTACTTCGATGTCGCCCGTGCCATCTCGGCCTACAACCTGCCCCAACAGCAGGCGTTGGAAAAACTGGAAGGCAACCTCCAGATCGTGACCGGCATCGTCAGTCTCTTCCAGAAAAAGCGCGACCCGGCGGAAGAGCGACGACAGGCGCTGGCGCGTATGAAACGCCGTCAGGACTACGTGGACAGCGTCCGCAAATCGTATGAGCAGGCGCAGAAGGATGCGGATCCAACGACCGACGATCTTGTCAGCCGAGTCATGACCTCCGACATGGAAGGTATCAACGCGCTTCTCGAACTTACTCCCGATGCCGACCATGCCGCCTTCCTGAACCGCCGCGCCTCGAACGGCGATACCGCCCTGCTGACCGCCGCCGCCGCTGGCGATCTGCCGCTGATCCGCAGACTTGTCGAAAAAGGAGCCCAGGTGAATCTGCCCGATCCGGAAGGCCGCACCCCGGTCTACCGGGCGACCGAGACCGGACAGGCCGATTCCATTGTGGTGCTGCTCTCGCTGGGCGGAGACGCGAAGCGACTGCCAGCAGGAGACATGTCGTATCTGCGCGCCCTCGCTGAGAGCCAGGGACACAAACCGACGGATGCCAAGAAGATCACCGAGATCGCGACGAAACGCTACCCGGAACCTATGTCCGCCATAGAGCTGGCGAAGATGCGCAAAGATAAGCGCTGTGTCGCGGCGCTGGAAGGCAAGTACAAGCTGGCCGCCGCGCCCAAAGACTCCGATAAGGTCAACGCCCTGGTCAAATCCGGAAACGCTCCCGCTCTGGCTCGCGTCGTCGAAGACCAGAACCCGAACATGCGCGACGAACTGGGCTGGACCCCGCTGCACCACGCTGCCGCGACCGGCCAACTGGAAGTGATCGCCACCCTCGTGGAGGCCAAAGCGAGCCTGAACGCGCAGACGCGCACCGGGCGCACCCCGCTCACTCTGGCCGTCGAAAAGAACCAACCGATGGCGGTCGTTCGCCTGATCGCGGCCGGCGCCAACCCGAAAACGTCCGACGGTGGCGGCGATACCGCGCTCAGCCTCGCCAAGAAGATGGACCTGCCAGCGATTGAGCTGCTATTGATGGATGCCCCCAGCACGGGGAAGAAATAGTCTCCGGAGGATTTCAATGCGTACGCTTCTTTGCATACTTCTGGTCCTGCTGACGGCATGCGCCCAGATCTGCTCCGCGCAGGAGCCCTACAAAACCTCCGATGAGGCGGCGGCAGCCATACGCCAATACATCGGCAAGGTCGAGTCGAACAACAACTGCATGAAGGACGCCCACAAAGAGAACGACCGCAACAACGCCAATATCGACAAACAGAACCAGAAGATCTATGACAAGCGCAAAGAGATGAACCAGGCGCTGGAGGAGATGCGCGCGGGCCTCTTCTGCAGTAAGTGCGAACGGTCCAAATCGGAAATTGAGAGAGAACTGAAAATTTCCTTTGCGCAGCATTTGGCCGATGTCAAGGGCGTCCCTGTCGCCCGGCCAGAGATCCTCGCCGCCAAGGAAAAGCAGTATCGCGATGAGATCAACAATCTTGTCAAAGAGGGCGAACAGTACCAGCAGACTTTCCAGGGTATCCTGAAAAACTGGACCCAGTGCCGCAACGAGAAAGTCGTCGCGGAAGGAAACGAACTTCAGGCCCAGTACTGGACAGAAGTTCTCAGCCAGCGGGAAGAGGCCGAGCGCAGACGCAAAGAGTTCGAGGAGATCCAGCGCAAGATGCAGGAGAAGCTGGAAGCAGAGCGCCGCAAACGTGCACTGGAGATGGAGCGCGCCCGCGAACAGGATGCCGAAAAGAGAAAGAAGCTGGCAGAGCAGGCTTTGGAGGCCCAGAAAGCGCTTCAGAGCGTCATCAACTCCCTCCTTAACAGCTTCGGACACGGAGACGATCAGGTCACCACTCCACAGTTTGGCGAAGATCCCTCCCAGATCAATCCCGGCAGCCTCAGCAACGGCAGTTCGGACGGCCTCGATGGTTCGGACGCGACCTCCCAACCCGGCCTTCTCGACCACTTCCGCTCCAAGGTCCGCGATACCTGGGACAACGTCTCTCTGGACGGCGTTCGCGCGAACGTCAAAGAACTGTTTAAAGATCCAACGTTCGATGAAGGCGTAAACTCAGGCCTCTCTCTGATCGGCAAAGACATGCCCGACGACTGGGGAGGCTGGGCCGGCGACCGCGCCGAATCGACCTTCAAAAGCCGCCTGCTCAATATGGCCCGCGGGTACCTGAAGCCTTACATCAGCGACAATCTCTACGACAAGGTGCTCGGAGAGCCGGTCGATAACGAGACCAAAAACTTCATGGATCAGATCGGGTTCCAGGAAAACGCTTGGAATGAGGTCGACTTCATTCGCGGTAAGAAAAATGTCTATCAGAAAATCTACAAAGGCTACACCATTCTCAAGAAGGGTCTTCCTGCCTGGATCAGTGATCAACTCAATCTCTTCGGCCAACAGGCAGATCAAGTTATGGAGAGCGAATACTGATGCGCCGTCAAACGCTTGCTATCGGAGCGTTGTGCCTGCTGGGAGCCTTCAGCGAGCCGAACCGAGCCGCCTGCGCCGCTCCTCAGGGACAGGCCGACAATAACGCTGCCTCCGCAGCCAAAGCCCGCGCAGGGCGAATCTATCTGCTCTCCATCCGCTGCCTGGGAGAGACCGGCGACACCGCAACCGCGATCGAAGGCTTCCAGGCCTGCATCAAGTCGGATCCTACTTTTGTGCCCGCCTACCTGCAACTCTCGGAAGCTTATGACCGCAAACAGGACTGGGCCGCCTCCATTCGTACCCTCACCGACCTGCTGGCTGTAGAGACCGAGGGAGGACTCCGAGTTCAGATCCAGGAGCGCATCACGGCCCTGAAGCGAATGAAAGACTCCGGTAAGCCGCCTATTCCCAGTATGGAACGCCTGGCGGAAGTGCAGATGCGGCTGGCATCCGGAGACTTCAGTGGCGCATTGGCCCTGACGTTCGGCCCCGGTGCAGACGACTCAGACCCGTTGGGCTATCTGATCTCCGCCAGCATCGCCCAGGCGCTCGGCAGTCCGTCTCGGGCCGTCCCCCTCCTCGACGAGGCGCTCAAGCGGATTCCCGAGGGCGCGCGCGCGGACGTCAAGCGACTGCGCGACGAGGTTGCTGCCGCAATGCCCTATGAGCGTCTGCGCAATGAGGCCACCGCAGCGATGCGTCGTGGGGACTATACCGACGCCTTCGACGCCTGGCATCAGGTCCTTCGCAGCCCCCTCGTGGATCGCAATGTCCTCGAATCGTTCGCGTTTGCGGCGGACGCCATCCGGCAGTACGCGCCCGCAGTCGCCACCCTCGAACAGCGAGCGCTCGTCCTCGATCCTTCGCTGGCGCAGGTCGCGCGGGATCAGGCGCTGCGCCTGAAGAGCCGGGCGGCGCTGCAGGCGAAAGCGAAAGGGCTTGCAGACATCGGGCGACGGGTGCTCACCGCCAGCCCGGACTATTCCGCAAGAAACTATCTGGCCGCGCTCAAAATCGATCCGGCCAACGTGGACTATCTGATGGGCTTCGCCCTGGCCTGCCGCAAAGGGCGCAAGTCCGAGGCCGCCATGGAAGCGGTTCAGCAGGCCGCTGCCACCGGCGCCTACAGCACCTCTCTGGCCGAAGGCGTCGGTATCCTCGCCTCCAATGGAGCCGCCGATGAGGCCAACCGCCTTACCGACCGCCTGGGAACAGAGGCGAAAAAGCGCAGTCCGGATGCTCAGATAGAGTTGGCCGAAGCCCTGATCACCGCGAAGCAAAACACGGCGGCAGCGACCATCCTCGGGCAGATTCCGACGGAGACCCCCAAACGGGGGCTTGTTGCGCGGATGCGCGCTCAGTGTCTTTTCGCCGACAAGGACTATGCCGGGGCAGAAGCCGCTTTCCAGAAGGCGCTGGTGGCCGATCCCGAAAACGGCGCGAACTATGCCGATCTGGCTGGCGCACAGTTCCGTCAAGGTCATAAAGACGAAGCGAAGAAGAGCGCAGTCGAGGCGATCAAACGCGGCGTGAAAGACCACTGGGTCTTCAAGGAGTTGCTCGGTGGAAAATAGCCCATCCAGAAGAGGCGGAACCTTCCTGACCCTACTGTCGTTTCTATCGCTTCTCTTGCCTCTGACGGTCACGGCCGCCGCGCAGGACACTGCCAAACGCACTGAGGCGCGTACCCGGATGCAGGCCGCCCTCAAAGCGTTGCAAATCCCCAATGCCGATCAAGCCAAAGGGGAGGCGGATCTCATAGCGGCCACCACCATCGATCCCACCTTTGCGACGCCCTGGTACAATCTCGCCATGGTCCAGGAAGAACAGAAAAGGCTTCCGGCAGCGGTCGCCAGTCTGGAAAAATGTCTGCAGATCGATCCCACAGGGCCGCTGGCAGTGGAGACGAAACTCCACCTCTCTCTCTTAAGGACAGAGGTGAAAGGCGGCGGCCCCACGGTCGAAGATCGCCGTATCGCCCTGATCGTCGCGATGCGAGACGCCGGGCAGCTCGCGGATGCCACGGTAGCGGCGGAGCAGGCCCTGACGAAGATGGCCGACTCCTGGCGACTGAATAGTCTCTATGGGGACCTGCTTGCAAGCGGGGAGGAATTCGCAAAGGCGCAAACGGCGTTCCAGACCGCCATGCGCACCGCGCCCGCCGCCTTCAAACCACGTCTGGAGCAGCAGGCGCAGCGCGCCGCCTTCTTCGCCTATGCTCGCCAGGAAGAGGTCGCCGCCACCAAGGCGAACGAGGATAAAGCGCCGGACGTGCTCGACCGCCTCTACCATGCCTGGCAGCTCAATCCCAAAAGCGTGGGCCTCTCTCTGATGACTGCCGGGGCCGCTGTCGCTAAAAGCAATGCGCTGATCGCCCTGGAAGTCACCACCGAACTGGCCCGAACTGGCCCTGTCGGTCTGCGGGCACAGGCCGTCAAGATGATCGCCTCGGTGCGCAACTTGCAGCATCTCGCCGAACAACTCAAAACTGGCCCCCAGGTAAAAACCAAAGCAGATGGCGTGCCGGAAATCGCGGAGTTGCAGGAAGAGGGCTCCGAAGATGAGGCCGCCGCCGCCGTCCAGCGGGATCTTCCCAAGCAGAGTAGCGAGAACGCCCTTGCGGAGGCGCGCGGCTCTCTGGAAGTCTCGCAACAGCGCGAACGAGAGGCGAAAGAGATGGAGGCTCGATGGACTCGCGTTGGCCAGGAGATCTCTACACGCAGCGGCGACCCCGCCTTCGCCAACACGCAGATCGCCGCCTACCGCAGCATCGCCTCCGCCGAAAAGCGCCATCAAGCCTACCTACGCCTCGTAGTCGCTTACAACAGTCAATAACTCCTCTAATTCTTCTCCGTTGAGCCTACACGACCCGAAATTTCGGGTCGTGTACGTGGAATCACGAGCGCGAACCCCACATTTCTGTTAGAATAGACTGTTCGCGTTTATCATGTGCGGGCTATGTGCCATTCCACTCGTGCGGGACCGTTCTAATAACGATCTACGCCTGCTTCCCGTCGTCTTGTTATTATCAGGAGCCTCCTATGCGAATCCAACCTATGATTTCCTGCACGCGCATGCCTTACCGATCGTTCTCTGCCATGTTCCTGGGGGTGGGGCTGATCCTGGGCTTTACCCTCTCCAGCGGTAGGGTCCGCGCTCAGAATCCGGCGGTCACCGTCAACATCGATGCACAGGCGAGCCGTCATGCCATCAACCCCAATATCTACGGCATCGCCTATGGCTCTGCGGCCAACCTGAGCGATCTGAATTCGCCGCTCAACCGCCAGGGTGGCAATCCCACAAGTCGCTACAACTGGCAGTTGAACGCCGATAACCGGGCTTCCGACTACTTTTTCGAAAGTATCGGCTATGGCAGCGCCAGCGCAGGAGAACACGGGGACTCTTTTATCAGCGATTCGAAGACGGCAGGCGCACAGGCGATGCTCACCATTCCCCTGATCGACTGGGTCGCCAAGTTAGGTTCCAACCGCAGTAAACTAGGCAGCTTCTCCGTCGCCAAGTACGGGGCGCAAGCCAGCACCGACCCCTATTTCCCGGATGCGGGCAACGGAGTCAGGACCAACGGCAGTAATGTGGTCGGCAACGATCCCAACGATGCCGACGTTCCCTCCAGCCCGACTTTTCAACAGGGATGGGTACAGCATCTGGTGAACCTGTGGGGCCCCGCTTCCGCAGGCGGCCTCCGCTACTATCTCCTCGATAACGAGTCCAGCATCTGGTTCCAATCTCACCGGGATGTCGCGCCGACCGGGCTGACGATGGATCAGATGGCGACGAAAATGATCAGTTACGCGGCCATGATCAAGTCGGTAGATTCAAGCGCGCTCGTATGCGGTCCCGAAGAGTGGGGGTGGGACGGCTTTCTCTACAGCGGCTACGATCAGCAGTATGGAAGCCTGCACAACTACAGCAGTTTCCCCGACCGCGCCAGCCATAACAATATCGAATATGTGGCGTATCTCCTCACGCAACTGCGCCAGTACGAGGTGACGAACGGCAGACGCCTGCTCGACATCTTCAGCCTGCACTTCTATCCCCAGGGAGGCGAGTTCGGCAGCGATACCTCCAATGCGATGCAGTTGCTGCGCAATCGTTCGACGCGCGGCCTGTGGGATCCCAACTATGTCAACGAATCCTGGATCGGCACGCAGGTAGAGCTGATTCCGCGTATGAAAAACTGGGTCAACACCTACTATCCCAACACGCCGATTGGAATAACCGAGTACAACTGGGGGGCAGAGGGGCATATCAACGGAGCCACCACCCAGGCCGACATCCTCGGTATTTTCGGCAGAGAGGGCGTGGATGTGGCGACGCGCTGGACGACCCCGGATCCGTCCACGCCCACCTACAAAGCCATGAAGATCTATCGCAACTACGATGGCAATCGGGCTGCCTTCGGCGAGACCAGCGTTTCGACCACCACCGCGACCCCGGACAACCTGTCGGCCTTTGCGGCCACACGTGCCTCCGACGGCGCCCTGACGGTGATGGTCATCAACAAGGTCTTGAGCGGCTCGACCCCGGTGACCGTGAACCTCGCCAACTTCTCCTCGGCCGGTTCCGCCCAGGTATGGCAGTTGACCTCCGCGAATACCATTGCCCAACTAGCCAATGTGGCGACAACCGCCTCGGTCAATCTCACCGTGCCCGCGCAGAGCATCACCCTGCTCGTCATTCCTGTCGCTTCCACCTCCCTCAGCTCCTATAAGATCGATACCGGCGGTGGCACGATCGGCAATTTCGCTGCGGACAGCTTCTTCGCCGGTGGCGCTGCCTACTCCGTAACCAATACGGTCAACACGTCTGGAGTTGCCAACGCCGCGCCCACAGCGGTCTATCAGTCGCTGCGCGGAGGCTATAACTTCTCCTACATTATCCCCGCTCTAACGCCCAGAGCTACCTACACGGTGCGCCTGCACTTTGCCGAGTTCTGGATCAGCGTCGTCGGAGCGCGACTCTTCAACGTCACGATCAATAGCGCTCCTGCTCTAACCAACTTCGATGTCTATGCGGCGGGAGGGCTCAATAAAGCGGTGGTTCGTGACTGCACGGGCATCGCCGACAGCAACGGCAACCTCACCCTCAACTTTGCGGGGAGCAATCAGGCATTCGTCAACGGCATCGAGATCCTTGGAGCAGGCGTCGCGCCCATCCCTCCCGCCCCGACGAACCTGACAGCGGTGGGAGGCAACGCGCAGGCGAGCCTCTCCTGGACCGCTTCTCCCGGAGCCACCAGTTATAACATCAAACGGTCTCTCACCAGTGGGTCCGGCTACACGAACGTCGCCACCGGTGTCACAGCCACGACCTATACCAACACCGGCCTGACCAACGGAACGACCTCCTACTATGTCGTCACCGCCGTCAACGCCACCGGCGAAAGCGCCAACTCTAATCAGGCCTCGGCCACTCCCTCCACGGGACTAACGACCGTCTATCAGATCGATACCGGCGGCGGCGTAATCGGAACCTTCACTGCCGACAACTACTTCTCCGGCGGCGCGGCCTACTCCGTAGCGCAGACCGTCAACACGACCGGGGTCACCAATGCCGCGCCCGCGACGGTCTATCAGTCGCTGCGCGGAGGCTACAACTTCTCCTACGTTATCCCTGCACTGACTCCAGGAGCCACTTACACGGTGCGCCTGCACTTTGCGGAGTTCTGGATCAACGTGGTCGGAGCGCGGGTCTTCAATGTGACCCTCAACGGCGCTCCTGCTCTGACCAACTTCGATGTCTATGCAGCGGGAGGGCTCAATAAAGCGGTGGTTCGTGACTGTACAGGCATCGCCGACAGCATCGGCAACCTCACCCTCAACTTTGTGGGGAGCAATCAGGCGTTCGTCAACGGCATCGAGATCCTGCGCTAAACGTTTCCGGGTCAAAATCCTGCGCGAAACGTTTCCGGGTCAAAGCCACCCAAAATGCAGCCTCCGCAGCGAAAGACAATGTCTTTCGCTGCGGAGGCTGTTTTCGCTAAAGTCAATACCGTTTAGATAAGCCATCTGGTCCGAATTGGGGTTGTCAAGGGACGTTGTCCCTCGCTACGCGGCTTCGCCGGATCGTTCTCTGGACGAAAAGTCGGAGCCGAAACCCTCCTCCTGTTCACGACGCTCACGCACGATTTTCGCGAATTCCCACTCTTCGAAAGTCTTGCGTTCGAAGCGGGCATAAGCCTGCATCAGTTGCAGGGCATCCGGAGTAGGGATTGGCTGGGGAACTTTTTGGATCGGGCAAGGCATCCACTCGACATGCCCCAACAACCGACAGACCAGCGGTCGCGCCGGATAGACCACGCAGCGTCCCGCTTCCATGTCCCGATAACGACACATCGTGACGGTGACGCCATCCCCGAGATCAACGCTCTTGTCCTGCGCCTCCACTTTCTTGATCTCGGCACGCTCCGAAGGAGAACAGGCATTCAGGAACCCCTTCAGGCCCTCCCATTCCTCTTTCGTAGCCGGTACGCCTGCCGCACAACGCAGTCCGCAGGCATCGCACCCGTCGCAGACACTCAGATGCATCTGCTCTTCACACCGCACTTTGAGTTCGATATACGCAACGGACATCGGTTCTCTTCTTCTAGACGTGCCAGCCTGGGCGGTATTCGCGTTTGACGTACTTGTTGAGGTCTTGGAGGTTGGTGACGCGCATGTTGGGGCCGTCCCATTCGACTTTGTTGCCGACACCCGCGTAGTGGCCCAGGTTGCCAAGGAGGATGAACTCGGTCAGCTTTGCGCCGTAGGAGAACGGCGTGGGAGTGTCGGTTCGGCCTTCGCGTGCCGCGTTGAGGAACTCGGTGAACGAGTCTTTCACACGCGGCAGAGTCTTCTCAGGGCCGGTGTAGGCCTCCATCTTCGCAAACGGCACGATCCGCATGCCCTTCTTGCCGGGGTTGCCGCCGTAGGTGCTGGTGTACATGATGCCCTTGTCGCCGACATAGAGTGTGCCGCCGCCGAGATCCCAGCCTTCGTCCGGATACTGTTTCATCAGTTCCTTCAGCAGCGGCGGCAGATAGTGCGGGCCTTTGGGGCCGCCTGCGAGCGTGCCCTTGTTGCCGTCGCCGGGATCGCCATTGCCCTCGCGGCCATCGTACCAGTAAGCTTTCATCGCAGGCATCGTGCCGCGCGCCGGAATGTCCCAGCGCAGGCGCGAACCTGTCGGATACCGATCCTCGCCGCCGCCGAACATCACCTCCGCCTCGACGCTGGTAGGATGTTCCACTTTGCACGCCCAGAAGACGCCGTCCAGCACATGGCAGGCCATGTTGCCCAGAGAACCGTTGCCGAAATCGACCCAGCCGTGCCATTCGTGCGGATGCAGATCCACATGATAGTCGCGGAAGGGAGCAGGACCGATCCACTCGTCCCAGTGCATCGTGGAGGGCGGCGCTTGAGGGGCGGGCCGTGGGCCGAATCCGCCGTTGGCGCGATCCGTCCAACTGTGGGTCTCCGTGATATTGCCGATGGCGCCCGACCAGATGTACTCGCAGAGGCGGCGATAGCCCTCTTCGCAGTGGCCCTGGTTGCCCATCATCGTGGCGACCTTAGTGTGGCTCTGCATCTTCGCCAGTTTGCGCGCCTCGTCGATCGTGTGGCAGAGCGGCTTCTCGCAATAGACGTTTTTGCCGTGCGCCATCGCCATCATCGTCGGTAAGGCGTGGTGGTGGTTGGGCGTCGCGACAAAGACGACATCGATCTGGTTCGCGATCTTATCGAACATCTGCCGATAGTCGTTGAACCGCTGCACCTTGGTAGGATCGAGGTTCTTCTTCTGCAAAAACTTGCCGACATTGTCCAGGCGTGCGTCGTCCGGATCGACGATGGCGACTAGATTTTCGTTGACCGCGCGGTCCAGATGGGACTGTCCGCGCCCGCCGCATCCGATAACGACGCAGCGTAACTTGTCTTTGTCCTGCACAGCGGCTCCGGCCTGCATGCCGAACGCTGGCAGTGCGCCGGCGGCCAGACCGGCCTGTTTCAAAAATTCACGACGACTTACGGGAGAACGCATCGCTTTTACCCCTGTCTTAGCTGTTTGCCTCAGCTTGTCTCAGTGAAGAGTTCTTATCAGATGCCAACGAAGTTCCAACTCTCGTGCGGAACAGCTTTTTCTTAACCACCTCATTCTCCACCTACGCGGCGAACTCCTTCAGATGCCACTACAGATTCTGTTTGGTCACAGAAGGCACGAGCTGGGGAGGGTGTTTGCGTTCAGTCCACGGGTGCGAGGTACAGTACGTCTCTATAGACGAAACTGATGTTTTTGTTGTCTGGAAGCCAGCGGATGTCCGAGAGAGACCAATACTTTAGGTTAATTTGCCCCGCTTCTGTTCTATCATGGGGAGAGAACAGAGTTCTGTCATGTTACTGCCATCCACGTTGCTGATATAGAGGGCCTGGTCGCCTTGAGGTGGCGTGCGGTTCCCCAGCCTCAGACGGTTGAGCCAAAGCGCAATGGGCGATACGCGCTTCTCCACCAGCCACAAGATGCGGTCGGTGTGCGGGGAGAGCAGGATTGTGCCTTGGAGGGCGGAAGGAGGAACCGAAACCTCCCATTACCGAATTTTATGGGTGGGTGCGGCAGGATCGAACTCGAAGAACTGTACCGTAGGATAGTTGCTGCCGACATTTATAGACGTATCATCGGGCGCTGTAAACATGTCGTTGCCGAAGAGGGAAATCGCGTGTGACTGTGCGTTCATCCCCATAATATAAGGGGGGCTGGAAGACAGAGACTTTATATCCAGTTCGCGAAAACGAGTTCCATCCAAGCTGTTCAGGAAATCTCTGTCCGCACGACTGATGAGCCAATGTTTGCCGTCCGGCATCCAGACCAGATTCATCATCCAGAGCGCGGGCAGCAGACGATCGCTCTTCCCATCCATCGCCAAGAGATGGAGATCAGGATCGTGGATATGATTGGGGTTCGATGTCGCGTAGAGAAGGCCAGCGCCATCGTATGTCGGCTGCAGAAAGGTCGCTCTTGGGGGAAGTGGGAGAGGAGTGTCGCTGTCACGTTGAAGGGTATGCAGCGGTGTCAGGTGATCTCGCACTACCTCTGTCGGTCCGTTTGCGTGTCTCTCCAGATGCACGATCTCCTCCCCAATGGTCCAGAAGTAGGTTTTGTGTACAAACAGCATGGGACGGTAGGGCAAATCCTCCCAGGCGGTGACCGAAGCGAGTTTGACACTATGGGGAGGCAGGAACCCGACAGGCCGACGCGTGCTTATCCATCTGCTGCCGCCGACCAACACCAATAAAACGGTCACCCCGCCCATCCACTTTTTAGGCTTCATGTTTGTCTCGTTTCAAGAGCCCCCTTCTTTGCTGGTAAGAAAGCGGGCGTTCAGGTCCGGAGTGGGCAGCATGCACGCCTCGCGTTTGCCGAACATGCGGTAGCGGTTCCGGGCGATCAGGTCGTAGCAGAAGTCTCGTAAGGGGCGCGGGACGAGGATAAAGGCAAAGGCGAGCGGCCACCCATAGCCGAGGCGGCGGGTGGCTCGGAGCGCAGCGGTCGATTTGCTAAAGGCTTGTTCTCCCTCGATGAGAACAAAGGAGTTCAGGGTCTCTTTCGGCAGGCCATGCCGCTCCAGCAACGTCTGACCGACAGGCGACTGGAGCGCTGCAAACCGGAAGCGTTTCTTCGGGTCGTTGCGAATGACGAAGAGAACCGCGCTATTGCACAGATTGCAAATTCCATCGAATAAAACAATGGGTGGATCGGAAGAGGTTTCGGTTGCAGACATGGTGAGCCTTCGGAATGCGGATTGCTGCGGTTATGATACCAGACGGCTGCGAGATACGTCAAAGAGGCGACTGTTCGAACCGCGCCTACATGCCGCCGACTTTACACAGGAGTTTTGTCCCATGACCACGCCAGACAGTAGGGTATCTCGAAAGAGCCGGAGGATCGTCTCTCTGCTGCTGCCCCTCATGATTGTAATTTTCTGGAGGGCTTCTCCGGTTGCGGCGTGCAGTCAGGAGAGCGTCCCAGCGCGCGTCGAACTTGTCCGAGACCTTCCTGTCGCTCCCCGACCCGCAGAGGTTAAGGGAGGCGTGGCGCTGGACCTGCATTCGATTTCGCATCCTTTCCCTCCCGTTCCTCAACAGAGAGAATACGGCGGCATCCCCTTCATGGGGGGCTTTGGCTATGGGCAGGCTACCTTGCCAGTCGCTGCGGGCGAGAAGGCGACCTGGTACAGTGCCTACGCCAATCAGATCCATTGTTCCCTGTTGCTGCCGAATGCCACCTGGCTGGGAACCGAGTTCGGCCTGAAGCGATTGGACAACCAGGCCAAGACCGTGCGGCATTTCTGCGCGCTCGACGGGCTGCCTTACAACCGGATTACGGGGATCGCCGGGCAGGAGACACAACTCTACTGCTGTGCAGAGAAGATCACGGTGGAGGATCCCCGCCGCAGTCAGGATGAAACCGGTCCGCACCACACGGCCGTCGCGCTCTGCCGCTACCATGCCGAAAGCGGCAGATGGGAGGCTGTCGCGGAAGAGACGCGCAGCTATCCGCAGGGGATCCAGGTAGGCCCGCCGGAGGCCTCGAAGTCGAAGTCGAAGTCGAAGTATCGGACGTTCGACTATGAACGTGTAGAGCGGCAGTATGTCGCGGTTGGCGGCGATCACGCCTGTCTTGTTATGGGACCGGGGATACCGGAGCAGGGATTCGTTCTGGTCGCTTCCGGGCAGAGTGGGGCCATCGAAAGGATCTTCTGTCCGAGTTTCGCGAAAGCGGCCTTTCAGGTCTTCTTCGCCCATGCCGATGCAGAAAGCCTCTGGATCGGAAGCGACATTGGCCTGCTGCATTACGATTTCAAAGCGCGGCAATGGGAACGACTGCTGTCCGACATGGTCGTCACCGGCGCATCTCCGGCAGCAAAGGGAGGGCTCTGGCTGCTGACCCTGCGCTTCGACCCGGCCCATCAGGATCGCGATGGGAATAGGGTCCAGACCGAGCATTGGCAGATCACGCGTTTTATGCGGGGCACGAATGCGGAGCATTTCGCCCTCACCGACCAGGAGATCCGGGAGAACGTGGGTGGCGCTGCGATCTCTTTCGTCAACATTGTTGTCGTAGGGGACAGGGTCTGGACGACCCAGCAGCGCTTTCTCTCGGACGGACATGGTCAGATGGCCTACTACCCTGCCGTCTATGCGCTCAATATCCCCACCCGACAGGTGACGCTCGAAGCGCCTTTTGGAAGCGGAGAACGCAAGTACGAGGCTGTGCCGGACGCTGCTCTTGCAAACGCCCTGACCGGATGGCGTGTGCCCGTGCCCCTTCATATGCCGACACGTTTTCCTGGCTGGACGTGTCTGCCCGATGAGAACCATCTGGCCCAACTTAAACTGCCGTCACCCAATGCAGCCTCCGGCGCGGACGAGGCGGATGGCCTATGGTTTACGCGGGGGGAGTCGAGCAATGAGCCGGGAGGCAGCTATTCGCGCCATGTCCTGGCACACGTCGGTCCTCAGAACGAAGCGCGTGACAGCTACACCTTTCCTGCGTTTACGGTGAAAACGCATGAGCCGGTAAGCGCTCCCGTGGTTTTGGGGGAGAAGGTCTACTTTCTATCGGAACAGGAGTCGATGCGGCTCTATACCTGGGATCGCAAAACCGATCAGGTCGTTCCCATCCCCGAAATGGACGCGGCGCTCACTCAATCCAAGGCGGATTGGCGAGAGACGTATCGCTTGATGTCCGACGGGGCTTCGCTCTGGGTAGGAACCGGTCAGAGCGTCCTGCGCTATAATTTGAAGACGAAACAGGTCTATGTTTGGAACGGAGACAGGTCACAGTCCGCGAGTTGGGCCTATCCCTACGCGCTGCTGACAGTCACGGGAGGAAAAGCGTGGATCAAGGGCGCGCCCAATCGTCTGCTCACGGCGGGCGATTCGACGACCTCTACGCAGATGGTTCCCGTTGTGATCCCTTCCTTCCCGGCAGAACTGGAGCAGAATCGGGCCGATTCCACTCTTTTCGCTATGGAAGATGGGATCGTCTGGTTCCATACGAAATCGGCAGCCGCCCCGCGCCATTCGGTTCTCATCGGGTACAGGACGCAATCCGACACCTGGACGACGCCCTACAAGGGCGCATTATCCCTGAGTGCGGCGGCAGCGACCGCGAACATCGTGAAGCAGGGGGCGATCCAGTGGTTTTATGGCGCCTCGTTTGCAATCGGTTACAACACAGAGACCGGGCAGTGGCAGACCCTTCCCCCTATTCCCATCGCGATGGAAGCCTACTCTCCCCTCCTGGCATCGGTGGACGAGGGGAGCGCCTGGGCGCTCAGCGACTCCAAACTCCTGCACCTGAACCGGGCACGGAACACCTGGAGCAGTGAAGAGACGCCGTTTCACCTCTTCCCCTTTTGGACGCCTCCCAGCGTACGCGACGGGAATTCGCTCCTCGTACCGACGCAAGTCGGCTTATGGACGATCGACCTCGCCACGAAACAGGTCAAACAGGCGCCTGCGATCCTTAGTGCCGGCAAACTGAACACCTTCACCAAATTCAACAACTTTTACGTGGTAGCGGTAGATCACAATGCCGTGTGGGTTGTCGGCGGAGGGCAGGGGGAGGGATTTCTGATTCGTTTCGACCGCAAGACGCACGCCTGGAACACCATTCCTGCGCAGGAAGGCGTCTCGGTGAAGCAGTTCAATGGGGCGCAGTGGAGTGCGGATGGAGTGTCTTGTTGGCTGCGCACCCCCAAAGATACGTATCACCTCAACATCAAGACGAATCGGTGGGAGAATGTCTCCGTGCGTCTGGCAGGCAAACAGAGCCGGATCGTCTTCCAGCAGATCGTGACCGATGACGAAGATGTCTGGCTTGTTGCGGCACTGGTGGACGAGAACTACGTTCCATTGCCGCATCCTCCCACCGTACCCCTCTATCGGTATCATCTCAAGACAGACACGTTCGTTGCTATCCAGCCCGCCCCTGGCGTTCCCCTGATGACACACTTTTTGACGGCGAACAAAGACAGTGTTCTTCTCGCCGCATCCGAGGGCAACTATCGCTTCGACCGGGCCACCAAGCGCTGGGACATCCTGCCGTTGCCCGTTCTGCCGGTTGGACTTCCTCTCCTGCAAACGCTGGCGGTCTACGAGGAGGCCGGGAGTTACTGGTTTGTGGGCAAAGACAGCAGTCTGCAAGTGAAAGGGGATGCTATGCCGCCAACCCGTCCTTGAGTTCAATTCCCAGGTGATTCCGCGTTCAGGCTGGCCCCAGCCTCCTGGAGCAGCGCGGCGATCTCCTGATGTCCCTGTTTTGCGGCGACCAGGAGAGCGGTCAGACCGGCTCGGTTTTTCGCCCGAGCGTCCGCGCCGTGCTTGAGCAGGTTCTGCACGACCGCAAGATACTGTTTGGGGGTACTGAAGGTAGTCGGGCTTTGCTGCCAGCCAGCGGCCAGGATCAGGGCCGTGTTGCCGTCGCGATCCCGGACATTCACCTTCGCTCCGGCATCCGTCAGCGCCTCGACAGCGTTCTGTACGCCGTAGTTCGCATAGCGCATGAGTGCCGTGCGGGCGTTTATATCGCGCGCCTCTTTGTCCGCGCCCGCATGCAGAAGCAGTTTTAGAATGGCGGTCAGTCCGGACGCTTTGGGTGTGGCCGATTTCTGAGACGGGTCCGAGGGGACAGGCGTTGTTGAGAGGGGAGGCTCACGCACCGTCATCAACGCCGTCTCTCCGAGTTCATCCTTCAGATTGACCTTGACCTTTCGATCCAGCAGCAACTGCACGGTCTCGGGGTTTCCGGAGAGCGCCGCAAACATCAGCAGTGTCAGATGGTCGTCGAACTTCCGGGCTTCCAGGCGTGCGCCATGATC
>JAYUMV010000185.1:0-3897 GCA_043762265.1 Chthonomonadaceae bacterium | reverse complement strand
TATTTTGTGTTCGACTTAAAAACAGTCTTCGGAGCGGATCGCTTTGCGCAGGCTGTTGAGGCCGTGGCGCAGCAGGGAGTGGGCGCTGCTGGGCTGGACGCCAAGCAGATCCGCGATCTCTTCAAAGGAACGCTCCTCGTAGTAGCGCCAGACAATGTATAAATGTATATAGGTTGCCGTGCAACCTATGAGCCGTCTATACGCAGAATCCCGTAGATTTCCGCGAAACCTCCCCTGATTGCCGAGATATTCTGCGCATAGGCACAATATTGCGTATTTAGGCTTGCACTAAGGCTTCAGACAGGGCATATTCCCGCTGAGAAGGAGGTCACTCCCCCCTCCTTTAGGGGAGAGCCTTCCCATTCCTTTCAGGGGAGTGAACAGCCCTATTGCGGGCCATGGTAAAAAAAAATTCTCTACTCGTTGCACACGGGCAAACGAGCGTGTATCTAACGAGTAGAACTCAACGCAGATAAGGGACTTTCCAATGGTAACAGGCGGATTTAATTTCACAAGGCAGACCGTCGCGATACTGGGCACCCCAGTAGATATTCTCGATATGGACCAGACACTGGCACGTCTGGAGCAATTTATACAGGTTGGCCATTTTCATCAAGTGGCTACAGCCAATACCGATTTCCTCGTCAACGCAGTCAGCGATCCCGAACTGCAGCACATCCTGCGCAACTCCGATATGGTGGTTCCGGATGGAATGCCGCTAGTCTGGGCTTCCCGCATCATGGGATCTCCCCTGCCAGAACGTGTGACTGGCGCGGATCTTGTGCCGCGTCTGGTGGGCCTGGCCGCCCAGAAAGGTTACCGCGTCTATATGCTGGGAGCACGCCCGGAGATAGCTCAGCGGGCCAAGGCGAAGTTAGAAGCGGACTATCCGGGCATTCAGATCGTAGGATGCGTCTCTCCTCCCGCTGCGTCTATCCTTGAAATGGACAGCGATGCGCTGCTCAGCGATATCGAGCGCACTGCGCCCGACATTCTGCTGGTTGCTTTCGGCAACCCCAAGCAGGAGAAGTGGATCCACCAACACCGCGAGCGTTTGCAGAATGTTTCGGTCTGTATCGGCGTCGGAGGCACGTTCGATTTTATCGCCGGAGAGGTGCCGCGCGCCTCTGCCGCAGTTCAGCAGTCCGGATTTGAGTGGGTGCATCGTCTGGCGCACAACCCGCGCTATTTGTGGAAACGTTATGGCCGGGATCTTATGCAGGGTGGTCGTCATCTCTGGCAGCAGTGGCGGGTTCTCCAGAACCAGCCGCGCGCCAATCGTTTCGATATGTGCCTGGCCGAGGCCGGAGATCGGGCAGTAATCTCCTTGATGGGAGATTTCGATAGCGCAGCGCTGCCCCGTTTCCGCGTTCTTGCTGCACGGCTGATGGACGCAGGATCGCATCTGGTCCTGGACTTCCAGAATGTGGTCTCCCTGAACGCGGAGGCTCTGGGCACTCTGATCAACCTCCAAAAATATGCGGTCGATCGGGGACGTTCGGTTCGGCTGGTAGATGTGCCGGTGGCGATCGCGAAGGCATTCCGCTACAGCCACATCGAAGAGACCTTTATTCCCATAGCGGGCTCCGTGGCCCAAGCACTCACAGATCGTTCTTACGGTGGCCTCTCCTGGCATGTCAAGGCGGGCGGCGATGCGGCGCATATAACCCTCACCGGCGCGTCCAACCTGGAATCAACCCGCCAATTCGAGACGATCTGCGAAGGTCTTCTGGAGAAGGGCAAGCAGGTCCAGGTGGATGTGCGCGACGTGTCTTACGTAGACTCCACGCTTCTGGCGGTTTTCTGTCGCCTTCAGGGTCTGGCCCAAAGAGGCAAAGCGGCTCGTTTGAGTCTGGTGGCAGGACATGTTCTGGTTCAGGCTCTCACTCGGGAGAAACTGGTGAATCTGTTCACCTTATGCGCCGCTCCCGAGATGGCGCCGCATTCCAATCAAGTACCCCAGTTCATGCTGGAAATGCGCAAAACGCAACGGGTCAGCGGGAATATGGAACCGCTGTCTCAGGAGCCTATGCGTTCGCTCTCGATCGCCTCCGCGTCTTGATCTCTCGTGGCAGCCTGATCGACGCCGCTAAAATAGGTTGCAGTGCGTTAAGTCCCTCCCGATAAGCTCTGATTAAGAGCTGCCGGGAGGGACTTTCGTGTAAAAACAGCGTCGCTTGACAAACGGGAGCCCTGTAGGTGTATAGTATACAGATCGGTTCTTGCTCAGGCTTAATGCCTGGCGTTGTGTCGGGGCTTTACTTTGCGATAATCGCGTACCTTGAAGCATGCGAAACCTATGATTACTATCAGACACAAACGAACCGATGCGGTGCTCCTGCTCCTGGAAGAGGAGACGACTGCTGGGCTCTTGCTGCCCTATGCGAAGCTTGCGGAAGCGAACCTCAGGGGCACGGACCTGTCTGGAGCCGACTTGCATGGCGCTCATCTGAATGGGGCGGTGCTGTCCGGAGCCAGTCTCAGTTTTGCAGATCTGACCGGAACGATCTTGTGCGGCGCGGATCTCTCTCGCGCAGACCTTACTTGCGCCGATCTGGCGA
Organism: Chthonomonadaceae bacterium; assembly: GCA_043762265.1. GTDB lineage: Bacteria > Armatimonadota > Chthonomonadetes > Chthonomonadales > Chthonomonadaceae > JANXLO01. The sequence continues at coordinate 1,336 of JAYUMV010000185.1, read as the reverse complement.
CGGCAAATCTCGCCGAGACGCGACTGGTAGATGCCAATATGGCGGGGGCAAATCTTTACGGTACGGTGTTGCGAAATGCGCATATGCAGCGCTGCGATCTATCCGGGGCGGATCTACAGGACAGTGACCTGACCGGCGCGAATCTGGAAGACGCCGTGTACGACAAAAAGACCCGATGGCCGGAAGGTTTCTCTCCACCGCCTCGGGTCTCTCTGTCGTTGCCCTCTTTTAAAGAGTGACGAGTCCGCGCCGCGCTCCCTGGGTGACGGCTTCTGTGCGGCTGTTGGCATTGAGCTTGGCCAGGATCGATGCGACATGAAATTTCACGGTATGCAGGCTGATGGTAAGGCGGGCCGCGATGTTTTTGTTAGGCAGGCCCTGGGCCATCAGTTGTATGACCTGCCGTTCGCGGGGAGTCAGGGTTTCGTCGGGCAACAGGCTCTCTTCTAAAAGCGGAGAGACGAAGGGCAGCGGCGGGCAGAACGACGGAGCCAGCAGACGATCGAGGACGACCAGACCGGTGGCGACGGCTCGCACGGCCCCGGCGATCTCCTCCCCATCCGCCTCTTTGCGCAGATAGGCCCACCCGGATAGATCGCTCTCCGCCAGTTCACGGTAGCCTGTCTCCCCATCTCCCAGCAGCACCAGTGCGGCCCGATTTTCCATCACGGTCGTGACGATCTCCGGGCCATCGATCGGAGTGTAGTCGCACACGACGACAGCGGCAGGCGTCTGAGAAAAAACGCGCGCCAGGTCGCTGCTGCCCCCTACCTCCCCGACAACCCGGCAGTCTGCGGACTCCGCCAACAGAGTCCGCAGCCCTGCCCGCACCGACGAATAGGGAGCCACAATCAGAACCTCTATCACGTTAACGCCTTTCGCTCATTTGCTATTCCGACGGTTCGGCTCCGAGGGTCACGGCGATATGTGTGCGTTCGCCGCCTCGGAGCAGATGGACCTGCACCTTGCTTCCCGCAGACTGTGAGCGCAGATAACGGCGCAGATCGTTCACATCCGCTACGGTGCGATCGTCGAGGGCCAGTAGGGTATCGCCGAGCATGAGCGTGCCCAGATCGGCGGGGCCTCCCTCTTCGATTCCCACGAGCATGAGCGCGTTGGCCTGCGGAAGGGAGAGGCGTGTCCGCACACTCTCCGGCAGGTTTACGACCTGGGTGCGGATCCCGAGATAGCCGCGCTGAACGCGCCCACGCGCCAAAAGCGCTTCCACGACATGCGCTACGGTGGGTGTGCCGAGCGCAACGCTGCGTCCGCGTCCAAAGTTCAGATTGCAGAGCCCGATCAGTTTGCCGCGCATATCCACCAGGGGGCCGCCGGA
>JAYUMV010000184.1:0-27070 GCA_043762265.1 Chthonomonadaceae bacterium | reverse complement strand
CGACGCACCTATATTCGGCAGAGCGGTCGTTATTGACCTCCGTGCGAGCAGCTTTGTCGTGCATGCCCTGGTAAGAGAGGGCAGCGAGCAGAAGAGAGTGGCCGCTTGTGAGGGCGGCTGAAGGAGAGAACAACCTTGGCATCCAGCAATGCGACTCTGGCGATTTTTACGCCGAACGAAACGGAAGTCCCGAATGGCGGGCAGGTGGCGCTCGTGAAACGCGCGATGGGGATCGGGCAGCAGGGGATCGCGGCACTGCAATTTCAGGGGCAGGATGCCGGGCATGGGCAGGTCTCTTCCGCGCTCTGGGACGGCGTTCTGCCCCGTGGCGCGACCGGCTATACGGGCACGACGGGCATCAAAGCGCTGGTGACGTGGGCTGGGCCGAAGCAGAGTCAGGCCGTGGTTTGGGCGGGCTCATTCCAGTTGGACGGTGCGACCGACCTGCCAGCTCCGGCCGCAGAGAACTTTCCGGTCTACGGATCTACCAACGAAGTCAGCGCGACCAGCAACTGCAACACGGCCACGCCCTCCGGCATGGTGCAGACGCTGATCACCCTCCCGATCGCAAAGATCCAGAATGGTCAGACGACCGCGCCTACACCAGGAGACCACTATCGATTCCGTCTGCGCCGCGCTGTAGACAATGCGGCAGACACTCTGGCCGACTACGCCTATGTCTACTCGGTCGAACTGTACGACTACTGAAAAGAAGGTAAGCGAGGAAGGAGGGTGCGATTTGGAAGCTACGCAGAGGACGAATAGACGACCTGTCATTGTGGGCAAAGAGGGAGGGGCGCCGGTGGAGATAGAAGAGATCGAGATGCCGGCGCTCTCTTTTCTGGGGGTCGGGGTGGCGATTTCGGCGATTCTGGCAGGGCACGGGTACCACGAGTTGGGCGGCTATTGCGCCAACCGGTGTGGGGAGCGGGCAGCGATTCTCTCGGTACCGCAGCGAGAGGGCGGGCATGCTCGGTATAGGATCGTGTTTCCGGAAACCATGCGTCTCGATGCAGAGAGAGTGGAGTAGGCAGCCGTGGCCTGCGATACGACGATTGGCGGCCCGGTGACCGTGACGGTGAATGCGGGGCAGGGGGCGTGGCTGGATACGGGGTTGACGGCGCTTGCCGGAGAGTGCCTGCGGATCACTACTCTGGCAACGACGGTCAAGTTTGGAGTGAACGCCGACCAGTGCGCTTATCCGGAAGGCTACTACCTTGCGGCGAACAGTCCGTGTGCCGTGGGGGCTTACGATCCAGGGGCAGTGTTGACGACGCACGGCGGCGATCCGCCAGACCCCTACATCGCATTGGATCAGCCCCCTTACTGTCTGTTGGCGCAGATCGCGGCGGTGCAGCCAGGCGGAACGCATTTGAGCGGAACACTGCGGCCGAACCGAGACACAGTCTTTCCAGCAGCGATTGTGGGGGCGGGCGGCAGGGTCTGGCTGATGATGAACGATAATATCTTCGCGGATAACGGCGGCTTCTGGACGGTGACGCTCCAGCGGCTTACGAGCTCTGTGGATCTGCTGCTGGGAACGGGGGCCGTGGTCTCGGCGTCTGCGCCCGCCTGGTCGCCGATGAGCAACACGGTGTTCGGTGCGCTGCATATCACATTTCCCCACGGTTACCAGGTCGGGCTAGATCTCGCGACTTTTCCGATGTTGTTCTCGACACAGTTTTGTTCCGTGCGGGTGCAAGGGCCGTATCGGGCTTACCTGCTGGGAACGGTGCTGCATGTCGGGAACGATTCGGGAGAGTTGGCGCGCGGGATGCCTCTCGACGGAGTGGATCTTCTCAGAATAGGAACCTAGCATATTATGGCAGACAGTGGAAACCAGAAGGTCAGTCATGCGGCGGAGCCGTCGAATCAGATGGCGGGGATTGGCGCAGTGGTTCCACCTGCGCAGGCGGGCTATCCGCCGACCTATTCGCCGGTGGCTGCTCCCGGTACCCTCGACAGCCTGTTCAGCGATGGCATGGACCTACCGGCCTACGCCCTGTACCGAGGCCTCTATGTGGGAGGGGCTGGCAACCTCAAGTTCAATGACCACGACGGCAATACGGTCGGGCCGATTGCGGTGCCACAGGGGGTGCTGCCCTTTCGGGTGCGGCGTATCTTCGCGACAGGCACGACCGTGACGAGTGTGTTGGGATTGCGTTAGAAGCCTGGCGGAACGAGATAGAGGGAATGGTCTGTTCTGGTCGGCGATCCTGGGAAATCCTATTATTCGACGACTACGAGTTCAGACAGAGGATAAGGAGAAACAAGATGGCATCTCCCGCAATGATGCAGAACGGTTATGGAAACCTGGCGAACGGGGTCTCTGTTGCGGCGAACGGGGTCTCCTCGCCGGTGACGGTGGACGCAACGACGAAATTCGAGGTGCAGTTGCAGGTCGATGTCTTGACCGGCGGCACGGCGCAGGCGGCGGGAACCGCCACGATGAAGGTCTATCGTCTCTTTGGGCCAGGCCCGACGCCGGATACGGTTCCTACCACCCAGATGCAGGTCGCGCTGGGCACGGCGGCACAACATTTCATCGCTTCCCTGGCGCTGCCGACCGGCAAATACAGTGTGACGGTGTCCAACAGCGATTCGGCGAATTCCGTCTCGTATAGCCTCACTTCCTCCAGCATCGACTCGATAGGATAGGAGGAGAGATGCAGAACGGTTTTCATCTGTTGAGCAAACCGCTACCAGGGACGCCAGTGAACCGAGGCCATCCTCTGGCGGTGGGACTCTCGGACTGTCTGTTGTTCAATGAAGGGCAGGGGCAGACCGTCAACAATCTGACGTTGCCTGCCTATAACGCAATCGGAACCGGCTCTCCTGTCTGGGGCGCTACTCCTTTCGGAATCGCGGTGAAAACAGCAGGCGCACAGTCGTTCGATATGGCGGATCATGGGAACTATGTGGCCGCAGACTTTGCGGTGCGCATCGTGCATTTGCCTCTGATGTGGTCGAGCGGTTTCGTCTGTCTGTTCGACAAGGGGTTGAATGGCTCCGCGCGCGAACTGTCCGCCTTTTTCGATACGGGTGGTAATCTCAGCTACTTCGAGGCAGGTGGAAGTACCATCGTTGCGGGAGTCGCGACAGGAATGACGACGGGAAAAGTCTGGGATTTTGTGTTATCGCGCTCTGGCGCAACGTGCACGATGTACGTCAACGGGCTGCCAAAAGGCTCTTTTAGCGCGGGTGGAACGGTGGCGCATCCTGGTATCTTCTCGCTCGGGCGAAACATCACCTCCGGCGGGGCAGACTATCAGGGATACTATCTTCAGGCGCAGACGTGGAGTCGAGCGCTGGGAGCAGGAGAAGTGGCGTCGCTGGCCGCAGATCCCTATGCTCTGTTTATGCCGCCTGCGGTCCGACGATTTTACGCTCTGCCGGGCGTGCCGGGAGGGGGATTTTCGAGGAGTAGCGGACTGGCAATCGGGGCCGGTCGCCTGAGCGTTGGCCTATGAGCAACCATGTTTTGGCCTCGGCGCTCCTGGCCGGTGGAGACGATCCGGCCTCGGCGGTCGTTGTCGCCTCTCCGCTTGCGGGGGCGCCTTACAATCTGGATATTGCCTGGGGGGTAGGAAGCAGCGATCCTCCTGCCGTTTTGATGACGACTCTGACTTGCGTCGGCGCGATCCTCGACACAGCATTCGGCCCGGCCATCCGAGGGCATGGAGTGGCCGTCTCACGACCGGGCGTGGATCTTGGCTGGTCGCCCAATGGAAAGGCGGTCTATCTGACGCCACAACAGGCAGCGCTGGGCCTATGGAGGCTGACGTTCCCGGTGGCCGGAACATATACCGTCTCCCTCTCCGGAATGGGCACGATCTCGATTGCGGCGATCGGCACTGCCCCTGTGATTACGTTGCCCACGATTGCGGTACTGCATCCGGCGCCGCTCGACCGCCAGCCTTCGAAACTGCTGCGACTGACTTTTCAGGGAACGTATCCGCCTGGCGGACTGGATCTGCGGGAGGATCAGATCGGACTGCGGGGCATCCTGTTCGCCGATCTGAACGACGATGCGACCTATCGCTACACCTGGAGTCGGGATAAACTGCGGGCCTGGACGGGGAGCGGGGAGGCGAGCGGGACGGTGAGCCTGGCGACCGTTGGGTTGTTCTTCGGCGTCGTGGGTTGAGGGTTTGCACCACGACTCTTACGAGGAGAGGACGCGCACGATTTCGGAGGCAGTTCCGGGATCTATTCGGTAGGGCGGGGAGCGAATCATGCCTCTGGAAGAGATTGCATTTGGAGGGTTGGCGGCGCTGGAGGCGGATGAGAAAGTGGTGGTTTCCCAGGCGCTGGATGCGACGAACTGCTATGTGGACGATAACAGTATTCGGGGACGCAACGGTTATCGCGCTGCCACACCAGCGCCAGTCGGCAGCGGCGCTGCGCAGGGGCTGTGGCGCTATCGGCCTTCCAGCATGGCGGCGCGGACTCTTGCAGTGCGGGGGGGCGCGGTCCAAATCATCACGGATCCTTCGGCGGAGACGAGTGGCGATGGGGCGCCCACGGCGCTGGGAACTCCCTTTGGGGGCAGCGCGAGCATCGCGGCGGCGCAGTTGGGGAAGTACCTCTATCTCGCCTCGGACGAGGCAGGGGCGATCTGGCGCAGGGTCAATCCTGCGTTCGGCCTGGAGAGCATCACGACGCTGCCGAAGCCGGACGCTCCAGTGCCTTCAGCAGGCTCCCTGGCGCTGACACTGCTCTCTTCACTGCCTGCGCCCACAACGGCGGGCGGGGCAGCGGTGTCTGCCTCGGGAGTTTCGGACTGGTCGCATATCAGCGGATCCATCGGCGGTACGGTCGTCTACACGCTGAGCGCGGATCAGGACTGGAGCGCGACGACATGGCTCTTTGTGGCGTGTTCGCCGGAGACGACGAGCGGCGGCGGCGGCACCTTCGCGATCGAACTGGCGACGGCAGCGGGCAGTTTTGAACTGCTTGCAGTGATCGGCGATACACCGGGCGATGGCAGCCCGTATGCGGCCTACCTGTCGCTGCAGGGGCTGACAAGCGCGACCAGGTCGGCGGTACGGCGGGTGCGATTCCGGCAGGTCGGGCCGACGACGGATCTCTTCAGCGTCTCGGCGTTCATGCCGGTTCCGTCCGCGCCGGAACCGGGGCAGGTCTCTTACTACGTGACCTTCTTCAACAGCACGACCGGGCAGGAGAGCGTCCTCAGTAAGAATACGGATGTGGTCTATAGCTCGGACGGCGTTCATCCGCCATCGTTCCGCGCCGCCCGCTGGAACTACAACAGTTTCCTGGACCAGGGGGTGAAGTCGACCAATCCGGACAGTTTCGGCAGCGCAGATCTCTGGAACAGAGGAGCGAATCTCTCCGCTCCATCGAGTTCGGAGTTCGCGGCTGTCCGAACTTTCACAGGTGCGATCCCGACCGGGGCGCAGGTTCCGGCAGCGGACACGGTGCGGCTCTGGCGGCTGACTTCGGTAGGAATTCGGCTCGTCACCTCGCAAACCTACGGAGCCGGGGGGACAACCTATGCGTTGACCGATAACGTGGGTGTTGCGGCGCTGTCGCATGCGCTCTATAAGGCGGGCGGCACGCCCCCACCTTGTCTGGCGCTGGCGGCGGTCAACGGCCGGCTTATCGCGGGAGGCGATCCCGCCAATCCCAGCCGTGTCAGCATCTCCTCGTATCTGCCGTTTGGCCAGGACTCCGATCCTTTCCCGCAGTTCCCTGCGATTCCGCTCATTCCGGCGGACGGCTGGAGTTTCGACATCGCACCGACATCGAGTGAGGGCGTATTGTGGTGTGGGCGCGGCGACAATGCGGCTTATATTCTGACGAACGAGGCGGCCTATCTGCTGACGAATCTCGACGCGCCGCTGTCGGGAACGCCTCCGCTCTATAAGGTGTGGGAGCGGGGAGTCCTCAGTCGCCGGGGCGCGTGCTGGGCGGAGGAGGCGCTCTACTGGTGCGCCCATGACGGTATCTATGTGACACGGGCGCGGGCGAGCGCGGAGGAGCTGACGAAGCCGATCCGCCGTCTCTTCCGAACCTGGTTTCAACCGGACGCGACGGTAGTAATGGGCTATCAGGACCGCAAACTCTATGCGATCCGGGGCCAGAGAATGCTGCGTTTTGATTTCGTGACCGGAACCTGGACCCGGCACACGTTGGCGCACATGCTGCTGCACGGCGACGACTGGCGCGACCCCACCGGGATCTATCAGCAGATGTGGTTTCAGGACAGCGCCGGAAATCTCTATCGCTGGCAGCCAGGGCTCGACCCCTCGGACAGCAACCGGGCGATTTCGGATGGCGGCATTGCGATTCCGGGCTGGACCTATAGCACCGGCTTCAGTCTCAAACAGCTCTTTTCGATTCAGATCGGCTATGGAGATGTGAAGACGCGGGTGCGGAGTGTCTTCTGCGATACGGCAGGCGGCAGTGTTACGGCCTCGCTCTATAAGGATGCGACGGGCTCTGCGAGCAACAGCAAGACCTTTGCGGTCGGCGAGCATCAGTTGCCGTTCGCACCGGAACCGACGGCCTACAAGTGGCGGCTCGGGCTGGCGGCGGCTTCCAGTGCGGTGTCGGTGCGGCGTCTGCTGTGGGAACGTCCGGCGGTCAGCGGGGAAGGCGGTTAAGGCTAAGGATGGACTATCTTCAGACGACGGGCGACCGTCTGCACGATCTCGAATTGGATCGTATCCTGGCGCGGCTCCGAACGTTGGAGGCGGCAACCGCGCCTTCGACGCTAACGCCGGTTCCGGTGGCGCCCACGCCCATCCTCTCCTCTGGCGTGCGTTCCATCACGCCCGGTACAGGCACACAGATCTCGGGCGATGTGATCCTCTCGCCCGGTACGGGGCTTACCACGGAGCAGAGCGGGCAGACGATCACGATCAGCGCTTCTGCCTCTCCTGCGGCCTCCGTAACGGCAGTTGCCACGACCGGCGCTGTTGGGGCAAGCCTGCTCTACGCCAGACAGGATCACGTTCACACGGGCGTCCATGCTCTGAACGGCCTCCTCGGAGACGTTACCCTCGTAGCGGGTACGAATGTCACGCTGACGCCCTCGGGCAATACAGTTACGATTGCGGCGACCGCTGGGGCAGCCACCGTGGTTCCTGCCATCGTGCTGGTCATCTCGCCCGGCTCGGCGGCGATCGCATGGGCAGTTCCAGTGGCGTTGACAGAATTCAACAATGGGGTTCATATCTACCATGCCCGCCACGATCTCACCAACGCCACGCAGGTCCGTCTGGTGCTGTTTGCGCCCGCCTCGGCAGCGGTGACACCGTCTGTGGTCGCACAGTATAGCCTCAACGCAGGCGGCACGTGGTTTTTCCTGGACGGGGTGAGCGGCCCGAGTCTGACTTTCCACGTCGGGGCACAATATTCCGCTTGGGTCGCCCTGACTCCAGGCGCAAATGCGGACGTCTTGCTCCGAATCGCTGCCAGCGGGGGCGATGGCGCCACCGTCTGTAACTTCGGCTCTATCTATCTACAGGTCAAATAGAAAGGAGGAACCCCATTTGCACGATTGGCAAAATTGGGCGATCCCCGCCCTCGTTGTTGCGTTAGTTCCCTTGATCGCGGCCATCTGGCACAGCGGAGAGCGGCTCACGAAGATTGAGCAGCATTCGGAACAACATCGTGTCGAGATCAACGAGCACTCCAAGAAGCTAGACACGCTTGATACCCGGCTCGACGGCCAGATCACCACGCTCTACAGGGTAGAGGGCAAACTCGACGCCCTTCTCGAAGGCTTTAAGAGCCTTTTTCAGTTCCATCACAAGCCGTAACTATCTCCCTTTTGAAAGGTAAATCATTGTGTTCAAAGATCCCAACATTCTCGCGCTGTTCGCCTATCTTGCCGGTCACGCGGTGCAGTTTCTCACTACGCGCACCCTGCACATTCCCGCCGCCGTAGTCGCGAAGAACCCGGCGCTCGGCGTCATAAACTCTCTGGAAGACAGCATCACTCCTATTGCAGAGGCGGCGGTCAGCGCAGCCATCGCCAAGAAACTGGGCATTTCAATCATGCCCCCGAGCGGCTCCTGATGACCGCCGCGCATACAGTGAAGGAGACGCAGCGCGTCTCCTTCTACTTTCCCCAACACGAACCCCGCGAACACGACCCACACTACCACCTCTTCAATGCGGCGCGTACCCGCCTGAAGCGGCTAGGCAAACTCGTCTGCTGGAGGTGCGACTCAACAGAGCATATCGAACTGCATCATGCTCTGGTAGAGTTCTCCCTCGCCAACGGTGTAGACGTATCTCGCTTCGCTGCCCTCTACCCTGAGTTTCATGTCGAGAACGACGAGGATTTCCTCACATTTGTCGAAAGTGAAGGGAATCTTTTGGTACTCTGTTTGGATTGTCACAGGGGGGCACAGGGGATCCATTCTGTTGTATACAGTGCCTGGGTTGTAGGCCGGTTCTGGAAACACGATCTGCCGCCAGCCGGAGAGATTATCCCCCGTGACTGACATCGAAGCGATCCGTCAGTGTGTCACGCCTACGACACGCGCCTGCCTGGGATTAGCCGTCGCTCTCGTCTGGCTAGTCCCTTTCCTTTTGTATCGGAGACGAAATGTCCGTTGATCTCACCTTGTTGGAAAACTGTTTTGCGCATACGGTAGGGCGAGTGAAATACAAACTGGGAGCGAAACCTACTCTTGGCTGCGACTCCTCTAAATTCTCCCTCTCCGACTGCTCAGGCTGGGTTCGCTGGGCGCTCGACTGCGCCGGTCTGACCCTCTGCGACGGCAGTGCCAGTCAGCACGAGTGGTGCGCCGCCCATCTTCGGGAAGTACGCTATAAGGATGCGGGCGCTCTGGCCGATCCGTCCCGCCTCTTCATCGCCTTCATCGCTCCCGGCAATGGCATCGGGCACGTCTGGCTGCTGAATGTGGGGAAATCGCTTGAATGCAGAGGGCATGCAGGCGTCAGCAGTCGCCCCTGGGACAATCCCACGCTACTGGACGCAGTCTCCGCCTGCTACGAACTCCCGATCAGCGAGTAACAGGCATCACACACAGCGTAAGCGGGGAGCAGATCAACCGATTTGCTCCCCGTGGACTGTTTGGTGGTAGCGGTGAGAGACGCCTATCGTCTTTGATCTTTTATCTATTTCCCTGGAGAATTTACCCGTATCAGATCAAATTGCCGAGAACCAAAAATGTTGCGGCAATATCGTATCCGGATCGCATTCGGGGCCATTAGGGTAAAATGAACGTATGTTGGATGCAGATTACGGCGCGCTTGATTGCCGGAAGGAAATGACGTGTGAGAAACTTTTTGAGAGTTCTTGGGGCGTTGATAGTTGGTGGGATCGTGGCGTGTGGGCAAGCGGCACGCTCTACGGGAGATGCGATGCAGAAGCGATCGGTCGTGACGGAAGCGGAGACGGCGGGCGGGTGGCAAAAACTGCCCGCAAATCCGGTGCTGGGCGGAAGTCTGGGGACCTGTTTCGATGCGGTGGTTCTGAAAGAGAACGGGCGGTTTCGGATGTGGTTTTCGTGGCGGCCGCAAAAGAGTATCGCCTATACCGAAAGCACGGACGGCATTCACTGGCAGCCTCCGGTCATTGCGCTGGCGCCTGTTGCGAGCAGTGACTGGGAAGCCGATGTGAATCGGCCGGTCGTCGTGCATCGCGGCAGGCAGTACGAGATGTGGTATACCGGACAGGCGCAGGGGCACTCCGCGATCGGTTATGCGGTCAGTACGGACGGAGTCAATTTTGAGCGCAAAGAACATCAGCCTGTTCTGAAATCCGATGTCGCCTGGGAGAAGGGGGCGGCGATGTGTCCGCACGTGCTGTGGGATGGGAAAACGCACGCCTATCAGATGTGGTATTCGGCCGGGGATCAGTACGAGCCGGACAGCATCGGGTACGCCCTCAGCACGGACGGGATCCACTGGACCAAAAACGCCGCGAACCCGATCTTTACCCCCGAGAAATTGCACCCTTGGGAGAGCCATAAAGTCACGGCGTGCCATGTGATGCGAGACGGCAGGCGGTATCTGATGTTCTACATTGGCTTTCAGAACGAAAACCTCGCTCAGATCGGCCTGGCGCGGTCGGAGGATGGCCTGCACTGGGAGCGATCCGAATCCAATCCCATTCTTCGACCGGGCCGCGACGCAGGCGCGTGGGACTCGGATGCGGTTTATAAGCCCACCGTGGTGCGGGACGGCAAGCGCTGGCTGCTCTGGTACAACGGGCGGCGCGACGGAACCGAACAGATCGGTCTGGCCGTTCACGAGGGGGCCGAAATCTGGAAGTGAGTGTAGGAAAAGGAGCGCAATCTCTATGGCGACGATCATAACTTCCGAACGACCGGACTCTGCGGAGGCGCTCACCTTGATTGCAGAACTGGATGACTATCTCAACGCGCTCTATCCTCCGGAAAGCCGCAACGGCTTTAGCGTCGAGAAGTTGATGGCGGACGGGGTAGCGTTTTTCGTGCTGCGCCAGGAGGAGGTCGCAGTCGGTTGCGGAGGGATTAAGTTCCATGGAACCGAGTATGCAGAGGTCAAACGGATGTATGTGCGGCCGTCCGTGCGCGGACTGGGCCTGGGCAGACGGATGCTGGATCATCTGACAGCCCAGGCCCTTGAGAACGGGATTAGCCTGCTTCGTCTGGAGACGGGCATCCATCAACAGGCTGCCATCCGCCTCTACGAAGCAGTCGGTTTTCACCGGATCCCGCCATTCGGGGATTTTCGGGAAGATCCGCTCTGCCTCTGTTACGAAAAACGCCTCGAATAAGAGCCACCCATAGTTTACGTTCTATTTTCTGTGCCGCCGTTCGTCCACCGAGCGGTGGCGTGACTGCAACCCGGCATCGAGGTTTTGAGGGATGCCTTAAAGTGTGCGGGAAAATACAGGAAGGGTTTCGGCGAAGTGGCAGGCGGAGGCGTGGCCGGGGGCGATCTCGCGGAGGGGGGGCTCTTCAGCGCAGACCGCCTGCGCGAAGGGGCAACGCGAACGGTAGACGCAACCGCCCCGCGCTTCGCCCTGGCTGCCCGCCCCGGCATTCGCTTCCACCGGCGGCGCGGCGACATCTGGGTCCGGGATAGGGATCGCAGCGAGCAGACTGTGCGTGTAAGGATGACGCGGATCGACATAAAGGGACTGGCTCTCCGCCAACTCTACGATTTTGCCCAGATACATCACGGCGATGCGGTCGCTCATGTGGCGCACCACGGTCAGATCGTGGGCGATAAATAGCATCGTCAGGTTGAGCTCGGATTGGAGCTTCAGCAGCAGGTTCAGCACCTGGGCCTGGATGGAGACGTCGAGCGCCGAGACCGGCTCATCGGCGACCAGCAGGCGCGGGCCAGCGGCGAGGGCGCGCGCGATCCCAATACGCTGGCGCTGCCCGCCGGAGAATTCGTGCGGAAAGCGGTCGCGCTGGTAGGAGCGCATCCCGACCAGTTCCAGCAGCCGAGTCACCTCCGCTTCGCGCTCTGCCTTATCGGTGAGATTGCGCGGAGTCATTCCCTCCATCAAAATCTGCCCGACCGTCATGCGCGGGTTCAGGGACGAGTAGGGGTCCTGGAAGACGATCTGCATCTCCCGCCGCATCGCCTTCAGATCCTCGCCCTTGCGTGTGAAGAGATCCTGCCCGTGAAACATCGCCGTGCCGCTCGTCGGTTCGAGCAGACGCATCAGAAGCCGACCCGTGGTCGATTTGCCCGATCCGCTCTCCCCCACTAGTCCCAGCGTCTCCCCCTCCCGCACCGTGAAACTGACGCCATCAACGGCACGCACCACGCCTGGCGATCTGCCCAGAAAGCCGGGGCGCAACGGGAAATGCTTTACCAGGTTTTCGACGCGCAGCAGTTCGCCGGTCTCTCTCGCGGTCATACCGTCTCTCCTGTCGTGATGGGAACCGGCTGCGTGAACGAGGGCAGCACCCAGCAGGCCGCCGTGTGTCCGTCCTCTACCTTCTGCAAAGGCGGCTCTTCCTCCGCGCATTTCGCCTGCGCCCAGGCGCAGCGCGACCGGAACCGGCAGCCCGAAGGCAGATGCAGCAGATTGGGAACCGAACCAGGAATGGTGGGAAGCGGCTGCTTCACCGGATGGTCCAGACGCGGCACAGCGCGCAAAAGACCCTGCGTATAGGGATGCCGGGGATTGAGGAAGATCGACCGCATCGAGGCCTTCTCGACGATCTTGCCCGCATACATCACCGCGACCTGGTGGCAGTTCTCCGCCACGATGCCCAGGTTGTGTGTGATCAGCAGGATCGCCATGCCGTTCTCCGCCTGAAGCTTGCGCAGCAGGGCCAGGATCTGGGCCTGCACAGTCACATCCAGGGCGGTCGTCGGCTCGTCGGCGATCAGCACCGAGGGGTCGCAGGCGATCGCGGAGGCGATCATCACGCGCTGCCGCATGCCGCCCGAAAGCTCGTGCGGATAGCTGTCCACGCGCCGCTCCGCATCCGTGATTCCGACGGAGGTCAGCAGCGAGATAGCCTTGGCACGCGCCTCACTCTTGCTCATTTTGCGGTGGAGGCGCAGCGTCTCCAGCAAGGGATCGCGCACCGGATAGAGCGGGTCCAGACTGGTCATCGGCTCCTGGAAGATCATCGCGATCTGCTCGCCGCGCAGGTTGCGCATCTCCTTTGGAGACAGGTCGAGCAGGTTCTGGCCGCGCATTCGGATCTCACCGCCGACGATGCGGCCCGGTGGCGCGACCAGTCGCAGCAGCGAGAGGCCGGTCACGCTCTTGCCGCAGCCCGATTCGCCTACCAGACCGAGTGTCTGCCCCGGCAGAATCTCCAGATCGATGCCATCGACCGCGGGCGCAATGCCTTCATCTGTGTAAAAGTGGGTTCGCAGCCCGCGCACTTCGAGCAGCGATCCCGGTGTTGCCGACTCCACGCTTACCTCCGCAACCTGGGATCGAGCGCGTCGCGCAGACCGTCCCCGAGTACATTAAATGCGATCACCGTGATAAAGATCAGAAAACCAGGGGCCAGGATCCAGGTACACTTCGTCAGCACCTCCAGATTCTGCGCCTCCGTCAGCATATTGCCCCAACTCGGGACAGGGTCGCGAATGCCCAGGCCGAGGAAGCTCAGCCCCGCCTCCTGGAGGATAAAGCCTGGAATGGCGAGCGTGGCGTTGACGATGGCGATGGTAAAGGTGCTCGGCAACAGATGGCGTACAATGATCTTGAAGTCCGAGACTCCGAGCGCCCGCGCCGCCTCCACATACTCCCGCTCCCGTACCGAAAGCGTGATGCCCCGAATGACACGCGCCAGACCCGCCCAGCCCACAAAACTGAGGATCCCGATGATCATCAGAAAGGTGACCGCTGGCGGAATCTTATGGGGCAAAATCCCTGCCAACGCGATCAGCAGATAGAAACTGGGGACAGACTGCAGAACCTCGCAGAATCGCATCAGAATATTGTCTACCCGCCCGCCGTAGAAGCCTGCCGCCCCTCCGACCAAAAGACCGATGCTGAAGGTGATGGCAATGGCGACCAGCCCGATCGTCAGCGAGACCTGCGAACCCACGATCAGACGACTGAAAACATCCCGACCCAGCGAGTCGGTGCCGAGCGGAAAGAACGGGAAGTCGCCCTGAGTGCCGAATAAGTGTACCTTCAAGGGCAGGATCCAGAGCAGACGATAAGCGTAGCCCGTGTTGAACAGCCGGATCGGCGCACGCCGGGTTTCGTCAGGCACAAACTCTTCGTTCGCGTTCTTCTTCATCGCCAGGGCATAAGGCTGTAGCGAAAAATGTCCGGCGGCATCGTGCCACACGACCGGAGACGGCGGATGGTGGTAGAGAGCAGGGCGAATGTCGGCCACCGGATA
Source organism: Chthonomonadaceae bacterium (assembly GCA_043762265.1). Lineage (GTDB taxonomy): Bacteria > Armatimonadota > Chthonomonadetes > Chthonomonadales > Chthonomonadaceae > JANXLO01. The sequence goes on along the minus strand of JAYUMV010000184.1, from coordinate 13,241 downwards.
GGGGGAAATAAACTCGCCGAGAATCGCCATCAGATAGAGCAGGCACACGACGACTCCGCCGCCCATCGCAAAACGGTTGCGGCGCAGTTGCCCCCACGCGAGTTGCCTTGGCGTCTGGGACTTGCTCATTGTCTCTGTCGTCTCTGTTTTCGGAGCCGGAAGCTCGCTCATGGGATGGCCTCCTAACCCCGTCCTAATTTGATACGCGGATCGGTAACAGCCAGCAGGACATCACTGAACAGGTTCCCCAACAACAGCAGGGTTGCGCTCATGACGAAGCTGCCCATCACCACATACTGGTCCCCGCTCTGCACGGCCTCCAGGATCAGGCGGCCCAGACCCGGCCAGGACATCACGTTCTCCACCAGCGCCGCACCGGAGAGAAGGCCCGCCAGGCTGAATCCGAAAACCGTGATCAGGGGATTGATCGCGTTACGGAAGGCATGCTTCCAGATGACCACGCGCTCGGAGAGGCCGCGTGCGCGCGCAGCCGTGATATAGTTCTCGCGCAGAATATCGAGCAAACTGCCCCGCATCTGACGCATAATGCTCGCACACCCGCCGATTCCGAGTACCAGCGTCGGCAGTACCAGATGTCGGGCGACATCCCAGGACTGTTCCGCAGGCGACATCAGGTCCGCATCCGGGCTATGCATTCCTCCGATGGGAAACCAGCCGGTCTTCTGCGCGAAAAGCAGAAGCAGCAGCGCCAGGAAAAAGCCGGGGGTCGAAATGCCCGCAAAGGCGAAAAGGGAGATAAAGCGGTCGATCAGCGTGTTGCGCCGCACCGCTGCAATGACGCCCAAAGGGATCGCCACGCCCCAGGAGAAGACGAGCGCGCAGATCGACAGCAGGAACGTGTGTCCTAACCTCTGCATCAAGAGAGTGACGACCGGGATATGGTAGGCGAGTGAATAGCCGAAGTTGAGGCGCAGCGCATTGGCCAGCCACAGGAAATACTGTACCAGCCAGGGCTTGTCCAAACCGTATTCCGTCCGCATCCGCGCCACGGCCTCTTGCGAAAGGTTCGGATCCTGGCTGAGCGTCGTGACGAAGTCGCCGGGCGCGAGGCGCAGGATCGCGAACGAGATGAAAGAGATGCCGATCACCAGGGGCAGCATATTGAGCAGGCGTTTGAGGAGAAACCGGATCATAAGGTGCCCCTACTGCGCCGAAATCTCATAAGCGTCCCACTGGAAACCGCCGAGGGCGTTCGGCTTGGTGCCGACCAGGCTATTGCGCTGTGCGCCCAGGGTTTTCCCGGTCACCAGGAAGAGCAGAGGCTGCTGTTCTCCGAGGATCTCCTGGAACTTATTGTAGAGCAGTTTGCGCTTGTCCGGATCGGGCTCCCGACCCGCGTCTACGAAGATCTTATCGATGTCGGCTTCCCAGGGGGTGGCAGGCGTCTTTTCCTGGGGATTCCACACATGCAGCCGGCCTGTCGAGGCCCAGATCGTCCTGCTGGTATAAGGTTCGACCCCACCTGTAAAGCCGAGCACGCACGCCTCCCAGTCGAAAGAACTGCCCAGTTTTGTGACCAGGGAGTTGAACTGGATAGGAGTCACATCCACTTTGATCCCGACCTGTTTCAAGCTGTCCTGAATCAAGTTGCAGAGGGCGAGATTGACGTTATTACCGGTGTTGGTCAGAAGTGTGAATTCAACAGGATGGCCAGCGTTGTCTACCAGGGAGCCACCTTTGTCGACCATTCCCAGGCTCGCTAGCAGTTGCTTCGCCTTCACCGGGTCGTGGGGATAGGTCTTCACGTTGGGGTCGAAGTAGGTTGTGTTCGCGGTAGATACCGGCGACCAGAGGGGCACTCCCAGGCCACGCAGGGCGGTATTCACCATCGCATCGCGATCGATCGCGTAGGAGATCGCCTGCCGAAACTCTTTCTTGCTGAACCAGGCGCGCTTGTAGTCCGGCACGGCGGTCGCGCGCGGATTCTGATTGAAGCCCAGATAAGAGAATCCCCAGCCAGGACCCATGTCGAGCGTCGTGTAGTTCCCGCTCGCCGCGTCGGCCTTGATACCGTTCCAGTCCTCGGCGCGCACATTCGTGAAGTCGGTCTCTTTGGACTTGAACTTTAGGACGACCGTATTGAGATCGGGGACGATCTGAATAACGGTGCCATCGAAAAATGGCAGTTGCCTACTACTCGCATCGAGTTGCCAGTAGTAAGGATTGCGTTTGAGGACCATGTTCTCACCCGGCTTGTAAGAAAAAAGTGTGAAAGGGCCGGTGCCGACCAGATCGGCAGGCTTCATGTCCACCCCCCAGGTAGAGTTGAAGTTGCCCGCTTTCCACGCCGCTTCCAGCTTATGCTTAGGGATGATCGCAAACCCGATAACGTCCAGGAGCAGGCCGAACTTCTCCGGAAGATCGATCTGTACGGTGTAGTCGTCGAGCTTCTTGTAGGCAAAAGGCTTCCCGTTGACTTTCAGCACGTCGCGGGTGGTCGTGTCCACCTTTTCATCATAGATCACGTCCAACGAAAAAAGGACGTCGTCGGCGTTAAAGGGCTGTCCGTCCGACCACTTGATGCCTTTACGGAGTTTGAAGGTCCAGGTCTTGGCATCCGGTGACGATGTCCACGATTCGGCTAGTGCCGGCTCGTTCTTTAAAGTCTTCGCGTTGCGCGTGACCATGCCATCGAAGATCAGTCCGAGCGCCAAACCGCTAGAGGTCTCTTTGGAAATCGGAGGATTGAAGGTTTTAGGGTCGGAGATCGTCGCGCTTGTATAGCGTCCACCGAATTTGCCGGTCGCATCGGTCTTCTGCATTCCGGCCTTATCGGCTGCTGTCAAAGTCACTATAGGAGTGCTGTCTCCTCCCATTGTGCCCGAAGAGTTTCCGCCGCCGGATTTGGGGCCACAGCCAGCCATCAGAAGCGGCAACACCGCAAGAGCAATACCTCCGACACGCGTCACGGCGATGGATGCCATACAGTCCTCTCCCTTCAACCTGAACTCCATAAATATTGACACACGTTAATTCGAGAGGCAGGCGGCTTTTTCCTTCAACAGAGAAAAACTGCGAACTTTCCCCTCGCTTGCACGTCTCCGCCAAAAAACGTGAAGTGGAGCGAACAGACGCCCGATGAGACGGGCAGCATCTCACTGCGCCCTGTCGCCGCCATCAGTGGGCTCGCACTCTGCAAAATGCAAGACTCTGGCAGGAGTGCGACGATGTAATGGTGAAACATGCGCTTGCGACCTATTTATTGGACATGACGGGAGGACTCGGTATGGCATTTTCGAAGGATAACTTGCAGCGCGTTGCCCGTAACGGCGCACTTTTGGCCGTCGCGCTCTGTTGTCTCTGCACGGCAGCCATGGCAGCAGACGAGAAGGCAGACATCAAAGCCATCACGGCTGTCTACGAAGCGCATAGCAAAGCTTTTCGGAACAAAGATATCAAAGGCCTCTTTGCCGGCATGACCCCCGACTGCAAGATCATCGACAAAGGCGCTCCGATCAGCATACCGCAACTGAAATCCGCGTTCACGCAAAAGGCTTCGCAGATCAAGTCCATCACCGAGTATCGCGAGGACATCAGCAATCTGCACATTCATGGTAAGAAGGCGACCGCCTCGATCCATGTGACCTTCACGGGCAAGATCGCCGACGGGTACGGCGGCATCCACGATATGTTCCAGACAGGCGGTTCGGAAGACACCCTCATCAAAACGTCTTCGGGCGCTTGGAAACTCCAGCGCAGCGAAATCCAGTTCTTCCATGTCGTAATGGACGGCAAGCGCGTCAACTCCCTCTAGCGGCTGCTCAACGCAAAGCTTTCTCTTTGTTTTGGTCTTACTCGCGGTGTTCTTCGCGAAGCGGTTTGACGTCAGGAGGGACTTCCTCGGCTTGTACCGATCTCCATTCGATGTCGAAACTGCCTTCATAGCCGAAGAAAGGCCCCCAGAGGGAGTTATTCACTTCCACGCAGATCCGGTATCTCTCCGTCGTATCGTCGTACCACTCGCAGACATCGGCGACTCCTATTCTGGGAACATGATCCTGCGCCACGTTCCCACATAGAGGAACGGCAAGGTATAGAGTCGACCGTGCCAGATACGCTCCATTGTACCAGTCCCGATGGCGGCGATCCCATCCGCGCTAAAGCCGAATCGCTGCTGAATTTTGGGATGCAGACGTCCGAAATCGGCTCCCAACACCTGCTGGTAGAGAGAGGTCATGGCTATTTCTCCGACCGTTGGCGGCGGCACTTATGGGCGCTAGGCAGATCGTGCGCCGTCAACAGCCCGATGACGGCGAGGACAGTCATTTTCTAACAAAGCGATGTAAAGGAACTCTTTATGCGATTGAAACACATGGTCACGACTACGCTGGGACTGCTCTGCCTGGCCTCCCGAGTGCTGGCGTGGGACGCCGTCGGGCACATGCAGGTGGCCGACATCGCCTGGGCGAAACTGACCCCGCACACCAAGAGCGAAATCACCGCCATTTTAATGCAGGGCGATCCGCGCTACCGCCCGATCAGCGACAAAGAAGCCGATGTGCGGGACGCCTTCCGCCGTGCCTCCTTCTATGCGGATACTATCAAGGGCGACCGCACGACCCAGTACGAAGACCTCATCCCCAAGATGAACCTCCTCTTCTTCACCACGTCCAAACCGGACCCGACCAACCGCGAAGACGAACTGTGCAAGACTTGGCACTACTACGACACGCCTATCCGCGACAAAGTCGGCAACCATCCCGCCCCGGAGTCGAATGCCCTCAAAGCGCTGACGATGGCGCGGGAACAGATCGCCAAACTGGAAGCCGCTCCGGTGAAAGACCGCAAGATGCAGTGCTGGTGGCTCTACTGGACCGAACACATCGTCGGCGATCTACATCAGCCGCTTCACTGCGTGAGCAGCTACGAGTTCCAGGTGGATGGGGACGCCGGAGGCAACAAGATCTCGCTCCTTACCGATCCATCCCAGCCTAACCGCAAAAGCAGGCTGCACGGCTACTGGGATGGCGGCATCGGGCGCGCCATCGGAGCGGACAAGGACAAAAGCCTCTCGCCCAACATCGAAGACGTGTCCCAACGCTGGTCTGCCGATCCGACCTGCAAGCCGTCGGACAAGGATGCAGCCAACCTGAATGTCGCCGCCTGGATCGCGACCGGAGCCAAACAGGCCGACACCTTCGTGTACAAAGACCTGAAGCCGGACTCTCCGCTCCCCGCAGGCTACGCCGAGGCGCAGAGCCAACTGTGCAAACAGGAAGCAGTATTGGCAGGCACCCGCCTCGCCAACCTGCTCAACTCCCTCCTCGGCAATTAGCCCGGTTCTGTAGGCGAGGTCACCACCTGGTGGCCTCGCGCTCCTGTGCCTCCCATCCCTCCGGTCTTTGGACAGCTCCCCATGCTCCCCTCTGGCTTGCCACAAATCTCGTCGGTGAACAAACCCAAAACAAAACTCCCACTATTGCAACGAATGGCTTAGGACATGAGAAGCCTCCTCGCTTTCTGTGATAACCTGAAAAATTTTCAAAATAGTTGAAAAACCGCTTGACAACCGCAAGGCGCTATAATAATATGTGGCATCCTAACGTGTGACAACACACGTGTGCATGGAGAAAAAGTGCGCGTTACCATCAAACAAATCGCGGAAGAATTGGGGATCTCCCATTCCACTGTATCACGCGTCCTGAACGACAAGCAGACGGCACTGATCAGTGAATCGACTCGCCAGCGTATCACGCTGGCCGCCCAGCGCATGGGCTACCGACCGAGCCGCATCGCGCAGGCTCTGCAGGGCAAGAGCACGCAGCTCATCGGTGTCTTCGTGCCGGATACGGAAGACTATTTCTTTCAGACCATGCTGAATCATCTGCGGCATACGCTGGAGGAGAGCGAATATGAGTTGATGGTATTTTCCAGCTCGGCGAGTCAGATCACCGCGAAATGGCATCGTTTGTTGCAGTGGGATTTAGACGGCATCTTTGTGTTCGACTATCTGTTTCTGGTAGATGGTCTCTGGCAAGCGCTCACACATCACTCCGGGGCGATACCCCCTGTCGTGGGCCTGTTCAGCAACAACACGCAGTTGCAGGACTATGTGCGCGTAGACTTCGCGCCCGCTTTGAACACCCTGCTGGCGCATTTTCGAGAGCAGGGATGTCGGCATCTCGGCTACATGGCGCCTGCGACAAGTTTGCATTTCAGCGAGCAGCGTTACGCTGTCTGTTCCGATTTCGTCCGTCAGCACGGCATGCAACAGTCCGACATTTCCATAGCGCCCGGACAGCCAACCCTGATGGAAGCGGCCCGACAGGGCCTACACACCTGGATCGCGGCAGGGCAGCCGCTTCCCGATGCACTCTTTTGCCAGAACGATGAGATCGGGCTGGGGGCGTATCGTGCCTTGCGAGAAGCCGGTATCGCCGTCCCCGATCAGGTGGCGCTGGCCGGATGTGATGATCTCCCTTATTGTTCGTTTCTGGAAACGCCGCTGACGTCGCTTTCGCTCCCGATGCAGGCGGCTTGCAGAGAGGGATGGAGTATCCTGCAAAACCGCATCGCCACGCCGCAAGGTCCGCCTTTGCAGGTCGTGCTAGACGTGAGTCTCTGTCTGCGTGCTTCCTCCCAAAAGCACGCGCTTCCCACCCGCTGAGACAGTCGTGCTTGCAGCAACCTGTCTCTTTTCACTGGTTTTCAGGAGAAAATTCATGAACAAACGAGCCGGTTTTACCCTCATCGAACTGCTAGTGGTCATTGCTATTATCGCGATACTGGCAGCCATTCTCTTTCCCGTCTTCGCCCAGGCCCGCGAGAAAGCGCGTACGATCTCCTGCCTTTCCAACACCAAGCAGATCGGTACCGCAACGATGATGTATGTGCAGGACTACGACGAGACCTACTACTCGCAGCCTTGGCCCGGCGGCTGTCCCACTTCGGAGACAGGCTATTTTGCGGCAGACCCCACGCTCCTGCAGGAACACTGGGCCGTCATGCTCTATCCCTACGTGAAAAATGGTCAGGTCTTCCGCTGCCCGAGCTTCAAGGGCAGCACCTACACCGCCAGTTATGCGCTGTGGGCATGCGGAGACCCAGCCAAGAAGAAGATCGTGCCGGAAGTCGATTACGACCTCAATGAGTGGATCATCGCATCCCCGACATCGATGGCCTCCATTGGTTCGCCTGCCGATACCGGCCTGGGTATGGACGCCACCTACATCTACGCCGGCCCTTCTGTCTGCAAGGACAATAAACTCTACTTTATCAACGCGCTCGAAGCCTTCGGCGGCCCGATCGACTGGTGGGGCAACTCGATCCGACACTCGGGCGGCGCCAACTTCTTCTTCTGCGACGGCCACTCCAAGTGGAAACGCCCGTCCCCGGAGATGCCGTCCAGCACCTCGGTCTACAATGCCGGTTCCGACCCAAACAGCGCCAGTTCGAAGACCACTTCCGCCACCCGTTTCGGCTTTTGGCCCGTGCTGTCCACGGACAAGAGTTGTACGAACTAAAGAAAGGCAGTCTTCAATATGGGACAGAAATCGCTTCCTATCCCGGTAGTCGTGACCGTCATCACACTCCTCGTTCTGCTCGTAGGCTTCTTTATCTTCAAAGGCGTCACGAATGGCGGCACGGCAGGGGATGGCAAGGAGGGCAACGTCCAGGCGTCGCCTCCCATGCCTGACAGCGCCAAACAGCAGATGATACAGAACGCGCAGAACAAGCCCCACTGAGCACGGCGCGTTCTGCCGCCAGACAGCGGCAACACTCCTCTCCACACAAGGAACTTCCCTCCCATAACGGCGGAAGTTCCTTTGCTTTGACTCTGCGATACGGCCTTGGCAATGGTGGAAGGCAGCGACATCGATCCTTTGCTGCGCAATCTTTAGAGGGGAGTTTCCGAGCGGACACGGGCGACGGCGTGATGCCAGTCGGCGCGGAGCGACTCGCGCTGGTCGAGGCTGAGGCGGGGCGCGAAGGCCGCCTCTGCGGTCCATTGAGCGGTGATCTGTGCGGTGTCGTGCCAGAAGCCGACAGCGAGGCCCGCGAGATAGGCCACGCCAAGCGCGGTGGTCTCGGTGACGGCCGGTCGAATGACGGTGGCGCCGAGCAGATCCGCTTGCATCTGCAGCAGAGCGTCGTTGGTCGTCATGCCCCCATCGACCCGCAGCTCCGAAATAGCGAGGCCGCTGTCGGCGCGCATGGCGTTCAGCACATCACGCGTTTGATGACAGACGGCTTCCAGGGTGGCGCGGGCGATATGCGCTCGCCCCGTACCGCGTGTCAGCCCGAAAAGCGCGCCACGGGCTCCCGCATCCCAGTAGGGTGCGCCCAACCCCACAAACGCCGGGACGAACACCACGCCGCCGCTATCCGGCACCGAAGCCGCCAGCTCCTCGATCTCCGAGGCGTGCCGGATGATCTGCAGCTCGTCCCGCAGCCACTGCACCGCCGCGCCCGCTACAAAGACGCTGCCTTCCAGCGCATAGGTCATGGGCGGATACGCTTTATCACCGTCCGCATCCAACTCCCAGCCGACCGTCGTCAACAGTCCGTGCTTTGATGTCTGCGGCACAGGCCCTGTATTCATCAGCAGAAAGCAGCCCGTGCCATACGTGTTTTTCGCCATACCGGGCCTATGGCAGGCCTGCCCGAATGTCGCCGCCTGCTGGTCGCCCGCCACCCCCGCGATCGGAATCGAAGTTCCGAACAGCGCAGCCTCTGTCTCCCCGTAAAGATGACTGCTCGGCTTCACCTCCGGCAACAGCGCACGCGGAATTCCCAGCAGTTCCAGCAGCGTCTCATCCCACTGCCGGGTATGAATATTAAAGAGCAAGGTTCGCGAGGCGTTGGAGACATCGGTGGCATGCACACGTCCCCCTGTCAAGCGCCACAAGAGAAACGAGTCCACCGTTCCGAACGCGATCTCGCCGCGCGCCGCGCGTTCTCGGAGATGGGGAACATGATCGAGTAGCCAGCGGATCTTGGTGCCGGAGAAATAGGGGTCGAGCGGCAGGCCAGTCTTTTCACGGAAGAGGGGTTCGTAACCGTCCGCTCTTAACTGCTCGCACAGTTCCGCCGTACGCCTATCCTGCCACACGATGGCATTCGCCACCGGACGCCCTGTCTCCCGCTCCCACAGCACGACCGTCTCCCGCTGGTTGGCAATGCCGATCGCAGCGATCTCCGACGCCTCGACATTCTGCGTCCGCAGCAGCTTTTCGACCACGCCCGTCTGGCTCGTCCAGATATCCTCGGGCGCATGCTCCACCCAGGCCGGCTGCGGATAGTGCTGCGGGAACTCCTGCTGCTCCACCCCGCAGACCTTGCCCGATGTGTCGAACAAGATCGCCCGCGAACTCGTCGTCCCCTGATCCAATGCCAGCACAAAACGCTTCATCGCATCCCCGCCTTATCTTTTGCTCTCTTGAGACGAAGTATAACACAACGTCCTCCACCCGTCAAAACCCTGTCATATGGCACCGTCCCAGAAGTGGCTGTATACTCTCTGCGCCTATGGAGGTACACCGTCATCGGGCAAAGCGCTCCTTCCCTCCGAAGTCGCCAGGCTAAAGCCCTGCGCTAGAGGCCTGCGGCCAAAAACCCGCTAAAGCGGGCCACGTACGCTGCCTGTAAACGGGAGCAGGATATAGCTGCTAGCTCTTCGCACATCGCACGAAATAACACCAGATTCAGAGGAACCTTCTCTGGGAAAAGCCAGGCATTTGTGCCCGCTTTAGCGGGTATTTAGCGCGTTGCGCCTCCAGCGGAGGGCTTTAGCCCGGCGACTACTCGGTGTCAATCCATCGCTTGTTCACGCCTCTGTCGAATCCCCCGTAAACAGCCGTCCTAAATTTTTTCTGCGTGAGTGCAACTCTTCTGAGGGGAGCGCTGTCATCTTCATTGGAACGCCCGCTGAGGGCAAAGAACGATAAGACCCGAAAGGTCCAAAGCCTTGAAACTCCAGACACGACAACTGAACCGATGGCAGAGTGAGCGCACGTCCGTAGAACGGATGGAGATCGCGATCGCTTTCATACGCCTGAATGCAGGAGACAGCCGTCGTATAAATAATTTGGAGAGCGGGTGGCAGCAGAGCAATAGTAATCGAGGACGGAGTGGGAGAGGGCGTGTGCCGGACTAGCAGAGTCTGACAACAAGACACGATGTCTCTTCCCACCCCCGAACCTTGGGCGGTGGGTTTTGTTTTGTGGGACATGGGCCGGACTAGCTCAAGCGGTCAGAGCGCTTCCCTTATAAGGGAGTGGTTCGGAGTTCAAGTCTCCGGTCCGGCAGAGATATATGTTTGCGACGAAGAGAAGGTATTGCCTGGTAGCGTAGCGGTAGCGCATCTGCCTGTTAAGCGGAGGGTCGCCGGTTCGAATCCGGCCCGGGCAGTGTGTGCGGAAGATACTGGAGAGTTGCGCGAGTGGGAAGCGGCGACATTGCTAATGTCTGGCCCCCCGAAAGGGGGAAGAGGTTCGATCCCTCTACTCTCCGTGTGCGATTGTGTGGGGGAATAGTTCAATGGGAGAATGTTCGGCTCCAAACTGAAAGGCGCGGGTTCGATTCCTGCTTCCCCTGTCTGCGTTCTCGGTTCGAAAGAGTGAGACGTATGATTTTACTTGCCTGATCGAAAGAACTATCGGGCCGAAAGGAGACGCAACGATGCGTTATAGCAATGTTTTCAACCGGAATAAGACCCCGCAGTCCCTGCCGATCCCCAATTCGGGACAGGTTGCCAACTCGGCGGGCGGATACGCCTGGGCCGTCAACGACTGGACGCGACTGGCGCGCTTCCTGATCCTCGGCAGTGAGGGTGGGTCGTACTACGCCAGTGAGCCGAAGCTGACTCTGGAGAACGCTGAGGCGGTTCGGCGCTGCCTTCAGGCGGACGGTCTGCGCACGGTGAAAGAGATCGTCGAAGTCTCCGATACCGGACGCGCGCCTCGCAACGACCCGGCGCTCTTTGCACTGGCGATGTGCGCCGCGTATGGGAACGACCCGACTCGTCGGGCCGCGCTGGACGCCTTGCCGAAGGTGGCGCGTATCGGCACCCATCTGTTCCACTTTGCCGAGTATGTGAACGGAATGCGCGGCTGGGGACGCGGGCTCCGCGAGGGAATCGCCCGCTGGTATGAGGGGCAGCCCAACAGCGCAGCGCTCGCCAATCAGGTCGTGAAGTACCGCCAGCGTGACGGCTGGTCCCACCGGGATCTCCTGCGCCTGGCCCACCCGAAAACCACGGACCCCGTGCGCAATGCGATTTATCGTTGGGTTGTGGATGGCTGGGAAGGCGTGGGCGCGGATCCCCACCCGGATCCTGTGTTGCGCACCCTCTGGGCCTTCGAGCGGGTGCAGAACGCGACGACCGAAGCAGAGGTTGCGGCGCTTGTCCGTGAATATGCGTTGCCGATGGAGGCGGTCCCGACCGAGAAGCGAGGCAAGTTGGTCTGGGAAGCGGTTCTGCCGCATGCCGGACTGACCTTCCTGATCCGTAACCTGGTGAACCTGTCGCGTGTCGGAATCCCGCGCAAGGGGGCCTGGGAGGAGGTCAAGGCGATCACCGACCGCCTGACCGATGCCGAGCAACTGAAGCGGGCGCGTATCCATCCCATTCAACTGCTCTCCGCGTTGACCGTCTACCGCACCGGCCAGAGTGTGCGCGGTGGCAGCGACTGGAAGGTGGTGCCACAGGTCATCGAGGCGCTGGATCGGGCCTTCTATCTGTCGTTCGGGAATGTCGAGAGCGCTGGCGGACGCTGGGTGCTCGCGCTCGATGTCTCCGGCTCGATGGGCATGGGGCAGGTCGCCGGTGTGCCGGGACTGACGCCGCGTGAGGCCGCGGCGGCGATGGCGATGGTCACCTACAAGGTCGAGCCACAGGTGGAGGTCGTGGCGTTCTGCGACAAGATGACGCCTCTTGCGTTCACCCGCAACCAGCGGCTGGATCAGGTCGTGAAGAGGACCAGCGGACTGCCTTTCGGAGGCACCGACTGCTCGTTGCCGATGCGCTGGGCGCTGACGAATCGGGTTCTGGCCGACACGTTCGTAGTCTACACCGATAGTGAGACCTGGCACGGCGAGGTGCATCCGGCCCAAGCACTGCACGAGTATCGGCAGCAGACCGGGATCGCGGCGCGATTGGTCGTGGTCGGAATGGTATCGAACGGCTTTACCATCGCCGATCCGAACGACGCGGGCATGCTCGATGTCGTCGGATTCGACAGTTCGGCTCCGGAAGTCATGCGTCAGTTCGCCGCGAATCGCCTGTAGACTCACGGATAGGGGCGGAGTATGAAACCAAATCTCCGCCCACGTCGTCGAATGGAGTGATGGGGCCGAATGCAGAGGGTTATCTTTGAAAATGACTCCCTCTTCAACTCACTTGCCTCGTCTGCTCTCCTATATCTTTTGGTGGGGCCGAATACCGAGGGTTCTCGTCTATCCACGAACAACCCCCTCGGTAAGTTACTTGCCTCCCCTTTCTCATTCCCGGAAGAAATTCCGGGACCTTTTTTGCCTGATTTCGCCCTGCTCCACCGACAACTTAAGTGCTATTCGGTCGTTCCTTGTTAGGGCGCCCCTTCCCGTTTCGGGAAGGGGACGGGGGTTAGGTTCCCGGAAGAAATTCCGGGATCTTTTTTGAGTCTGCGAAAGCTGGGTCAGGCAAGAGGAATCTGTGCGGTGAGCAGAGCATCGCGCACGGCGGCGCGAACGCGCATCTGTTCCGCTGGAAGATCGCGCGGGTCGGACGTGACGCCGACCCGTAACGTGACGACGGTAGCATTGAACGCCGAGATGCCCAGAATATGAGGCGCCGCTTTCAGATGGTGTGTGTCTATCTGCGCGAAGAGCGTCTTGCCGGTCGTATTGATGGTCTCATAGACTTTGCCTAGATCCGCCGCTGGCGCGACCGTTACCTCGATAAAATCCTCTACCGGATTGCGGGAGAGATTGGTGACCGTGCCGATATCGCCGTTCGACAGAATGTAGAGTTTACCGGCCGCGTCCTGGATCTTGGTGACCCGCATGCCCATCTCGATCACCTGTCCCGTCACCGTCGCAATAGAGACCGTATCGCCTACGACGAACACGTTATCGACAATGATGAAGAACCCCGAGATGACATCCTTGACCAGCTTCTGCGCCCCGAACCCGATGGCGAGCCCTATTACGCCCGCCGTCGTGATGAAAGGCATGATGTCGAAGCCGATCGCCTTGAACAATAGAACGCCGAACACAAAGAACAGGACATAGCCGATCAG